>CALLJK010000010.1 GCA_938091745.1 Candidatus Bipolaricaulota bacterium
TGAGCTCTCTTTCTCTGCCCGCGAATCTCGACTTCTATGATTGCCGTTGGAGAGGTATCCGATGCGACAAACCCCATCGCTAAAAACGCGTTGACTGATGGGGCAAACATCCCGCTGGTGACACCCCCGACTTCCCTGCCGTCAGCAAAGATTTTGTAGCCCTGGCGCGGCACCCCTGGCTCGAGCATCCTCAGCCCGATGAGTTTTTTCTTCGTGCCCTGGCGCTTCTGCGCCAGCAAAGTCGCCTTGCCATTATAGTCAGAGTCTTTCTCTTTGACTGTCCAGCCTAGACCCGCTTCAATGGGAGTTGTCTGTTCGTCTAACTCATGCCCATAGAGGGGCATGCCCGATTCGAACCTGAGCGTATCGCGTGCCCCAAGCCCAATGGGCTTAGCTCCCGCACGCACAATCTCATCCCATAAACGCACGATCACGCTGGGCTCAGCGTATATCTCAAAACCGTCTTCCCTGGTGTAGCCAGTGCGCGAGAGCAAGACTTCAGCTCCTAGCACGTGCGTCTGCGTCGCCCAATAATATCGCAAGTCTTTGAGAGAGCACTCTGTGAATGGCTGTAAGAGCGCTTCGGCTTTGGGCCCTTGAATCGCGATCTGCCCGTATGCAGCGCTCGCATTCCTTACTGTGACTTTGAATCTTTGGGCGTTCTGCTGAATCCACGCGAAGTCTTTGTCGGTGTTCGCCGCGTTGACCACGAGCAAGAAGCGATCTGGAAGTTTGTACACTAAGAGATCATCGACGGTACCCCCGGATTCATAGCACATGGGAGAGTACAGCACTTGATACTCTTTCATGGCGCTCGCATCATTAGTGATAAGCTTCTGCACGAGATCGAGCGCATTGGGGCCCGCAATTTCGATCTCGCCCATGTGGCTGACGTCGAAGATCCCCACAGCAGACCTCACTGTGTTGTGCTCTTCGATGATGCTCGTGTACTGAATAGGCATCTCCCAGCCACCAAACTCTACCAGCTTCGCCCCCAAACGCTTATGGGCTTCATAGAGGGGGGTGCGCTTCAAAGCCATAGCTTGATCTCCTTTCTTGTTATAGAATCTCTCGTTTTGGCTCGCGCGTCATCAGGGCGTTGAGCCGAGCCAAGGGATCAGCGCCTTCGTAAAGTACTGCGTAGACTGCTTCCGTGATCGGCATCTCGACCCCATGCTTATGAGCGAGCTCGCGCACAGCCTGGGTTGCATAAATACCCTCAGCTACCATAGACATACCCTTTAAAATCTCTGTGAGCGACTCCCCTTTGCCTAGACGATACCCTACGCGCCAGTTCCGCGAATGCTCGCTGGTGCACGTCGCCACAAGGTCTCCGACGCCTGACAAGCCGAAGAACGTCTCGCGCCGCGCGCCAAGACGAACTCCTAAGCGCACCATCTCTGCTAGCCCGCGCGCGATGAGTGCTGCCTTCGCGTTGTCTCCGCCGTAGCCAAGCCCGTCAAGAATCCCTGATGCTAGCGCGATCACGTTCTTTACTGCGCCCCCGTATTCGACCCCTGCTATATCATCACTCAGATAGACGCGGAATCGATCTGTCATTAGGGCGCGTTGGAGCTTCTCTCCAAGGGCAAGATCTCGGCCAGCGAGCACGACACTGGTGGGAAAGTCTCGTCCGACTTCTTCAGCGTGGCTTGGGCCGGAGAGCGTAAAGATATTTTCAGTGTCCAGCTCTTGTTTCAAGACCGAAGACATGGTCATGAAAGAATCACGCTCTAATCCCTTAGCCAGGTTGATCCACGCCCGAGGGCGAGCGTGTACTGACTTGAGTCTTTTAGCAATCTCACGCATGGCAAACGACGGGACAGCCAAGAGCACAGCTTCAGCGTCTTCTATAGCTTGTGCGAGGTCACTGACAATCTCAAGGCAGTCGTTGGGGAGGGCAACCCCCGGCAGATATGTTCTGTTCTCACGAAGTTTATCAAGCTCACGGGCAAACTCAGGCCGCCGCGCCCATAATCGCACTGCATAGCCCTTACGCGCGAGGAGCCGAGCCAGGGCCGTCCCCCAACCTCCAGCACCAAGAATAGCACACTTCATAAAAGTGAATTTAATATATCTGAGCTGAGGTGAAACTTCAAGGGGGGATTTGTACTATATATTGTCGTGAAGCGCCCTGCACCTGGAGGTGATGTATGGCAGGGCAGACTATCTTACAGAACCACGGAAGGGGTACCCCTTCCAAAAGGAGGATCTAGTATGAAGCGTCTCAGTCTCATCGTGTTGGGGGTTGTCCTGATGGGCTTGGTCGGGGTAAGCCCGAGCTTCAGCCAAGGGCAGCCATCGCCGTTAGGGATCGTCATCCAGCCCACGGAGTTCCAGGCGTTCATTCAAGTCAGCCGTCCCGTCTGTGCTGTCGGACAGACCATCGAGATTCAGTATCGAGCGAACGAAGCCCCGTATTATGCGTATATCCTTGATATCCAAGGGAATAACGTCACACGGCTTTTGCCCAATCGCTTCGAGTCCAATAATTACATTACGGACACGAACTGGCGGACCCTGCCAGGGGTAGCGACGTATAGATTAGTCTGCTCGCCGCCATTTGGCCCAGAGTATGTGCAGATCATCGCCTCGACGGAGCGCATCCCGCAGCTTGAGGGCGGCACCGGCGATTTCCCGCTTCTGGGCACGAACCCGCAGGCTGTCGGGCAGCAAATTCAGCAAGCTATTCAAGCGATCGTCCCTACAGCGAAGGTCGCTACGGCTGTCGCGAACTTGCAGATAGTTTCTGGGCAACCGCAGCCCCCAAGCTGTCCGCCCGGCTATGTGGGCACACCGCCCAACTGCGTGCCTGCGCAGCCGCAGCCACAGCCGGGTACGGGGTTCAACGTCCAGCAAGTGATCACGCCGGGATCGCCGCAGTTCGCTCAGATGTCGGCGCAGATCATGGCCAAGCTCCAAGCTGCGGGGCTGGCCCAAGCACTGGCCCAAGCGCAAGCCACGCAGATCCCCCAGGGCCAGAACGCTGCCCCCTTGAGCACTGCACCCCAGCAGATTAACGTCCAACAGATCAAGAACACCTATATATTCACCGGGGTGCTCCAGCTCACCCAGAACGCAACAGTCTCGGGATATACTATCCCTGCGGGCAAGTACCTCACAGCTATTGGTGAGGACCCGATCTTCGTGCTCATTGATATCTTCACGGGCCAGATCGTGGTCATCATTGTCGTGATTTGCCCGCCGATCTTCACACCGTTCGATCTGTTGTTGTTCTTCTTTGGCTGGTTCTTCGCGCCAGCTCCTGGGCCGTGGCCGTTCCCCTATCCGTTCCCGTGGCCCTTCCCCATTATGATGCCTGCGGCCTGTTCGGGCTTGCCCAATCAGTTCCCGTTCACGGTCGCCATCGGGAGCGGCGCCCCGATTGTGAGCCTTGCTGGAGTCATGCAGATCAAGGACGCCGGCTGGTTCTTTAACGCCTTGCAGATTCAGTCGCTCGGCCCGGCGCTCACCTTCCAGCGATATAGCTCGTTTGGCATGGTCCAGCTGGGCTTCATCGGATCGTTCAGCACCGCGACTATCCCCTATAGCTCGTTGGGCACATTTGTGCTCTTCGTGCAAGGAGGAGGGAAGACTGTCTGTATGCAAGGGGTTGTAGGCTTTGGGACAGTCTACGGCTTTGCTTCACATAACTAACGGAACCAGCGGGGCTCGGTCAGGTATATCTGGCCGAGCCCTCTCTTTTTTTATTTGTTCCAGATGTGCCACAAGAAGCCAAGACTCACACCGATACTCGCTACTCCAATGAGAAGCCCAAACTCTTCCTCCCGATAAAACACTATAATAATTACCCCTAGCAAGGCCAACGTTATAGCTCCACCTAGACGTACCCAATCTTTGAGTGTTTTCATAGTGTGTGCGGAGGGCCATCATAGAGAAGTTGCCCGCCCTCAAGCACCCACAGGCGAGATCCCAGATTGGGTATACTTTCCGAAGTCACCACGAGCACGGTCATCCCCTGAGCACAGAGCTCTTGAAGCAGTGTAAGGAGCTCGGCCTGCCCCTGGTGATCGAGCGCCGCCAGCGTCTCATCAAGAATAAGTATATGAGGGCGCAGAGCAAGCATAGCTGCAACCGCTAAGCGCGCTTGCTCTCCTCCGCTCAAGCGATGTGACGGCTGCTCTTTGATGAGCTCCCAGTCTAACCCGATAGCCTGACAAGCCCAGCGCGCTCTGTGCTCCCCTTCCTTGAAACTGATCCCTTGAGCCATCAATCCCAAAAGCAGTTCTTCGTGAACGTTCTCCCCTAGGAACTGTTGATACGGCTCTTGAAAGACCAAGCCCACACAGCGCACGCGCTCACGTGCTCGCAACATATGTATGGGGATATCGTTCCATAGGACACAGCCGGAGGTCGGTTGAGCTAGCCCTGCAAGCAGTTCCACCAGGGTTGTCTTGCCTGAGCCCGCTGGCCCAGTGATCACGATAAACTCTCCCGGGATGATCTCAGCTGAGAAGCCTCTGAGAACAAGAGTAGCATCATACGAAAAGCTGAGATCTCGTGCACGCACATGGAATGGAGAAGATGGTTCGCAAGCTCGTACGTTCGCGAGTTCGCGTGTTCGTGAACCTTCGATCTGTTGAGCCCGTAAACCCACGAGCTCCTTTTCAGTTGCTTTGCCGTGCTCTAAGTACACCACCCGATCTACATGCTCGTGCCAAAATTCTTTGTGTGAGATGATGAGCACGCCCTTCTGCTCGGCCCGCAATTCTTGGACGAGAGCGAGCAGGAGCGCCAGCCCCTCGTGGTTTGCTGTACGATCTGGCTCGTCGAGAATATAGTAGTCTGGGTTCATCGCGAGCACGCCAGCAAGGGCGACGCGCTGGCGCTCTGCTGGCGTGAGCATCTCGATGGGCCAATGAGCTTTCTTGGTGAGAGAGACGCGTTCCAACGCTTGCCACGCTCGCCTCTGAATCTGTGAGGGAGGCAAAGCGATATTCTCTAGCCCGAACGCTACGTCTTCCAGGGGCGTCTGCGCGATGAGCTGCTCATAGCTCTCTTGGAAGAGAAGCCCAACACGACGTCGGATCTCACGGGGGTCTTGGGTTGTCCGAATCCCATCGACGGTGACCGTTCCTTCTTGAGGGATAAGCAAGCCTGCCATATAGCGGGCCAGCGTCGTCTTGCCGGAGCCATTGCGCCCCATCAGTAAGACAACCTCGCCTCGCTCAACAGCAAGATCGATGTGATCTAAAAGCACTCTAGGGCGCAAACCAGACAAGGAAAGGCGATGGACGAGCCCGCGCACTGTGATCATAGCGGACGGGAGGCGAGCAGGGACAGGTCCGGCCGAGATTGCTCACAACCCATTGGAGGGCTTTGGGCAAGATCTCGGACTCTTTCTCGATCAAGACGTCTGGGCTAAGGCCCGTCTCGTGCACGCGATGCCCCTGAGGGGTGAAATACTCCGCTGTTGTCAACAAGATCGCCGAGCCGTCACTCAGCGTAAACGACGTTTGAATGACACCCTTGCCGAAAGTTCGCTTGCCGAAGAGCACCCCCATCTGATGATCTCGGATCGCTCCAGCGACGATCTCCGAAGCGCTCGCTGTACCACGATTGACAAGCACAGCCAACGGCAAGTTGGGGTAGCGATTGCCCTTAGAGTTATAGACTTCAGAGCCGTTGCGGCTCTGGACTTTTAGCACCGGCCCCTCGTCAATGAAGAGACTTGCTAAATCTACGGCCTGGTTGAGCAGCCCGCCGGGGTTGTTGCGCAGATCTAAGATCAATCCCTTGACGCCCCGCGCAAGCAAGTCTTTGAGAGCTTTTTCGACGTCCACGCGCGTCAGAGTATTGAACGTATAGACTTGAATGTAGCCGACTTGGCCCCCGGCAAGCACGCTGTGGCTGACGATCTTGACTGTAATAATATCGCGCACGATCTCGAAAATCTTTTCTGTGCCGTCTTCGCGGCGGATCTTCAAAGTGACAAGAGTGCCCTTAGGGCCACGCAGCTTCTTGACGGCTTGCTCTTGCGTGATCCCCTCAGTCGATTCCCCGTTGATTTCGAGGATCCAATCCCCAGCTTCGATGCCCGCGCGACTCGCTGGGGTATCGTGCAAGGGCGCAACGACTAAGAGCTTTCCATCCCGCACTTCGATCTGCATCCCCAGCCCGCCAAACTCTTCAACGACTTCTTTTTCAAAACCTTCGTTGAATTGCCGGTAATCTTCTGCTGGGAGATAGCGACTGTAGGGATCTCCGAGGGTTTCGATCATGCCCTCAATAGCCCCCTTGAGCAAGCGGGCATCGGGGGCATTTTCAGGCCTGTAAAAATTCGATTTGATCCGCTGATACGCTTCAAAGAGTGGGCTGAAGAGCGTGGACGCATTGGGCGCTTGCCCCCGCGCGGCAAATAGCCCCCACAGCACCGCTACAGTGACAGTGAGAGCAAGGACGATCACAATACTACGACGTGTCACGAGCTTCACGGCTGCACTCCTTGCTCCGATCTTAGCACGAGCGCACCCGCAGCGCAAGGGGGCTTTAGCATTGGGCGAACTTCTCTTTGAGCACCGGGACGACGCGCTCGATGGGCACGCGCTCTTGAAGCATGGTATCGCGATCTCTAATGGTGACAGCGTTATCTGTCAAAGACTGGACGTCAACGGTGATACAGTAGGGCGTGCCGATCTCATCTTGGCGGCGATATAATCGCCCGATAGCAGCCGTATCGTCGTACCAGACGGTAAAGTGCCTGCGCAGCGTAGCTGCGAGCTCTTTGGCTTTTTGGACGATCTCAGGGCGATTGCGCAACAACGGGAAGACCGCGACTTTTATAGGGGCAAGCTGAGGCTTGAGCCTTAAAACGACGCGCTTCTCGCCCCGAACTTCTTCTTCGTGATACGCATCGAGGAGCACAGCGAGAAAGATACGGTCTACTCCGCACGACGGCTCGATCACGTAGGGGATATAGTGCTCTTTGGTCTCTTCGTCGAAGTACGTCAAATCTCTTCCGGAGTGCTGGGAATGTCTTCGTAAGTCATAATCTGTGCGATTGGCGATCCCCTCGATCTCCGCCCAGCCCTTGCCAGGAAAGTCATATTCGATCTCGAAGGTCGCTTTCGAATAGTGTGCTAAGTCTTCTCGGGGTAAGGCACGGGCGCGCACCTTCTCTTTGCGCAGCCCCAAGTCTTCAATGTACCATCGTAATCGTTCCTCAACCCAATGCTGATGCCAATAGTCGTCGGTACCGGGCTTGACGAAATATTCGATCTCCATCTGTTCGAACTCCCGATCTCTGAAGATAAAATCCCCTGGCGTGATCTCGTTGCGAAAGGCTTTCCCAATCTGGGCGATCCCAAACGGCAGCTTCTTGCGCATCGCAATCAAAATATTCTGAAAATTCACGAAGATCCCCTGGGCGGTCTCTGGGCGCAGATATGTCAGCGCTGCGCTCTCTTCCACCGGGCCAACATACGTCTTGAACATCAGATTAAATCTGCGCACGTCAGTAAACTGTCCCACAGTTCCGCACTCCGGACAGGTGTTATTCACGATAGCGTCGGCGCGGAAGCGCCTTTTGCACTGCTTGCAATCTACTAATGGGTCTGTGAACTCTTCGACGTGGCCGCTGGCAACCCACGTCTGGGGGTTCATAATAATAGACGCATCAAGCCCGACGACGTCGTCGCGCATCTGGACGACACGCCGCCACCATGATTGTTTAATATTATTCTTTAGCTCAACGCCGAGAGGGCCGTAATCCCAAAAGCCCCCGATACCCCCGTAAATCTCTGATGACTGAAAGACAAACCCGCGCTGCTTACAGAGCGAGACGATCGTATCGAAACTACCCATCTAACCCTCCAGCACGATTCTGTTATGGGGGCTATTATAGCGACTCGAGGCTCGCCGTGCGAGGGCAACAACGATTTGACGATGCAGTGCGCTGAACTTATGCCCTCTTCAACTGCGCGTTGATCCCGTTCTTATCAATGCTGAGCGTGAAGACCATCTTGCGCTGCTCCCCGCTCCTCTTCTTGATCTCAAGCGAAGCAACCAGATAAAACCCAGACTCGTTGAGTTCTAACGTGCTGACGTCAATGTGGATGACCGCATCGGGATTGGCAGCATCAATGCGAATCCCGCGATCTTGAAATTGCACCGAGAGCTGTCCCAGCACGCCCTCTTGCACAAAGTCCGGAACGTTTGGGATTGGCTCAATCGCGACCGTCTCGATCCCGCGCAGCGGGTCAGCCGACGCTTCATAGATCGTCCAGCCGACCACGATGCTGATTACCACTACTCCCACGACCCCCAGAAGCCACCATCGCGTTTGCATAGAGACCTCCTTTCAGTCTTTGCGCGCTTCAAGAATATATGGGCTTTGGGAGAGCCTCTCCATGACGCTGTCCAGCTGACCATCTGAAGGGAGCCGAACGACAAAGCCTCTTTGGTGAACCAAGATCAAAATCCCGTTAATGCTTTGCATTAAGCTTCTCACCTCGTGCATCGGCGTATCCTCGCGGAAGACTACGTGGATCGTCTGGGGGTACGACTGCACGAGCTGGGGGATGGGATCAGATGATTGCTCAAGGGCTTGGGGATGTGGCGCTGACGGGATTTGCTGAGAGGTTTTCGCGATCCCCGATGAGGGGATAACTGAGGCCGTTGGACTCAATGACGGGAAGAACGGCGCAGGTTTAAAATAGATTATTCCCACTAAGCCCATAATAATAACAAACTGAGCAAGCATCACGAGGCGTGCAAATGCAGGTATTGGTGCACGCGAGGGAATGAGCCATTCTAAGAGAGCTTTGCGCTTAGAGGGTTCTGCGCGCATTTGTGCGACAATGTGGGCGCAGCGTCGGCACGTCAACAGATGCGCCGTGACCTCTGCGCGATGCCATCTAGCTAAGGTACCCGCTTGGAGCCCGGTTACATTGAAGGAGCCGCTTTGGCCTAAACGCCCGTGACTATAATTGCGCAGGATAGCGTCGCTAGGATGGGATGAGTACGGAAGAGGCTCTAGGGGCCTCTCCATGATCTCCCTAAGCGGATCCCGGTGTTTCATAGCGACCTCCTTTTCAGTATAGCATGAGAGCGCGCACTTTTGATAGAGAGTTTCTATTACGTCTTGTGCGTGGCCAATTCGTCAAAAGCCTCATTGATCAGCTTCTCTTGATAGCTGAAGCTCACTTGGTGTCCGACAAATTCGTTCATCTCGGCTTGGGTTAAGTGCGTGTTGACGAGTTCTTCGCAGTCTATGGGAATTTTCAGATCAGACATGCGAAACCCAGCGCGGATGCGCTCAAGCATCCGCGCGCGACGAGTTTGGTCTATCAAGCCGCCGCAGCCAATGCAGTGCGGACCCTTCTGATGATCTGTCTCCTCGTCAAGGACAAGGCCGTCTTCTGGGCCAGCGCCGCCGTGGCTGAGCCGGTAGAGCAAGTACGCTGAAATATTTTCGGGGTTACGCGCACGCTGTTTGGCGCGAGCAAACGCCTGGAAGCGCCGCGTGATCGCGTAGTCTTTCACCTCGCCGCCCTTGAGAATAAATTCCCAGCGGCGCAGCGCGTCCCAGTCGAGCTCGGTTTCGCAGAGCACGATCTCGTAGGCGCACGAGCGAAAGACCGCAATCGCAAGCTGCGCTGGCTCGATCTTGTCGGACATAGTGCGTCCCCGTTTGCTCCCATTGTACGTGGTACACAGAGATTTGTCGAATTATAATCGAAGCGTCTATGAAAAGAGTCTTAGAATCTGCGCGTTGGGTGGTCGAGCACGCGGAGCACGTTACTCTTAATGAAGACGCTGTGCGCAGGTGCGCTCAGGAGCTGGCTCAGCAATCACTGAACTTTGTCTGGAATGGGCTGCACTTTCGCGACGGGACGGCGCGCACGGTGCAGTATCTGTTTGTGCTGGACTCTTTAAATTTCTGTTTTTGGCCGGAGCCGCGCTGGCGGTATCGCGGGCACGATGGCTATGTCGCACTTGCGATGAGCTTCAAAGACGCTGTCATGCACGGGGATCAGATCTTGGATGCTACGTTTCTCGCGCAGATGGACAGAGCACAGCTCCAAGAGATTCTCGATGGAGAGAACGAGATTCCGTTGCTTGACGAGCGCGTAAAAATCTTGCGTGAGGCTGGGGCAGTCTTACAAAAGAAATACGACGGGCAGGCAGCGCGGCTGGTCGAGCGTGCGGAGCGCTCGGTCGTTCGCTTAGTCGAGCTATTAGCTCACGATTTCTCGAGTTTTCGCGATGAAGCGATCTATCGCGGGCGCACCGTGTATTTTTATAAGCGGGCACAGATCTTTTGCGCTGATCTCTATGGGGCTTTTGCTGGGCAGCGTTGGGGAGAATTCTCAGATATAGATGAGCTGACGGCGTTTGCGGACTATAAAGTCCCGCAAGTCTTGCGCCAGATTGGGATTTTGCGCTACAGCCCAGAGCTTGCTGAGAGAATTGACCGCCGCGAGGAGATCCCGTCAGGCAGCCCAGAGGAGATCGAGATTCGCGCGCACACGATCTGGGCGATAGAATTATTAAAGCGCGAGCTAGAGCAGCTTAGGCGACCGCTGCGCAGCTTTGAGATAGACTGGCTCTTATGGAATCTCGGGCAGCGAGAAGAATTTCGACAAAAGCCATATCATCGGACAAGGACGATATTTTATTAGGCATATGAAGCGCTTTTCTATTGAATCTTTCGACCCCCACACCCGCGCCCGCTGTGGGGTTCTTAAAACTCTGCACGGGGAGATTCCCACGCCGTCATTCGTCGCTGTGGGCACCCAAGCGACCGTCAAGGCCGTCGGCCCCGATGACCTCAAAAAGATTGGCATTCAAGTCTTGATCGCAAATACGTATCATTTGCACTTGCGCCCCGGCGAGGAGGTCATCGCCCAGCTTGGGGGCCTGCACAGATTCATGGGCTGGGACGGCCCAATTATGACGGACTCAGGGGGCTTTCAGGCGTTCAGCCTTGGCGCGGCTATCGAGCACGGCGTCGGAAAGATCGCGTCGATCTTCCCCGACGAAGTCGAAGCTGCTGAGCGCGGCGGGCATCTGCGCAAAGCGCGCCAGGGACAGTCGCTCGTGAAGATCACCGAAGAGGGCATCGAATTTCGCTCGCACTTGGACGGTTCGCCCCAGAAGTTCACCCCAGAAAACACTATCGAAATTCAAAAGAAGCTCGGCGCGGATATGATCTTCGTGCTCGACGAGTGCACTTCCCCCTTACACGATTACGAATACACAAAAAGAGCGATGGAGCGCACCCATCGCTGGGCAGTGCGTGCATTGGAGTATTTTAGAACCTCTCCCCCAACCCCTCCCCGATACAGGGAGGGGAGTGCCCCCTTCCTGGGTCGGGAAGGGGGTCAGGGGGTTAGGTCTCACACACAAGCCCTCTTTGGCATCGTCCAGGGCGGAGCCTATCGGGATTTGCGCGAACAGAGCGCGAAGTTCATCTCACAGTTAGATTTCGACGGCATCGGGATCGGCGGCTCTGTGGGGCGCTCCAAAGAAGATCTCTACAAAGTCTTAGACTGGACGATCCCCCTTCTGCCTGAAGAGAAGCCAAGACACCTGCTCGGCATTGGTGAGATCGAAGACATCTTTCACGCGGTCGCGCGTGGGATAGATCTCTTCGACTGTGTCGCGCCGACGCGCATGGCCCGCAACGGCGCACTCTGGGTCAAAGACGCGGAAAACTTTCGCATCAACATCACTAACGCTCCGTACAAGACCGATCCGCGCCCCATCGCAGAAGACTGCACGTGCTACACGTGTCAGAATTTCTCGCGGGCGTATCTGCACCATCTCTTCATTGCTAGAGAGATCTTAGCGATGCGTCTGGCGACCATTCACAATCTATACTTTCTCGAATCGCTCATGCGCCAGATACGAAAAGCTATCCAGCAGAACGCCCTTGTGGAGCTAGCTGCTTCGTGGGGCGTTGAGCTGGGAAAGCTGTCCTCGTAAGTGTGCCGGCGTTGCGATAGAATAAAATATCTATGCGACCAGAATACTTCGTCTACGTTTGGGCGAGCATAATCTTAGCTCTAGGGTTGTGGAATCTCGTGCGTTATGATCAAGTGGGCATCGCGTCGTGGTACGGCGAGCCGTTCCACGGACGGCGCACTTCTAGTGGGGAGATCTACGATATGCACAAGCTCACGGCAGCGCACTTGACGCTGCCCTTGGGCACAATCGTGCTCGTCACGGATTTAGAAACGGGCAAGAGCGTTATAGTACGCATTAACGACTGCGGGCCGTATGTCGAAGGGCGCATCATAGATCTCTCTTTTGCAGCCGCGGAGAGGCTAGGCATGGTACGCAAGGGCTTAGCCAAAGTAGGCCTCAAGGTGCTCAAGTATCCCGACATTCTTCCAACAAAGAAATGCTTACCCGACAAGTAGAATCTTTCTCTGACGAAGAGATCCTCGCACTGTTGCACCCGTTGGTACAGCGCTGGTTTAGCGAGAAATTTTCGGCGTTCAGCCCACCGCAACGCTTCGCTATCCCCCATATTCACCATAGAAAGAACTGCTTAATTTCAGCACCAACTGGGTCCGGCAAGACGCTCGCAGCGTTCTTGGCGATCATTAACGAGCTAGTGCAGCTTGCTTCACAGAACGCCCTCGAAGACCAGATCTATTGCGTCTA
>CALLJK010000011.1 GCA_938091745.1 Candidatus Bipolaricaulota bacterium
CATACCCTGGAGCAGTAACGGTACACTCTCCCAGATCAGTTGCAGTTTGTCTAGCATCTCGAGAGAGAAACGGGGGCGCGCCTACGAGGACGCACCCCCGTGCCCCTTTGCCAGGTCATGGTGTGATGAGGCTACGGCTTCTTGTAAGGCTCCCCAGCCATGCACGCTGCCAGGTTCTCGGCGTACGCTTCTGGCTGGTTCTTGTCCAGCCAGCCCTTCAGATCGGCCCAGCACTGCGTGATCCGATCCAAGTTGACGTCCACGCCGAAGTACGCCTCGACTAAGTTGTTCCAGATGCTCTTCTTCTTCATCTCCTTCATGCCGTCGTTGATCCGGGGCAAGAGCTTATGGGGATCGCCCTTGCGCACTAAGAAACCAAATTGCTCTTCGGTCATGATGATCCCTGCGATCTTGAGCACGCCTTTAGACGCCTTGACAGCGACTTTGGCGGCCGGCTCGTCCTCGACGACGGCATGGAGTTGCTTATTGATTAGATCTTGCTCAGCTAACGGATAGGTCTCATAGAGCTTGAGCTCGACTTTGATCCCTTGATTGATAATATTATCTTCGACCCACTGGGCGCCGGTGGTGCCGCGCTGGGCCCCAATCTTGTTGCCCGCTTTGAACGCTGTAATGATATTGAGCCCAGAATCGGTGCGGATGAGCACGGCTTGGTTGGACTCCCAGTAGGGATCAGAGAAGTCTACGACCTGGGCGCGCTCTTTCGTAATAGTAAACCCTGACGCGCCGATGTCGCACTGCCCGGCCTGCACGGCTGGAATGATCGAATCAAACCCCAAATTCTGAATCTCGATCTTATAGGCTTTCAGGATCGCGATGATGCGCATCACGTCCAGATCGAACCCCACGAACTGCCCTTTGGCATCGGTCCACTCAAACGGCGGCCAGGAGATGTCCGAGCAGACCTTGAAGACTTGAGTCTGCGCCTGCGGGACAAGCCCTCCAACCCCTAACGCCAAGACCAA
Source organism: Candidatus Bipolaricaulota bacterium (assembly GCA_938091745.1). Taxonomy (GTDB): domain Bacteria; phylum Bipolaricaulota; class Bipolaricaulia; order RBG-16-55-9; family DRXL01; genus JANXCC01. The sequence continues at coordinate 987 of CALLJK010000011.1, forward strand.
CACGCCGACGACGACGCTCCATCTGACGATCGCTCGCATAGTCTACGCCTCCTTTTCAAGGGTGATTATACCCTCGGAGGGTAGCTCTAGTCAACAGCACCTTGACGCTGCCCGCGCCCTTCGGTATGATACTCGCCACAACGATTCATTGAAGATAGAGGAGAGCGTATGCGCAGATTCGTATTAGTACTCATCGTGCTGGGCAGCTTCGCCCTGCTGAGTGCTGCCCAAGAGCAGCTCCAGACTGGTACATGCGAGCAGATCTATACAGATTTTGGCGTGGCGATTGTCTCCGAGAGTACGCGCGATTTTGACAGCGTCGAGTGCGCGACATTGTATGCGATCTTCAAGTCGCTGCCGGCTCATATCCGCTCAGCCGTGACGCTCATCAAGCGCCTCCCTCGCGATCCCGATGCGGCCGGCCGCGCCTACGGCTCGACCATCGAACTCTACGACGGCTTAAACTGCGATACCGTCCCCAACTGCAAAGATTTTATGGTCGTCGTCTTTCACGAGATCGCCCACGTCGTGCACTTTCGCGTGTTTACGCCGCAACAAGTCCAAGCCTATCGGCAGCTCTATCGGCGCTCTGGATCTGATCCGGGCAATTTTATCGGCCCATTATACCGCGGTCGTCGCTATGCGACGACCAACGAATACGAAGACTTTGCCGAGCTCTTCGCAGCATATACTGAAGACAGCAAGCGCGTCGTCACCTTCGTGCGCGACCGCCTCTCCAAGAACGAGACGATCCTCTTTGAAAAATTACGCATTCTCTTCGATGTGCTGATGCGCCAGACCAACCCACCGTCAGTGTTAGTCTATCGCAGCGAAGTCTGGGACGGCGCTATGCCCGATGGGAACTTTCGCGGCGTCGTGCGCCGAGCATTGCTGCCCCGCGACGCGCAAGGGCTGCCTCGTATTCCCGATGAGCTCGACTGGGAAGACTTTTAGCTGAGATAGCTCATCACCCCCTTGCGCACAATCATCACCGCGATTGCTGCTAAGATCAAGCTAGCGATCTTGGAGAGCGTGCGCATCCCCGCTTCTCCTAAGACGCGGTTCACGGAGTCCGAAGCCCAGAAGATCAGCCCGGCAATCAAGATATTGGCGATCGTTGCGAGCACCGTTGGGATCAAGCCGTACTCGTCAACAAGCAAGAGACTTGTCGTGAAGACTGCTGGGCCGGCAATGAGGGGGACACCTAAGGGCACCGCGCCGAGCGTCTCGTGATCTTCAAAGAAGCGCTCGCGCTCACCCGCTAAGAGTCCACGTAGCGAGAGCAAAAACAGTAATGCCCCTCCTGCGATCATAAAATCAGCGACGGTGATCCCTAAGAGCGCGAAGATCCCCTTGCCTACGCCAAGAAATGCTAACGCGACGGCCGTGGCCGTCAGTAATGACTGCCAGATGATCTTGCGCACGTAGGCGCGCTCTAGCCCTGCCGTTAAACTAATAAAGATCGGCAGCGTCCCGAGAGCGTCTACCGCGACAAAGAGCGGCACGAAACAGAGCCAGAAGTCGCGCATAGCTTCGTTCAAAACCCTAATATAGATTCCGGACGCAGCCAGTGACACGTGTAGCCGTTGGGGTGTTTTTGTAGATAGTCTTGGTGTTCTTCTTCAGCGCGCCAGAACGGGCCAGCTTTCTCGACTTGGGTCACAATCGGCGCGCCCCAGTTGCTGTATTTATTCAAACGCTCAATGAACTCCAGCGCGATCTGGCGTTGTTCTTCCGTATGATAGAAGATCGCCGAGCGATACGATTCCCCAATGTCGTTGCCCTGACGATTGGGGGTCGTCGGATCGTGCATGCGAAAGAAATAGCGTAACACTTGTTCAAACGGGAGTTTCTCGCTGTCGTAGATGACGCGCACGGCTTCGGCATGCCCGGGGTGATGGCGATACGTCGCGTTGGGGACTGTGCCACCAGTGTAGCCCACGTCGGTGTAGACGACGCCGGGGATCTTTCGCAAGATCTCTTGCATCCCCCAGAAGCATCCCCCAGCTAAGTAAATCACCTCGCGGTTTGGGACAAGCCCAGCTAAGATAAACGGCTCAAGATAGCGCGCATAGCCCTCAGCTTCCATCTGCGCGACGGGCACGAAGCGCAGCGCTGCTGAATTAATGCAGTAACGCTTATATGTCGGCGGCGGGCCGTCGTCGAAGACATGGCCCAAATGGGAATCGCCGTGCTTGGAGCGCACTTCAGTGCGCACCATCCCATATGAATAATCGGGCTTCTCGATGATATTTTCTGGCTCGATGGGTTTAGTAAAACTTGGCCAGCCCGTGCCCGAATCGAATTTGTCGAACGACGAGAAGAGCGGCTCCCCGCTCACGACGTCTACATAGATGCCCGGCTCGTGATGGTCCCAATATTTATTCTGAAACGGCGGCTCAGTGCCGCAGTTGCAGACGACCTCAAATTGCTCAGGTGTGAGACGACGCTTCAGTTCCTCTATAGAGGGCTTCTTATACTGTGTCATATGGGCCTCCTGTCGTTGGGTTTATTATACTATAATGTTGCATGGGTGCCGACCATCGCTATAATCTCCCTGAGGTGATCCAGTGTGCGATTCTTCGCGCTTGTTGTGCTTGTGGGCGTCTGGGGCTTTGCCTCCAGCTCGGCGCAGTCTCAGCTCATCGTAGTCTTGGACTGGCTTCCCAATCCCAATCATGTCCCGCTCTACGTCGCGCAAGAGATGGGATTTTTCTCGACCGAAGGGCTTTCCGTCTCGCTGCAAACGCCCACGGCGTTTGATCCCAGCGATCCGGCCAAGCTCGCTGCTGCCGGGCGCGCAGATATCGCGATCACGACGCCGATCAATCTCATCGTCATTCGCTCCCAAGGCGTGCCGTTGACAGCCGTCGGCTCGCTCATTCAGAGACCTTTGGGAGGACTGTTAGCCCTGAAAGAGCGCGGCATTCGGACTCTAGCCGACTTCAAAGGGCGTAAGATTGGGTACTCTTTAGAGCCTGAAGAACCCGTTCTGTGGGCAGCGATGCTCGAGACCGCCGGCCTCAAAGCCGGAGATTATCAGTTAATCAACGTAGGCTTCGACACGCTCCCGGCGCTCTTGACAGGGCAAGTCGACGCCATCGGCGCATTTCGCAACGTCGAGAAAATCTTAATAGAAGTCCAAGAGCGAAAAGAGACAGTTTTTTTTGCGTTTGAGGAGCACGGCATCCCTGATCATCCCCAGCTCGTCTTCATCGCCAACGAGACCATAGCACAGCAGAAGTCAGAGTTACTCAAAAAATTCTTGCGAGCGGTCGCACGCGCGGTGGTGCTGACGCTCCGAGAGCCTGATCGCGCGTTCGCGCTCTTTCTTCAAGCGAATCCTGATCTGCGGCGCGAAGCTGATCTGAATAAAAAATTCTTCGACGCGACCCTGGCGTTCTTTGTCGGCGCACCGTGCCATAATCACTTAGAGAAATGGGCCAAACTTCAGAATTTTCTCTTCGAGCGCGCACTGATCGAGCGCACGAGCGATCTCTCGAAACTCGTCACTGTGAGTCTTCTTCCCCCGGAGTGTGGCCAATGATTAAGATCGGGTTCTATCAGTTCTGTCCGACATTCGGTGACAAGCGCGCCAATCTGCATAAAATCGCCGAAGCGATGGGAAAAGTCGAAGTTGATCTTCTAGTGCTGCCGGAGCTGTGCACCACAGGGTATCTCTTCACCTCGCAAGACGAGGTGAACGAACTTGCCGAGCCGATCCCCGGACCAACGACGCTCTTTTTGGAGAACATAACGCGGCGCAAACACTGTTGGGTTGTGCTGGGCATGGCCGAGCGCGATGAGATCTCGAAAAAATGCTATAACTCCGCGGTGCTCATCGGCCCTGACGGGTATACAGCGACGTATCGCAAAGCGCATCTTTTCTTTGAAGAGAAGCTCTATTTTGCCCCTGGGGATACGCCGTTTCGGGTTTACGATCTGGGGATCGCAAAGATCGGGATGCTCGTCTGCTTCGATCACTTCTTCCCTGAAGCGACGCGGACACTCGCGCTTGCGGGGGCGCAAATTATCTGTCATCCGTCGAACTTGGTGCTGCCGGGGAAGGGGCAGCAGATCACGCGCGTGCGCGCCATGGAGAACCGAATCTTTTGGGTGCTCGCCAATCGCTACGGAGTAGAAGAGCGCGGGGGCAAGAAGCTCTTGTTCACCGGGGAGAGCCAGATCGTCGCGCCGAGCGGGGAGCTTCTCGCACAGGCCCCACCAGATAGAGAAATGTTGCAGATCGTCGAGGTCAGCCCTGCCCAAGCCGACGACAAGAAAGTGACGGCGATGAACGATCTCTTCGCGGATCGCCGCCCGGAGATGTATAATTTAATGAGATCACGTGACTCATAAGATTGTCAGGACAGCATACGAGGAGAATGGCCATGAAGCTCAGCAAGAAAGATCAAGCGTTTGCCCAGCGAGTTGTTGATCTTGCTTTCGAGTTCAATCGCTATGTGATAGACCATCCAGAGATCACGAAGAAGATCGGTGTGAAGGCTCGAATCTTTTTCGAGATCGAAAGGGATGAAGAGTTCAACGCGTGGAGCCATCGGTTTGCAGCAAGTCAAGCCGATGGAGATCAGCCTGTGGTATGGGTGAGGATTAAAAAGCTTCGCCCTATTCAGTCACGGATTGAGGAGTTGGAGCTGGTGAAGGCGTAAGAGGTGCTTATGGTAGCCACACAAGTTCGCTTTCACAGCCCGTTTGAGCAAAAGATCTATAGCTTTCTAGAGAAATTCGCTGAGGCAGGACAGATCCAACTTCACGGTGGCGCGGACTTCTTTCTCTTCGGCCAACAGATCGACGCGGCTTTTGACTACGAGCACTATCGCGTCTTGATCGAATGCAAGGAGAAAGACGCCCCGGTCATCTCGCTCCTAGAACCGATCAACAAGCTCTCGTCGGTCATCGCTGAAGCGCGGCGTGCTGAACCCTCCAGAACATATCTTGGCGTGATCGTCGTCAACTTCGAGTGGGCCCAGATCAAACCCGAAGACGTGCAGAAAGCTAACTCCCAGGGACTGAAGATCTGGACGGCTGAGCGCGTGCGCTTCTATGATAGACTGAGAGACGCGCTCAACCCCGAACTCGCTTTGCTCTCGCTCTTGAAAGACGAGTTCGGCATCACCCGCGACACCGGGAAGGTTATCTCTGTCCCCGCGATCAAGACGACGCGCTTCGGCAAGGATTTGCTTACTTTCGAGCTGGAAGCCTCAAAGCTCATGCCCTTGGCGTATGTCTTTCGTCTGACTGACCCGCACACTGAAGCCTATCAGCGCATGATAGACAAAGATCGGCTCATGGAGATCGCCGCAGAACTTTCCAAGGAGAAGCTCGAGGTGAACTTCCCCAATAATATCATTATCAGTTTTGAAGAGGGCGTGCGCTGGGAGCCGACCAACGGCAACATCGGGATCTTGCACATCCCCGAACGCTACGGGATCGCGTGGGTCATTGACGGTCAGCACAGACTCTATAGCTTCTGCAAGCTCGAAAACCGTGAGATTGCTGAGAACTTTAAGCTCATCGTCACAGCATTTCAGAATCTCACCAAGGCTGAACAAGCAACAGTCTTCCGCACCGTCAATAACAAACAGAAGAAGATCAACGCGAACTTGGTAGACTTCTTGCTGAGCAAGGAGATCGCTACCGATGACCCGCGCTCCATTGCTGCCCGGGTTATTATTCGCTTCCACGAAGAGAAGTTCTTTGACTATGATATCGATTGTGGGTTCAATGGCGGGCTGCTGAAACTGTCGAGTCTTTGTAGCGGGCTTGTACGGCACAGTTTAGTAGGGCGCTCCAAAGGGTTGATTCAAAAGACTCCTAAAGACGAGTCCACGCCCTATCACGTGCTCAAACAGTATCTCTTGGCAGTCAAAGAGATCTTCCCGACGAACTGGAAGAAAGAGAACTCGTTTGTGCAGAGCAACGTCGGGCTGAATATCTTCTTTGCGCTGCTGAAGAAGATCATCCGGCACATGGGGGTCACCAAAGAGCGCCTGGACGAATTACGTCAGCGCGACTTCGAAAAATATCTTGAGCCGTTGAAGCTCACGAAATTCACGGACGAGCTGAAGAAGTTCGCGGCGACGGAGTCAGGCCGCGCTGCGATCGTCAAGATGCTCTCTGGCAAGATCGAACAAAAATTTAAGGGCTTTGCGGAGTTGTAATGGACGAGCGGACGCTCCTTCAGAAATCATCAGATCTCTTTACTTCTCAAGGGCGGCTCATTGAGCTGGCTTCGCGGGGGCGCGCGGTCTTCGTCGGCGATACTCACGGTGACTATGAAGCGTCTCAGATTGTCGTCGAGCGCTATTTAAACTCTGAGACGATACTCGTCTTTTTGGGAGACTATGTCGACCGTGGGGCGCAATCTTTAGAGAACATTCTCTTTCTCTTAGAGCAGAAGCTGAAGAACCCGGAGAATATTTTTTTATTGCAGGGCAACCATGAGGGCTGGAAGTATACAGAATTCTCTCCAGCAGACTTTTGGTACGAACTCGACGAGGAACGCCGAAAAGATTTTGCCGAGACGCTTGCGCTCCTCCCCTTTGTTCTCTCGACGCCCAACGGTGTGCTCGCTACTCACGCGGGGCTGCCTGATGTGCAGACTCTCAGTGAGATCAGTCAGATCGAATTTGGGGATGAGAACTGGCGTGCGATCACCTGGGGGGATTGGCAGGAAGTTCCGGGATATTATCTTGGGGACTGGGGGAGCCGCCCGCAGTATGGCGAAGCGTACTTTCGTGAGATCATGAGACGATTAGATAAAAAAATTCTGATTCGCGGCCATCAGCCCCATGCGCCGCGCTATCTCTTCGGCAAACGGTGTCTGACGCTGTTTACCTCGTCGGCATATCCCGTCCCGCGCATGGTGGCCATCTTAGATTTAGCTGAGTCTATACAGAAAGCCGATCAGCTCACGCTGGAGATGATCTGAGATATTCTAAGACCTTCTCCAGCTCCACCTGCCAGGTCGTCCACCGTTTATAGGGTCGAAAGCCCAGCTCGTAATTAATCTTGAGCATAGGTGCATTGGAGTTGGCGTTGCCCGTGCGCACGCGTTTGACTTGCGGACGGTCACGTAGTATTTTCTCGAGCATTGCTGCCTTGAGCCACTTTCCCAGCCCACGCCCACGATATTCGGGGAAGACCCCGGTGTCCCCTTGATAGAGCGTCTCCGGCTCAAAAGCGCTCCAAAAGACTTCGGTGTAGCCTGCGAGATTTCTTGTCTTCTTTTCGCGCACGTACATCGTCCAGCGCTCGGTCTTCTGCTCAGCTAAAGATGCTTCGATCTGACGGAGCTGCTCTCTTGTCCACTTGAAGTCCTCAATCTCCAAGTTATCTCGTGGCGCGGTGTTCATCACCTCGCGCAATCTCACAATCGCATCGAGTTCCTCTTCGGGGTAGGGGCCTTCCCACAGCCCAAGTTCGAACTCGTCTTTGGGCGCGCGCTCCTGCCAGCGTCGCAACAGCTCTCTATCGAGCTCGGCAAGATTGAGCTGATTCGTGAGGTTGGCTTGTCCCGGCTGCGCCCCAAGACGCCTCATGAACGCCTCCCCGGCGGGGATCGCTGAGTCTGTCCCGGTCATGAGCAGCCGACGCTTCTCTTGTTGCGCCACATCGGCGATCAGTCTGAGTAAGCGTTTGGCCCAGCCCTGGCGACGCCACTCCGGCAAGACAGCAATGTCGAAATTGAGCAAATGCTGGTTATCTTCAGTGCGCCAGAAGGTCGCTACACCCCGAGCGACGATCTTTTTATCGCACCAGACGACCCACCGCCGTCTCACCACAAACGGGGGCGTTGAGCGTAGCCCCCGAATCAGCTCCTCAAGCTCAGTAGGCGGGTCCTCGGGCCACATCTCGGCTTGAATCTGATTAACAAACGCATTATACGCTTCAAATTCTGCTTGGCTTGCCGTCTGCGGATCGAAAGGTTTGATCTGAAGCTGAGTCATAGCTGCTCCACTCTACTGAAACACCCTGAGCGTGTCAACCCTGCGCAACCGCAATTCTCACTATGATATTAGTCATGGCCAGCGCAGGGACTTTGTGGCACAATACAAGAGCATGGAAGGCCAAGATCTGGGAAAGCTCTTGCCCCTGTGGTCAGCGCTGCCTTTTGCATTGCTACTCCTTTCAATTGCGATCTTGCCCTTGACTGCTCCGCATTTTTGGGAGAAGAATCGCAATAAAGCCCTTGTCAGCGCTATCTTCGGCGTGCCCGTCGCGCTCTATTTAGCGACGTGGGTCAGCCCAGGGCTGGCGAGCTTTGCTCGGCATTGTCTCAATATTGGCGTCCCCGTTTGTGTCAACGGCGCGGGGGTCGAAGTCATCGTCAAGACGGCCCTAGAATATTTTTCGTTTATCTTATTGCTCTGGGCGTTGTTTACGATCTCCGGGGGCATTGTGATCCGCGGGAGCTTCGCAGGTACCCCAGAAGTCAATACGATCTTCTTGGGGATTGGCGCGATTTTGGCAAGCTTCATCGGCACGACCGGCGCGTCGATGTTGCTGATTCGCCCCCTACTGCGCGCTAACGCTGTCCGACAGCGTAAAGCCCATATCGTTATATTCTTTATCTTTCTCGTGAGCAACACCGGGGGGCTGCTCACTCCCTTGGGCGATCCTCCTCTCTTCTTGGGGTTTTTGAAGGGCGTGCCCTTCGAGTGGACTTTGAAGCTCTTTCCCCAGTGGCTCCTCGTCTGCGGGAGCTTATTAGTAATCTTCTATATCTGGGACTCGGTCGTCTTTCGCGCGGAGGACATTCGGCGCCCAGGAGATCTGGACGAGATGGTGCTCCCGCGCCAGCCCTTTCAGATCGTAGGGGCGAGAAATTTTCTCTTGCTCGGCGGGGTTGTGCTGACTATCTATCTGTTGGGGACATTCCATCTTGGGCATGGGGTGCACGAGTTAGTACTCGATAGTGCGATGATAGCGCTCGGGGCGCTGAGCTGGTGGCTCTCGGATAAGAGTTGGCGAGCCGAGAATCACTTCAGTTGGGGGCCGATCATTGAAGTCGCGGTCGTCTTCGCGGGGATCTTCGCCACGATGATCCCCGCACTCTTAATCTTAAATGCTCGTGGGCCGGAGCTGGGGCTGAGAGAGCCGTGGCAGTTCTTCTGGGCCACGGGCATGCTTTCGAGCTTCTTAGATAACGCCCCAACGTATCTCACGATGTCGGCGACGGCCGCGGGCTTGCAGGGCATCAGCGTGGAAGTGCCAAACTATCTGCGGCAGCTCATCCAGACCGGAGCTGGGTCGACGTTTTTGGCAGCGATTGCTTGTGGGGCTGTCTTCATGGGCGCAAACACCTATATTGGCAACGGCCCCAATTTTATGGTAAAAGCTATAGCGGAGCGTGAGCACATACAGATGCCCAGCTTCTTCGGCTATATGGTCTACTCAGTGCTGATTCTCATACCGATCTTCGCCTTGGTGACGTGGATATTCTTCTAAGGAGGCCCTATGAAGACCCTGTGGTTAGATCGCTATGCCCAACGCACGCAGAGAATGCAGAGCTCTGTGGTGCGCGAGTTGCTCAAGCTCACTGAGCAGCCGGACGTGATCTCGTTTGCGGGCGGCCTGCCCGCGCCCGACGTCTTTCCCGTCAAGGAGTTCCAAGAAGCCTGTCAAAGAGTCTTAGCAGAGCATGGCCCACAAGCGCTGCAGTACAGCACGACCGAGGGCTATCGGCCCTTGAGAGAGATGATCGCGCGGCACACGGCGCGCTACGGCATCGTGGTCAGCGCGGACAATATCTTGATCACCAGCGGCTCTCAGCAAGCGCTCGATTTGATTGGCAAGGTCTTCATCAACCCCGGAGATCGAGTCTTAGTCGAGAAGCCCACGTACTTGGGAGCGCTCCAAGCGTGGAACGCCTATCAGACGGAGTATGTCACCGTTCCGTTGGATGAAGAGGGGCTGCAGACGGACAAGCTCGAAGAGGCTCTTCGGGTCGGCCCGAAGTTTCTCTACGTGCTGCCCAACTTTCATAACCCCGCCGGGGTCACCCTGTCGCTGGAGCGCCGCAAGAAACTGATCGAGCTCGCCGATCACTACGGCGTGCCCATCATTGAAGATGACCCCTATGGGCAGCTACGCTACGAGGGCGATCATCTCCCGTCGCTCGTCGTGATAGATAACGAATTTCAGCGTCACAACGGCGCGCCCTACAGCGGGAATGTTATCTATCTGAGCACGTTCTCCAAGACGCTGGCGCCGGGGCTGAGACTGGGGTGGATCATCGCCCCGGTTGAAGTGATCAAGAAGTTAGTCCAGGCCAAGCAGGGGTCGGACTTGCACACCAGCACCTTTACGCAGATGGTCGCCTATGAAGTCGCTCATGGGGGCTTTTTAGACAGACATGTGCGGTTCATAAGAGAAGTCTATCGCGAGCGGCGCGATGCTATGCTCAAGGCTCTGGAGCGCTACTTCCCCGAGGGCGTGCGCTGGACGCACCCCCAGGGCGGGCTCTTCTTGTGGGTGATCCTCCCAGAGCACCTGGACGCTTCCGCAGTCCTCAAAGAAGCGATCAAGGAGAAGGTCGCGTTCGTGCCAGGGGTAGCATTCTATGCCGACGGCTCCGGGCAGAATACGATGCGCCTCAATTTCTCGTACATGACCCCCGATAAGATCGAAGAAGGGATACGGAGGCTCGCGCGCGTGCTGGAGCGGTTTGTCGCGCGGCCCGCGGTAGCGGCCACGCCTTAGCCGCGCCGCACCTCTCTCTTGATAAATTCTATGATCTCTTGGGTGGAGGTCCCCGGGCCGAAGAGTCCCTTCACCCCCATCTGCGCTAAGATGGGTTTGTCTTCGTCGGGGATGATCCCCCCGCCAAGCAATAAGACGTCGTCCATCCCATATTGCTTCATGAGTTCTGTGATCTTTCTGAAGATCGTCAGGTGCGCCCCGGAGAGGATGCTCACCCCGATGACGTCCACGTCCTCTTGCAGGGCGGCCTTGACGACTTGCTCTGGGGTGTTATGCAGCCCGGTGTAGATCACTTCCATGCCGGCGTCGCGCAACGCCCGGGCGACAACTTTTACCCCGCGGTCGTGGCCGTCCAGCCCCGCCTTGGCCATCAAGACTCTGATCGGACGATTCATAGGAACCCCTCCCCTTCATCCCCTCCCCGACACGGGGAGGGGAACTCCCCTTCCCTTTCAGGGAAGGGGGTGGGGGTTAGGTCTCACACGATCACCGGCTCGCGATAGGCCCCGTGTACCTTCTTCAGCACCTCCATGATCTCCCCGACGCTCGCGTAGGCTTTGACAGCTTCTAGAATATAGGGCATGGTGTTCTCCCTGGTGCGAGCGGCTTCTTCGAGTCGCTCCAGGGCGCGCTTCACCGCGCGGGTGTCGCGCTCCGCCCGGACTCGCTTCAGCCGCTCGATCTGTCTGCGCTGGACTTCCGGATCGACCCGCAATATATTGACTTTCTCGTCCTGGGGCATGACGTATTTGTTCACCCCGACGATAATCTGTTCCCCAGACTCGACTTGCTTCTGATACTCATATGCTGCTTGGGCGATCTCCCTCTGGAAGAACCCGTTCTCGATCCCCGCGAAGACCCCCTCTAAGATCGAGCCGTGCCCCATCTCTTCTATCTTCTTAATATATTCTAACGCTTTGCGCTCGGTCTCGTTCGTGAGAGCCTCGACGAAGTAGCTGCCCGCGAGCGGGTCAATCGTGTCCGCGACACCCGACTCATACGCGATAATTTGCTGGGTGCGCAGGGCGATCCTCACGGCTTCTTCGCTGGGCAGGGCCAGGGCTTCATCATAAGAATTCGTATGCAAGCTCTGGGTGCCTCCTAAGACCGCAGCTAATGCTTGGATCGTCACTCTGATAATATTATTAAGGGGCTGTTGTTCTGTCAGCGAGCACCCGGCTGTCTGGGTGTGAAAGCGGAGCTTCCAGCTCTCGGGGTTCTTGGCGCCGTAGCGCTCGCGCAGAGCTTTGGCCCAGATCCGTCGCGCTGCTCGGAACTTGGCGATCTCCTCAAAGAACGAATTGTGAGAGTTGAAGAAGAAGCTGAGCTGTGGGCCCAGTCTATCTATATCTATGCCGCGCTTGAGTGCCGCTTCGACATAAGCCATCCCATCAGCAAGCGTGAAGGCTAATTCTTGGATGGCTGTGGCGCCCGCCTCTCGAATGTGATACCCGGAGATGCTTATCAGATTGAAATTCGGCGTCTCTTTGATGCCGAACTCGAAGATGTCTACAATTAAGTCGACAGATGGGCGCGGGGGGATGACCCATTCTTTTTGGGCGATGAACTCCTTGAGCATATCGTTTTGGATAGTGCCGCGGAGCTTCTCGCGTGGGACGCCCTGGGCATCTCCGATCGCGATGTACATCGCGTAGATGACTGGGGCGCTGGGGTTGATGGTGAAGCTTGTCGTAACTTTATCTAAGGGGATGCCGTCGAAGAGGATCTCGAAGTCGCGCAGGGTATCGACGGCGACGCCTTCGACGCCCACTTCCCCATCGGCTAAGGGGTGATCGCTATCTAAGCCCATGAGGGTGGGCATATCGAAGGCTGTAGAGAGGCCGGTCTGGCCCTCTCTCAGGAGATATTTGAATCGCTGATTGGTCTCTTCTGGGCCGCCGAAGCCCGCGAACTGTCTCATGGTCCAGAGCCGTCCGCGGTACATGGTGGGGTAGACGCCGCGGGTGTAGGGGTATTGGCCGGGGTAGCCCAGGTCGCGCTCGTAGTCGAAGTCTTTGAGGTCGTCTGGGGTATAGAGTCGTTTGATCTCCTCGTTGGAGACGGTGATGAATTTTTTCTTGCGTTCGGGGGCCTTCTGTAGGAATGGGTGGAGAGTCTCCCGTTCCCAGCGTTCTGTGGCGCTCATGCGGACTTCCTCCTGCTGTACAGAGCTCGTCATTTATTATACAATGGCTGCAAGCAGGAGGCTACTTATGCGAAAATTGATACTCAAACTTGCGCTCGTGGGATGGTGCGGGTATGTGTTGGCCCAGGGGCCGGCAACCCCTAAGATCGTCTGTGCCTACCCATCTCCTGGGGGAGCTCTCCCCAGTGGATGTCACTCTGCCCAGATGGTCCAGCTTGGCACCCCCAGTAGCTCAATTAAATATGTGTCTTCAGGAAAGCCGCGCACGCTCAACCCTATCGTCGCGGTCGACCGAGTCTCTCTCGAAATATCCCGGGCGCTCCACGCTGGGCTCTTAGAGGGAGCAGCCGAAAGCCCTGAGCCAGCAGGTGCTTCGAAATTTACCCAAAGCCCTAATCGCACAACAGTGACGTTTGTGCTGCGGCAGGGATTGCGCTTCTCGGACGGGACGCCGGTCACGACCGAAGACGTGCGCTTCACGTTTGAGAATCTGATCTATCCCAGCGAGATTGCTACCCCGTGGCGTGACGCGGTGCGCTGTGCCGATGGCGCCCTGCCCACGGTCACAGTTGTAAGCTCTTTCGAGATTCGGTTTCTCTGCAAGACCCCTATGGGGCGATGGCAGCTGTGGCAGATCGGCTCTGTGCCCATCTTACCTAAGCAGAAACTCCAAAGATACGAGCGCGACCCCCGGGGGTTCAATAGCGCGTGGTCGCTGCAGACATCGCCAAGTCAGATCGCTGGGCTGGGGCCGTTTCGTCTTGAGGGGCTGAGCGAAGACAAGGTGACCTTCACACGAAACGATTATTATTGGAAGAGAGATATTCGAGGGACGGCTTTGCCCTATCTGAATTGGCTCACGGTGCTCGCATTATCGCCGGAGTTGGCCTTGCAAAGATTTCGCAACCGCGAGGTGCATTTTTTCTATCCGCGCCCGGCTGATCTCCCTATCTTACAGTCGGACAAGATCTCCGGACGTCTCGTGCTCAACGACGATATTTCTAACGGGCAAGCCGCCTTCGGCGGGCAGTTTCTTGTGCTCAATTGGGATGCTGCCAACTCAGCGTTGCGGGCGGTCTTTCGCGCGACGGAGTTCCGACGTGCTCTCAGCTACGCCATGCCGCGAGCTCAGCTTGTCCGAGAGCTCTTCTTGGGATTGGGGGTGGAGCTCTACGGCCCTATCAGTCCGGCATCGCCGTATTTTGTGGGTCGTCTGGGGCAAGATCCAAAGATTTTCGAGAGATTTCGCGCTCTTCAAACGCCCTATGACCTCCAGAAGGCCGCCCAGCTTCTTGACAGTCTCGGACTGAGAGATACAAACGGCGACGGCGTGCGGGAAATCCCGCAAAACTTTCTCGGTCAGGGCAATCCCGCCGGGCGCTTGGAGTTCGAGCTCTTAGTCCCCACAATGAGTCTGTTGCCCTCGGAAGCTCTCGCACGGGTGCTCCTGCCTACGCTCACCAAGATCGGTATAAAGATTCGATTCACATCTGTTGGGGAGAATTTCATAGATCGGCTACTGAAGGGCCAATACGAAGTGGCCATCGTTGGCTGGGACGGCGCAGGGCGCTTTACGGAGGGCTTGGGCGACTCCTTACCCGACGACTTAGTAACCCAACGCGCAATCTGGCACTGTTCGGGAATGCTGCACTTCTTTCATCCCACGTGTGCCCAGCAGCCGACAGAGCTCGAGAAGCGTCTCGATGAGCTTGTGCAGCGAGCTGAGCGCGCTCCTACTATACAAGAGAGCAAGGTCTTTCAAGACGAAGCCCAATTGCTCATTGCTGAAACACTCCCCGTCATCCCCTTGGTGCACATGCACGCGCTGCTTGCGTATCGTGCGGATGTGCTGCGCAACCACGAGCGGCGCCCGACTCTGAAGCTCGACGTGCTCTTCTGCGCCCAAGGGCAATGTTAGCCCAGTGTGACGGAAAGCCCTTGACAGCCCTTCCCGCCCTCCTTATAATCGTGGCGCTGGAGGTTCTTATGCACGAAATGTACAATCTCTTCTCACGCGAGGCCCAACAAGCCATCGGCCTGGCCTACAAGGAAGCCGAAGCCTGGGGCCACGACTACGTCGGCACAGAACACTTGTTGCTCGCCTTCACCAAGATGCGCACCTCCGAAGTCTGTAAGTTCTTGGAGGCCAATAACCTCACGTATCAACGCGTAGCCCGCGAGATCGAACACAGCATCGGCCGCGGCCAAGCTCGCTTCCTCCCCGCCGAACTCCAACCCACCCCACAGCTCAAACGCATCATCACCCTCTCGTATGAAGAGACCCGACGCTACGGCCATACCCTGATCGCCGCGGAAGATCTCTTGCTCGCAATCTTAGAAGAGGGCAACAACATCGCCGCGCAGATCCTCCAGCGAGCGGGGATTGACGTCGCCAAGGTCCGACGGTATCTCTCGCCGTTGCAAGCCAATCTTGTGGGCTCGCGCGCCAAACGCGACGACCGCAAATGGAAGACCTTCGAGTACGGGAGAAACTTGGTCGAAGAGGCGCGCGCCGGCCGGCTCGATCCCGTCATCGGCCGCGACAAAGAGATCAATAGCATCATCCAGACGCTCTCCCGCAGAAAGAAGAACAACCCCGTCATCGTCGGCGAACCCGGCGTGGGGAAGACAGCTATTGTCGAGGGGCTGGCCCAGCGCATCGCCTCAGGAGACGTGCCCGCACCGCTCCTGGGCAAGGAGATCATAGAATTAGACATGGCGGCCATCGTCGCCGGCACGAAATATCGCGGGGAGTTCGAACAGAGACTCAAAGCGATCGTCAACGCCGTGATCGAATCTGGGAACGTCATTCTGTTCATTGACGAGCTGCACACGGTCGTGGGAGCTGGCGGGGCTGAGGGGGCTATTGACGCTTCGGCGATCTTGAAGCCCCCGCTCGCGTCAGGGCTGATTCAGTGCATTGGGACGGCGACCCTCGACGAGTACCGAAAATATATCGAAAAAGACGCGGCGCTGGAGCGACGATTCAAGAAGATCTTAGTCGAAGAGCCCTCTATCGAGGCGACCGTGAAGATCCTCAAGGGGCTGCGCCCGCGCTACGAAGCCCATCACCGAGTAAAAATTACGGACGGGGCGCTCTACGCGGCGGCGAAACTTTCTGATCGCTATATTACTGATCACTTCTTGCCCGATAAAGCTATAGACTTAATAGACGAAACAGCCGCGAAGAAGCGCTTAGAGACGAGCTCGTTCTCCCCGGAGATCCATGAGCTTGAGGAGCGCTTGCGCGAGATCGCGGAGCAGAAGAATGCTGCGATCAGCGAGCAGAACTATGAGCGAGCAGCCGAGCTGCGCGATGCTGAGCATCAGCTGCAGGAGCGCTTGCGCGCGCTGAAGATGGAGTTTCACGAATACGAGGCGGTCGTCACTGAAGACGATATCGCCCAGATGGTCTCGAGCTGGACGGGCGTGCCCGTGGGCCACATGAAGATGGAGGAATCGAAACGCGTCCTGACCATGGAAGAAGAGATTCATAAGCGCTATATTGACCAGGACGAAGCCGTGAAAGCTATAGCCCGGGCGATCCGTCGGGCTTATGCCGGGGTGAAGGACCCCAAGCGCCCGATCGGGAGCTTCTTGTTCCTGGGGCCCACAGGCGTGGGCAAGACCGAATTAGCCAAAGCGATAGCCGAGTTTCTCTTCGGCGACGAAGAGGCGATCATCAGAATCGATATGTCTGAGTATATGGAGCGGTTCTCGGTCTCGCGGCTGATCGGGGCGCCCCCGGGGTATGTGGGCTACGAAGAAGCTGGGGAACTGACGGAAGCTGTCCGCAGAAGACCCTACTCTGTGGTGCTCTTCGACGAGATCGAGAAGGCCCATCGCGATGTCTTCAATATTCTCTTGCAAGTGATGGACGACGGGGCGCTGACAGATTCTCAGGGGCGTCGGGTGGACTTCAGAAATACGGTCTTAATCATGACGAGCAACTTGGGGTCCAAGACGATCACCGATCGGGCGGTGCTGGGGTTTGGAGCTTCTGACGAGGTCGACTCCAAAGAGTCGTATATAGAGATGCGCAGCCGCGTCATGAGCGAGGTGAAGGAATTCTTCCGGCCGGAGTTTCTCAACCGTCTCGACGATATTATCGTCTTCCATCAGCACACCAGAGAGAATATCTATAAGATAGCGGAGCTGAAGCTGCGCGAGCTTGCGGAGAGATTGCGCGAGCGGGAGATCTTCATCACCGTCACGGAGAGCGCCAAGGAGCTTGTGATTAAAGAGGGCTACGATCCCAAGTACGGGGCGCGGCCGTTAGTGAGAACGTTAGAGAGACTGATCGAGAACCCCATCTCTGATAAGATCTTAGAGGGCGAGTTTGTCAAGGGCGATTCTATTATTATCGACGCCAAAGACGGGCAGATCTACTTCTCGAAGAAAGAAGAGAAGACCCCGGAATTGGTTTGAGATATGTATCGTTGCCGGGACTGCGGCTATGCCTCGCTCCAATGGTTCGGACGCTGCCCGCAGTGCGGCCGGTGGGATACGTTCACGGAGTTCTCTGAGAAGCGAGCGGGTGCTCAGACGATCTCGACCCCCCAAGCGCTCCCAGAGATCCCCCTCGAAGAGACGCAACGCTGCCCCACCCAGATCGCTGAATTTGATCGGGTCATCGGGGGTGGGCTGATCCCCGGCTCGGTGCTCTTAGTGGGCGGCGAGCCGGGCATCGGGAAGTCTACGCTCTTATTGCAAGTTGCCGCCCAGCTCGCCCAGCACGGCCCCGTGCTCTATATCTCCGGCGAAGAGTCCCCCGGACAGATCAAGCTGCGCGCCGAACGCTTAGCTATCAAAGAGACGAACAATCTCTTGATAGTTCACGAACAGAATCTGTCGGCAATCCGAGACCACGTGCTCCAGACCAGAGCCTCGGCTGTTATTATAGACTCGATTCAGACGGTCTTCCCCGAAGGGGAGGGCGTCGGGCTGGGGACGACCTATCAAGTGGGCCAAGCGACGTTCGAGCTGAGTCAGTTAGCCAGAGCCCAGAAGATCCCAATATTTCTGATTGGGCACATCACGAAGTCTGGGGAGTTCGCTGGCCCAAAGGCGATTGAGCATCTCGTCGATATCGCTCTGTATATTGAAGGCGGGCGGGAGAGCGACGTGCGGATCGTCAGAGCTGTCAAGGATCGCTTCGGCTCGACCGAAGAGATTGGGGTCTTCCAGATGACCGAATCGGGCTTGGTCGAGATCGCCAACCCCTCGAAGTTCTTCACAGAACGGATAGGGCCGGTACCTCCAGGCTCAGTGATCGTTCCCACGTTAGAAGGGACACGCCCGATCTTAGTCGAGATCCAAGCGCTCGTGGCGTTCACGAGATCAAACTATCCCCAGAGACGGGCGACGGGCCTCGATCTCAATCGTGTGGCGCTGCTGTTAGCCGTGATCGAGAAGCACTTGGGAGCGCAGATCAGCGGGGAAGATATCTATGTGAACGTTGCGGGCGGGCTGACCCTGCGCGAGACCGCGATAGATTTGGGCGTAGCGGCTGCCGTCGTGTCAAGCTTCAAAGAGAGGCCCATAGACGGCCAGACAGTCGTTGTGGGGGAGCTGGGGCTCTCTGGTGAGGTGCGGCGCGTGAAGAAGCTGCGCGAGCGCTTAACCGAAGCTGCCAAGCTCGGCTACAAGCGGGCGGTCGTCCCCGCTGGGGAGAAGTTCGATATGATGGGGATGGAGATCTGCGCGGTCCGCACGATCCGCGAGGCGATGGAGGCGCTAGGAGTCTGATGGGCGTGCGTGAGGAAGAGTTCTTGAAGGTTCTCGCGAAGGTTGCGCCGGGGACGCCCCTGCGCGAAGCGATCAATTCTATCGTGCAGATGCGCAACGGCGGGCTGATTGTTCTCTCAGACCTAGAGAAGGCGCGCGAGGTCGTGCACGCGGGGTTCTTTCTCGATACCGAGTTCACGCCGCAGCGCGTCGTGGAGCTCTCCAAGATGGACCGCGCGATTGTCATTGACGAAGACTTGAAGAGAATCTATTATGCGAACGCGTATCTGGTGCCTGATCCGTCTATTGAGTCTGACGAGACCGGCACGAGACACTTGACCGCTGAAAAAGTTGCGAAGCAGCTCAACGTGGCGACGATCGCGATCTCTGCGGAGCGCATGGGCAGAGTCACGATCTACTATGGGCCGATTAAGTATGTCTTACAAGATATCTCGGTGCTGAGCGCGCGGGTCAATCAAGCCCTGCGCATCTTGGAGCAATACCGTGTCACGTATAATGAGCTCTCGCACGAGCTGATGGCGCTCGAGCTGGAAGGGCGAGTTCTGCCCTATCATGTCGCCAATATCTTGCAGAATATTGTGCAGATCTTAGACACCGAAGAAGAGATTCAGAGGCTCTTTGTGGAGCTTGGGGAGGAGCGCAAGCTCACGGAGCTCTTATTGGAGTGGCTCATGGTGGGGGTGAAGGAGCAGGCCGAGCTGATCGTGCGAGATTTCCAAGTCAACCGCAAATCCCCCAAGACGATTCTCGAGGAGATTCGTCGGCTGCCCCCTGAGGAGCTGCTCTCGACGGAGAAGATCTTAGAGATCTTGGGGTATGAGAGCAGCGAGGAGATGCTCGATCGGTTCTTGCCATCGCGGGGATATCGGGTGCTCAGCCAAATCCCAAGGCTGCCGATGGCGGTGATCGAAGATTTAGTGAACACATTCGGGTCGTTGCGGGCGATCCTGCGAGCGACCGAAAAAGACCTAATGGAAGTGAAGGGGATTGCTGAAGTGCGGGCGCGGGCGATCCGTGCGGGGCTGCGCCGGCTGAAGAACAGTTTGGGGATAAGGAGGATGTGAGAGGCCCTCACCCCGCCTGACGCCAGACTTCGTCTGGACTGTTCGCCGTGCCGCCGGAGGCGGCACGATGTACGGTCCAGGCGAAGCCTGGGGGTGAGGGCCACCTATGAGCGAGCTGAAAAAACTCAAAAGAGCCGCGCTCTTCGTACAGAAGCGCGCGAAGATTTCTCCCAAGATCGGCTTGGTGTTGGGGTCGGGGCTCTCGGACGCTTTGGGGAAGCTTGAGCGCGAGCAGCGCTTCTCATGGGCGAAGATTCCCAACTTCCCCCAGCCGACGGTCGTGGGGCACGCGGGGGAATGGGTTTTTGGGATTCTAGAGAAGAAATCTGTGCTGATCTCGCGCGGGCGGGTGCACTTCTACGAAGGGTACTCTATGAGCGAGATCGCCTTCCCCATCAGGGTGATGAAGCTCTTGGGCATAGAGAGAGTAATTCTGACCAATGCAGCCGGAGCGATCAATACAGACCTGAAAGTTGGGGACCTTGTGCTCATTCGGGATCACATCAATACGATCCCAGATAATCCGTTGCGCGGGGAGAATATTGCTGAGCTTGGCCCGAGATTTCCCAATCTCTTAGACGCGTACAGTGCTCGCTTACGCGCGCTGGCCAAAGAAGCAGCTCGCGATGTGGGGCTGGAGCTGAGGGAAGGCGTTTATATCGCGACGCCAGGGCCGATGTACGAGACCCCCGCGGAGATCGAAGCGTATAAGAGACTGGGCGCGGACTTGGTTGGGATGAGCACCGTTCCGGAGGTGATCGCGGCGCGGCACTGCGGGCTGGAAGTCTTAGCAATTTCAGTAGTCACGAACATGGCTGCGGGGATCGGGGCAGATAAGCTCACGCACGAGGAAGTCCTCGAGATCACAAAGCGCCGCGAGCACGATTTGGCGAAGCTGCTTCGAGCGATAGTGGCTCGATTCAGCTAGCTGATCCCACCACTCTCGAAGCTGGCGGCCAGGCTATTATTTCAGAATCAGTCTACCCGAACTCGTCCTGGGAAGGTTCTCTTCAAGGTTTCGAAGCCCTGTAAGTAATCTTCGAAGTCCATTGGAGACTCGATCCCGAACTCAGCTAACAGGTCCAAGACCTCACCAACAGAGAGAGAAAGCTTCTCAGCCACGTAGCCAAGGGAAACCTTGCCTTGGCGGTAGAATTTGAACATCTTCAGCATGAGACCGTAGTTTATCAGTTCCCGAACCAGTTCGGATTTCTCCTTCTGCTCCTCTTTGGCCAGTTCCTCTACCTGCTCCAGTTGCTTGGGGGCTAACCTGAGGCTGATCACCTTCGTTTTCATGCTTCACCTCCGAGGCGACGCTTAGCATCTGCGAGGATGCGTTCGCTGTAGCGGCCGATCATCTGCAGTTTTTCCAGTTTCTCCAGGGCGATTTTCCTCTCGATCCATGCGCTCTCATAGGCCTCTACCAAGAAGTGAAGGGTCGTGACAAAGCTGACGTTAAGCAGTTTCGCCACTTTCATGGCCAACCGGTCGTCAGTGGCCAGGGGCAATCCTTGGCGGTGGGCGAGTGCCAGCGCACTAATTTCTCCTTTGCCCAGCTTGAAGTCGGTACGCAACTTCTTTGTCAGGTTTTGATCTTGCTCCGTCAAGGCTTCTAGGGCGATCATCCTTGCTTCTGCCAAGGCTCGAATGAGTCGGCTGTCCAATGTTTCTTTGACGGTACACTCATCAAGCACTTCCTCTGTCACCAGGATTCGATGTCGCTCCGCCACCGATCGGAGAAGCTCGATCCTGGCTAGCAATATAAGAGTTGAGCTATCTGTTACATACATGGTGTATACGATAGCTTACAAATGTAATATACATGGTTTCTGTCGCCCAGTCAAGGGCTGATTTTGGCAAAACACAGACTCTCTTATTTCTTCGGCAGCTTGGGCAGTGACCGGCTGGGGCGCTTGGTGAACTCCGGCTTGCTCGGCGGGTTCGACTCCAAGAGTTTTACGATCTCATGCACGGCACGCTCGAGCTGCGGGTCTTTCTCAGCGACATAGTCCTGCGGACGATACTCGACTTCAATATCGGGATTAGTCCCGTAGTTCTCGCCCTTCCAGCCCACGTCCTTGAACCAGAACGCAAACTCCGGCTGCGTGGTGATCCCACCGTCTACAAGAGAGTGTCGTGCCCAGATGCCGATCACCCCACCCCACGTGCGTTTCCCCACAAGCGGGCCGAGTTTTAACAGCTTAAAATTATGCGAGAAGATATCGCCGTCGGAGCCCGCGTATTCGTTCGTGAGCGCGACCATCGGGCCGCCGACAGAATCTGTCGGATAGGGCTGCGCCCCAAACCACCGGGTCTTCACATACGCGATTCTCCGCCGCGCCAGTTTTTCTAAGATAAGCTCCGAGACGTGCCCGCCGCCGTTGAACCGCACGTCTACGATCAGGCCCTCACGATCAATCTCCGAGAGAAAATAGCGATGAAACTCGGAGTATCCTATCGGTCCCATATTCGGGATGTGCACATACCCTACACGACCGTTGGTCTTTTCATGTACGAATCTTCTGTTCTGCTCGACCCAATCGCGGTAGCGCGCTGGCGTCTCAGAAGCAAGCGTCTTCACCGAGACTGTTCTGGGATTCTCGCCCTTGGCGTCGCCGACGGTGAGAAGAATCTCACAGTTGGCTTGATTGACTAATAGCTCATACGGCGACGTGTTCTCATCGACGCGGCGACCATTGATAGCTAAGATCGTGTCGCCCTCGCGCACGTTGACACCAGGCTGAGTGAAGGGGGACGACTTCGTCATATCCCAGGGATCACCGTGAACGATATGGGCGACCTTCCAGAGCTTGAGCTTTCTGTCAAAGATCAGATCAGCGCCGAGAAAGCCCATATCGTAGCGCGGCTCCGGACGATAATCCCCGCCGAATTCGTAAGCGTGCGACGTTCCCAGCTCGCCCTGCATCTCCCACATCAAGTCTGAAAACTCGGCGCGCGTCGAAATTCTGTCAATCAGCGGGAAGTAGCGTTCGTAGACGGCGTGCCAGTCCACGTCAGCCATATCTTCGGTCCAGAAGTGATCGCGCTGGAGTCTCCAAGCTTCGCGGAACATCTGGCGCCACTCCGCCGGCGGATCGACTGAGACTCTTATTCTGTTAAGATCGATCCAGCCGCTCTTCTTGCCTGGCGGCTCGGCCGCTAATTTTTCGTCGGGCTTCTCGCCGGCCTTGAGAACTCTTAATTTATTTCCCGCACGATAGGCTAAAGTCTTGCGGTCGTCGGAGAGCTTGAAATTCGTGATCCCGCTGATGAGCGTCTCGGCTTTCAGATTTTCAAAGTCATAGACCTCGAGCGTGGCTTTCGCCGGAGGCTCGGTCAGCTGGAACCAGTTCATAGTTAAGCTGCCTTCGATGGGCAGCGACGTGTAGAGCACTTTTCCCTTCATCGCCGCGATCTGCTGATAGCGCCCGTCGGGCACGGGAAACGCCAAGATGCGCTCTTCGATATCATCAAAGTCGATCTCGAGCTTCTCTTCGGCTTTTTCGGGTTTCTGCTCTTTCTCGTCGGGCTTCTGGTTCTTCTCTTCCGGGGCCTTGGGCACGGGCACGAACGGGTTCGGAAGATCTCTCTTCAGTGTGACCAGATAAGGCCGCACGCCGCGCGGGAACCCCAAGTCAAAGTGCAAGTTATCATAGACGGGATCGAACTCCCGGTACGAGAGAAAGTAGAGATACTTTCCGTCGGGATCGAACGTTGGTGAGACATCTTGCAAGACCGGGCGCGTCACGAGGAAGAGTTCTCCGGTCTCGACTTTACAGATTTTGATCGCTGACGTGTGCAGACTCAAAGCGCAGCTATAGGCGATCCAGCGCCCGTCGGGCGACCAATCAAACCCAGCGATGGGCGCATAGGGGCTTCTATCGAGCACGCGGGCTTGCTTTGTTTTCAGATCAATGAGAATCAGCTCGTTGCGATGATTAGTGAGCACGACGTGATCGCTCTTTGGGGAAGCTTTCAGCTCGATGGCGCGTCCGAACTCGATCCCTGTCAATCTTTCTGGTGGCGTCAGCCCGTCAGCGTAAAATATTTCTAAAATCTCTTCGCCCTCGGCGTCGCACACAGAGACGAGTCGCGTGCTGTCATGGAGCCAGCGAGCTAAGCGATGGCGCACGCCGTCGGGCTCGCCGTGCTGCACCGTTGGCCCTTCCCAGTTGCCCATTGTGAAGACTTTCCCCCGTGTCGTCACCGCCAACAGATGGCCCTTGGAATGGAGCGCATAGTCTTCTAAATATTTCGCTGACTCGACGAATTTTCTGTAGCGTTGCGTTCGCGGGCTATGATACTCGACCGCGATCTTCCAATTTTGGTCTTTAGACGGATCATAGACGTAGAGATCAGCTCCAGCGTGATAGACGATGCGTCTTCCGTCGGTGTGCGGGTGCCGCACATAGAAGTCTTCGTGATCGGTATGACGCTTGATCTCTTGTCCCGACGGGGTGCACGAGTAGAGATTGCCGATGCCCTCGTGGTCTGACAAGAAGAAGATTCTCTCGCCGATCCACATGGGGCGGGATAAGTTCCCCTGCACTTGAAGCAATCTTCTCCAGTTGCCCTTTCCGTCAGGGTCGATCCAGATATCCCCGGCTGTTCCGCCGCGATAGCGTTTCCAACGTGCTGGGTCAATCGCGTTTCGTCCGATGACGCGCCCGCCCGTGGGGCCAAACGAGATACTGAGAGCTGGCCCTGTGGGCAGCAGCTCTGGTGTGCCGCCCTGGGGCGAGAGCGCGTAGAGCAAATAAATATTCAAGAACGGCTGCGCGGCGTTGCTCGCGAAGATAATTTTGTTGTCGGGACTCCAGCTGACAACGAGAGAGTTGCTGCCCAAGAACGTGAGGCGTTTGGGCTGGCCGCCCTCGGCGGGCATGAGATAGACTTCGGTGTGGCCTTCGTCGCGGCCGCTGAACGCGATGAATTTCCCATCGGGCGAGAGCGCGGGAAAGCTGGCCATGCCCAGTCCCGACGTCAAGCGTCGGGCGACGCCGCCGTGGGCAGAGACCGTCCAGAGATCATCTTCACTGACGAAGACAACAGTGTCACCGGCGATAGTGGGGTAGCGATAGTAGCCGGCAGTTGACATGAAGAAGCCTCCTTTGGCGAACCTTCAGAAATATTAGCTTCAGTATAGGGGATGAAGGGGTAGAGGGCAAGGGAGAAGAAACTTAGCGCATAACCGGCACAGGGAAGCCATTGGCAATGCTGAAGAGCAGCCAGTCTTCGAGAGCTTCTTCTAAGTTGCGGCGGCACTCTTCGAGCGTCTTGCCGGTGGTCCAGACCCCATGGCATGGGGGTATCTCGCCATAATATGGCTCTTCGTCGTCTATGATTTTGTAGCGGGCGCGTTCCATCGCGGCGCGGATGTATTCAGTCAACATAGGGTCTCCTCGTTGCACAGCTTGTTGACCATTGCTTCGACAGCATCAGGGCGTATATAGTCATCTTTGATAATAGTTCCCTGAGGGAAAGCGTCTCTGTATCTTCTCAGAAGACTGTCTTTGCCCTGTACGTCGTTATTCACAATGTAGACGGTCTTTGTTTGTCCTGTGCACGCAGTTTGGAGTAAAAGCTTGGTAGTCAAGTCAGTATCTGGCAAGGAGTAGCCAACGACGTAGATCTCTTCAGCTTCTTTAAGATACGCCCGCGCTTTGCTCCACAAGGCGCGGAGAGTCTGATTTGAGTAAAAGTGAGATTTCTCGGCGACAGGTGGGATTATGAGATGATGTTTGTCTAAAGATAAACGAGCTACTTCAGAAGTTAAGAGTTCGGCATTTAAAGAGGTCATGTCTGTTAGGGGAAAACCAGAATCAACTGGTTTATAATAAATTTGTTCCCCTGCGAAATCCGAGCTACCTGAGTAAAACCAGTTAAGTGAGCCATGTAACTTGACTAAATGAAAGGAATCTTGTATAGGAGGATGCCCCGTGCCAGCTTCGCGATGTGAGAGTGGAGCTAGAGGCAGTCTATAAAGATTAAAAGCATCTACGCGTTGGAGATCTATTTTTTGAATCCCAAAAGGCGTAATAATTTTAGATTCTGCTGATATTTCGTATTTCCAACAAATTCGCTCCAGCAAAGTGTCATAATTGAAGCTTATCACTCCTAACCTAGTTTGATGTAACCATTGTACAAGTTGCTTTGCCCATTTTTTCTCAGAGGTGGGATTAAATGCCTCCATCATAGCTTTAACCTCAGCCGCTATTATATATTTGGCAAGCCAGTGAGTAACTCTTAAGTAAAGCCCTCTTTCCTTAGCTGCTTCCCATGGCTCTTTCCAAGGCTGATCTTGCGCTAAATATGTCAGCAGCAACTCTGGGTCGTTTAAGAGATGCTGGTATTTGGGATCTTCTAAGTCTTTAAGCTCTGGGTCATTTTTAATCTGCTGCTTGAGCGCATCAGCCAGCTCGCGCACCACCGGCATCTTCTCCGAGATGGCCTTCGAGAAGCCCGAACCGAGAATCAGCAAGCGCTTCTTATCGTTCTTAGCTTCGGTCATCAGCGTTTAGTCTAACCCTAAACTGCAACCGTCGCAAGGACGTCTCATTGACATAGCTCTTATCCCTCAGTATTATGACATGAGCACTCTTACGCTTAAAGGAGAACAATGATGGCTCATAAAATAATCGCTATCTCCCAGGCGCGCAAACAACTTCTAGCCCTCGCCGATGAAACCAAGGAGACCTTCGAGCGGTTCATCGTCACCCGTAAGGGTAAGCCAGAAATCGTCATCTTGAGCTATGAAGATTACGAGAGCCTCATGGAGACACTTGAGATCTATCAAACTCCTGGGTTAGTCGCAGAGCTAGAAGAGCGTGCCCGCGACCGAGGCAAAGTCAAACCCCTCACTCATGCCCAAGTCTGGAGGCGCTAGGCACCTTTGGGAAGTTGAGTACCATCCCAAGGCTGCTCGGGAAATTCGGGCACTGCATGGGTCAATTCGTGAGCGTATCCGCCAAGCTATCGAGCAATTGCAAGAAGACCCTTGGCACGGCAAGGCTTTAGTAGGAAGGCTTGCAGGTTTGCGCTCCAGACGTGTTGGAGACTATCGCGTTGTTTACCTAATTGAAGAGGAGCACCATAAGCTCTTTATCGTGCACGTGGGGCCACGCAGTGGAGCTTATCCCAAAGCGCAGCGTCGGCGAAGTTCCTAAGTTTATGGCCTCATTACCAACCACGCTGTACTAATCGCAATCGTGGCTATCGTCAGAGGCAGCCCGACCTTCAGATATGCCCAAAAGCTTATATGCACCCCGCGCTGCGCCGCGATCTCGAGAACTATTAAATTCGCGGCCGACCCAATGATCGTCAAGTTGCCCGCGAGCGTCGAGGCCATCGCCAGCACAAGCCAACTCTCGGAGCCCGCTCCGGCTCGCATCAAGATCGGTGCTAGTAACAGCACCGCCGGAACGTTGCTGACAAGATTGCTCACGACCACCGTCAGCACGATGAGCGCAAGTAGCCCCACAAACCCCGACGCACCCAGCCCTGACCCGGTCAGCTCAACGACTCTGTCAAACCAGCTTGTCGCTTCTAACCCACGCATGACAATAAACAGCCCGGCAAAGAGCAACAAGAGCGTCCAGTCGACGTGCTGCAAGGCACGTCTTGGACGATTGCTCGCCAGCACTAAGAGCAACGCCGCACAGCTGATCGCGGCCCACTGGGGCGAGATCCCCGCAACGAGCAACCCCAAGAAGAGCACAAGCGTCCCCAAGCTGACAGTTAAGAGCCCGCGCTGCACCGCTAATTCGTGATACTCCGGCAGATCGGGCGTCTC
Organism: Candidatus Bipolaricaulota bacterium; assembly: GCA_938091745.1. Lineage (GTDB taxonomy): Bacteria > Bipolaricaulota > Bipolaricaulia > RBG-16-55-9 > DRXL01 > JANXCC01. Next base: position 28,462 of record CALLJK010000011.1, read on the forward strand.
CGGCAGCACCCCTGCAAGAGATCTTCGGAAGAGCACCAGCATCCCAAAGTAAATAATAATCAAACTGAGCAGCGCTGCCGGCCCTACAGCTATGAAGAACTCGACGAAGCTCAGCCCACTGCGCAGCCCTATCAGCATATTCTGCGGGTTCCCAATGAGCGTGGCCATGCTGCCCGCGTTGGCCGCGAGCACCAAACCCAACAGATATGGCACCGGATCGAGCTTCAAGCGCTGCACGAGCCTTACCAAAACCGGCGTGAACATCAAGCAGATCGTGTCGTTCATAAACAAGGGCGAGAGCAGCCCACTCGATGCGATCACTAATCCCAGCAGCCCGCGCGGCGTGCGCGCACGCTTGAGGATCCAAAGCTCCAACAGCTCAAAGAAGCCCGCGATCTCTAAATGCGCGACCAAGATCATCATCCCCAACAGAAAGACGATCGTGTCAAGATCAATGGCGTTATAGGCTTCTTGCGGGGAGAGCACCCCAAAGAGCGCTGTGGCGACGGCCCCAATCAGTGCTCCGGCGGCACGACTGATGTGCACCCTCGGAATCTTCTGAATCGCGATGATCGCGTAGGTGACGAGAAAGATCGCTAAAGCGACAAGATCGACCATAGAGAGAAGTGTAGATAACACTCTGGGCTGCTGTCAAATTGACGATCTCATTGCTCTAGCGTATAGTGAAGTAGCCGTTAGGGAGGCTGAGACCATGGACTTGCGCGAGGTGGAGATCAAGCGCATCGAGAAGATTTCGGAGCTGCTCCTCAAAGCAGCACGCGCCGTACCAAGCGAGAAGCAGCACTGGAAGCCCATGCCCACTGGGAAATCCGCGCACGAGATTCTCGCTCATCTGGGGATGGCGAATTACTTCTTCGCAGCCCTGTTGCAGGGGACGGCGCCCGCGCAGATGAGCGAGCCTAAAACCTACGACGAAGCGATCAAGCTCTTTGAGCGATCCAAAGCCGAGCTGATTCAAACGATTCGTTCCGTTGACCCAGCGCGATTCAATGAGAAGCGCACCATGCCCTGGGGCGAAGAGCGTTCGATGAAAGACTTGATCACTAGTCCTATGCCCCATATGGCTTATCACTGGGGGCAGGTTGCGTACTTGCAGACGCTGTGGGGCGACCAAGAGAATCGCTTTTAAATTATTTTAATGGGATAGCAGGCAGGCGCTTGAGCGTCCGCGTGGCCGGGTCAATGGTAATGCCCACTGATTCAAGAGCAGTCACGCCTAGGATGGGTTCGGCATCATCGGGGCCGAAGATCACCCGCCCGGCAGTGATCTCCCCCATAAACTCGATTTGCACGAGCCCAAACTCGTACTCGTGCAGTGAGCCATCAGTGAGCTCGTAGGCCATCTTCCCCACGGGCTGAACACCGATCTTGCGCAGCTCGGCTGCAGGAGCCAGTGAGTCTGTAGCCCCAGTGTCGACGAGAAAGTCAGCTTGGTAGCTACCCCCGCCGGGGCCAAGGGCCCTCAATGTCACGGTCACGTGCGTCAGTCCCATAGCAGAAAGAGTGTACTATCTTGGGAAGGGCTACGCAAGGGCTTGACTCCCTTACACAAAGACCATACGATAAACGTGATGAACTTTCGCTGCTTTGACTGTCATCAAGAGTTTCCTGCGACGACGCGCCAGTGGTGCTGTGCTTGCGGCGGCGCCTTTGAAATTTCAGAGAGGCCGCGCTTTGATCGAGATAAGATTGATACAAAAGTCTCGACGCTCTGGCGCTATCGTGCTATGCTCCCCGCTTTCAAGGCAGAAAATATCGTCTCGCTGGGCGAAGGCTGGACGCCGCTCATTCAGGCGCGCGCATATGGACTTGAATTCTTGGCGAAGCTCGAATTTCTCGCACCCACGGGGTCGTTCAAAGATCGCGGCACGACCGTGCTCGTGAGCTTCTTGAAAGAGTTGGGCGTGACAGAAGTCGTCGAGGACTCTTCGGGCAACGCTGCGGCCAGTCTTTCAGCGTACTGCGCGCGGGCAGGGATTCACTGCAAGATCTTCGTGCCGGCGGGCGCTTCCCCAGCGAAGCTCACGCAGATTCGCGCCTACGGCGCAGAGCTCATTCCCATCGAGGGTCCGCGCGAGAACGCTTCTCGCGCAGCGCAGCGCGCGGCGCAAAGTTCGTACTATGCGAGCCATGCCTACAGCCCGCTGATCTTAGAGGGAACAAAAACTCTCGCTTATGAAGTGTGGGAGCAGCTTGGCAGGCGTGCCCCAGACGCGATGCTCTTCCCCACCGGGCACGGAACGTTGCTTTTAGGAGCATATTATGGCTTTCGCGATCTTTTAGAAGCTCAGCTCATAGACAAAATGCCCGCGCTGCATGCTGTGCAAGCTGAAGCCTGCGCCCCGCTGTACAAAATCTATACAGAAAATCTCACGGAGTTGCCTGATATCCCTCAGGGCGAGACAATCGCCGAGGGGATTCGCATTCGTCGTCCTGTTCGGTGGAAAGCGATTCTGCGGGCTGTACGCGAGACGGGCGGCAGCGTCGTCACCGTGAGCGAGCGAGAGATTCTTATTGCACAGCGCGAGCTGGCGCGGCAGGGGCTCTACGTTGAGCCGACCTCAGCAGTAGCTGTGGCAGGGCTACATGCTGCGCGTGGGCTTCACCTTCGCCAGACTTCGTGTGGACTGCTCGCCTTCGCCGGCTCCGCCGGCGAAGATGTACGGTCCAGGCAAAGCCTGGTCATCCCCCTGACGGGGAGCGGGCTGAAAGCGCCGTTTTAGCGAATTTTTCTGGGTTTTTTCGAGGGTCTTGACTTTTTGGGGGAGTTGTGCTAGAATCACTTATAACCGAAAAACCTAGAGATGGGTCATCTCTGAAAAATGGCAAACCCATCGTGAGGTGGGGGCGCAAAGCTTCGGGTCTCTTGTAGTGTAGACGGCCGAGCTGCCAGAGATGGAAGCTTAGGTTGTATGAGGCTATTAAGGGACTATTATTTCTTTTGGTCTCCATATAAGTCCTCAGTAACTTAAGCATTTATTTTGTAGAAGAGGAGGCGCTTGAGATGCGCGGCACTGCCATGCCCGCTCCACAAGGGAGCTCCATCCCAAACGCCCATATATATTATGAAGCTTGTGAAGCCAAAAGTCAAGGGGAGCCCAGCGCTCGCGGGGCCGAAGAGCTGATCCAAGAGAACCAGCGCCTGCAAACCCTGCTCAGTGCTGTTGAGCACGAGCTGGCCCGACAGCGTGAGGCTCACGCTGCCCTCTGCCAGAAGCTCGAGCAGAAGAACCAGCAGCTGCAGCAGCAAATTTCTGCTATCGAGTCCGAGATCGCCAAACTCCAAAAAGAGAGCAAAGCCCTTCGTGCTGCTCTAGAAAAGCAGCATTAGAGCAATCATTTCACGTTTGACTGGCAGGAAACCCATCTTCAAGCCCCAACAAAACTCAAGTGCGTCGCGATCATCCCCGCTCATAACGAAGACCGCACCATCGCGCCGTGCATCGAGTCGCTCGCTCAGCAAACCTATCCCTTAGAGAAGATCATCGTGGTCAACGACGGCTCAACTGATTGGACAGAATTGGTCGTCAATCACTTACGCCAGAAATACCCTCACATCGAGTGCCTTACCAAGAGAGCAGACGGCTCGCTGCGCGCCGGCGCGATCAACTATGCCTTGAAGCATCTCTCTGAAAGCGAGTGCGATCTCGTGTTGATCGCCGACGCCGATGCCGTCTTCGCCCTGACGGTTGTCGAAGAAGCAGTCAAGCAGTTTGAGCGCGATACGGACGAAGAGATTGGGGGTATCTGTTCAGCTGTGGAGCTTGTGGGGCAGGGGCTGCTCCATCGTTTGCAGAAACTCGAGTACGGAGGCTTTAACGCAGATCGTGTAGCGACCTGGCGCAATATTATGATCATTCATGGGCTGTGTGGGGTCTATCGGTTGAAAGCATTGCGCCAGGTGCGGGGCTACACCGTGGGCCATCTCATCGAAGACTATGATTTGACAGTTAAGCTCAAGAAAGCTGGATGGAAAACAGTTTTCAATCCCAAGATGCACGTGCAGACGCACAGCGTCCCAACGCTGCGCGATCTGGTGCGTCAGCGCCTGCGCTGGTATCGCGGGGGCGTGCAAGTTCTTTTAGATCATGGGGTCAATCGCTTCACCGCTCTTGATGCGTTCAATCACATTCATTTCCTAGCGCTCTTGGTGGTTATCGGGCTGATTGTCGGATTCTGGGTGCAGGCCTCCGGGGGCCGGTGGACTCCCCATCTGTGGTGGCATCCAATCCCCGTGATGGTCTTCTTTGTGGGCTGGCTCGGGAGCTTAGTGCAACTCAAGTGGGTCAAAGGCCTAGATTGGAAAGATGTGCTCCTGAGATTGGCCATTCTCCCTGAGCTGCTCTATTACACACTGCTTTCTGGCGTGCGTATATGGGCGTACTTCTTAGAGTTCGTCTCGGCAAAGAAAAGATGGTAGAGCAAGAAGGAGGGTTCGAAGATGTACTGCAACGTTCCAGCACTAGGGCTTGGGCAAGTCGGCGCTTTAGCAGCCATTGGGATCGGAGGGCTCTGGCTGCACGATAGCTTGCTCACGTTGTTGGCTATCTCAGCGTTCTTGGGAGCCCACTATCTGTATAGCTTATGGAAGGGCTCCAAAGAGCTTGGAGAGGAGGAGTAACGATGAGAGTAGTAAAAGCAGTCTTTCTCTTGCTTGGGGTATGGCTACTCTGTATCTCGAGTTCCATCTCTGTTCCTCATGGGCGTTGGTGTGGGCATGTGCTAGCTCAGGGAGTTGATTCAGCATGGTATGGTCCCCCGGTCTTGACCACCGATCAGCTTATAGCCGGCTTCGATGAGCCAGGGTATCACTGGAGCAAGGATTGTCGACTCGTCGCGGCGATCTCGTTGCACTTTGGCGATTACGAAAAAGTCTTCACCGAGGCCTTTCCCATCTTACAAAGCTACCGGACGCCGGCAACCGCGTGGATTGTGACGGGTCGGATCGGGCAGCCAGGCTATATGACTCTCGATCAGATCAAAGAGCTAGCTAAACACACTTGGGAGATCGGCTCGCATAGTGTGACACACCGACCTCTGATAGAGACCAAGAGCACTTACGGTACAGCACCAGGTCTCAACCCTAGTGAGATCCGGGCAGAGCTGGAAAATTCCAAGATTATCCTAGAGCGCCAGGGATTCTCTGTGTCGGGATTTCTCAGCCCCTTTGGGCTCTATGATGATCTCGTGTTGAGCGAGATCCAGCGAGCATATAAATACCATCGGTCGCATGTGTTTAGTGTCATCAACTCACTGCCCCTGGCCGATCATGGCCCTCACAGCCGCTGGGAGCTCGCCTACTTCCAAGTGAAACAAGACACGCCGCCGCTCGATGTGATTATTGAAATTGATCGGGTGAATCGTCGTGGGGGCTGGCTCATCCTCGATTTTCACGACATGGGCGATGATGATCCTTCGATCTCGTATCCTCCGGAGGCATTAGAGAAGATCATACGTTTCATGCGAGCTGAGCTGAAGCTCTGTACCCTTGGGGAACTTCAGCAAGGGAGATGTCAACCGCGCCGGTGATCCCAGCACTTTGAGTTTGCCCGCGCCTGTGAAAAGTGTCATAATCAGAATATGCTCGAACGCATCTCGTGGTGGCAGGCGCGGCAGCTCTTTCAGGACGCAAAAGTCGCGCTCATCCCGGTGGGCAGCACGGAGCAGCACGGCCCACACTTGTCCTTGGGCACGGATTTTCTCACCGCACAAGCGTTGGCGCAAGCCGTCGCCCAAGACTTAAATATTATCTGCACGCCGGTGATCCCCGTGGGGGTCTCTGAGCATCATCGGCAGTTCTGGGGAACGCTCTGGGTTTCGCCCGAAACATTTCGACGCTATATGAAAGAGATCGCACAAAGTCTCGCATCGCACGGGGTGCGGCGGATCGTCTTTGTCAACGGGCACGGCGGCAACAATGCTTCTTTACAGGAGATCTGTCGCGAGCTTCGGGCAGAAAATATCTTCGCCATAGTGTGGGCATGGTGGCTCGACCCTGAAGTGCAGAAATTAACAGACGAGCTCTTTCGCAGCCGGGGCACGCACGCCGGCGCCATCGAGACTTCTATTGTCTTAGCGCTTGACCCGAGCTTGGTTGATTACAGTCAGATAGACGCAGCAGCGCATGGTGCTTCGGAAATCTATGCGACGACCAGAGAAGGAGCGCAGCTCCCTCTGGATACGATTGACTTTTCTCGGTCTGGGGCGACGCTCGACCCACGTGAAGCTTCCCAAGAAGCCGGACAAAAGATCTTTCAGAGAGCGTGCGAGCGATTGAAAGCTCTCGTGCAATGGCTGGAGCAGGTTCCTGAGGGTGAGCTGATCGTCAAGCCGCACCTGCCGTAATTAAGGCTTTTTACGGACAACCCGGTCGCCCTCGATCTTCTCGATAGAAGCGCTGTCAGTGAGATAGGGCCAGCGCTTGCGGGCTTCAGCAATCTGCGTGAGATCGAGCTCGACAGTGTAGACACCTTCGGCGTCATCAGCTTCAAAGAGTACGTCCCCACGGGGAGAGACGACCATCGAGTGCCCGCTCACGGGACGGTCATCGGGGTAAAAAGACTTTGTGTTGTTCGCAAATACCACGAAGATCGTGTTCTCTGCCGCGCGGGCGCACAAGAGCGAGCGCCACAACCCAATGCGATTCTCTGGAATATTTGACGGGTTGAAGAGAATCTGAATATCCCGCTGCGCTAGCGAACGAATGAGCTCGGGATAGAAGAGATCGACACAGATTGCTATCCCAAAGCGCGCTGTTTCTGTGATGAAGATGGGCAAGCGCTCCCCAGGGCGCAAAAACCCGCGCTCACCTACGGCATTCGACGGGAAGATCTTTTCAGTATATCCCAACACAGCGCCGTCAGGGCCGATGACGTGCCCACGAGCTATTTTATAATCTTTATGCGCGACGATGAGACTTCCCGTGAGCAGCATGTAATGTCCCTTCTGAGCGTAGCGTCCCAGAAGCGCGAGCACCTCTGCAAGCTCTGCTTCGCTAAATATAACGACGCCGGCCCAGTTCTCTGGCAGACAGACAATCTCGACATCGCGAATATTTCCCAACAATCGTATGACGGTCTGAAAATTTCTCTCTTTATCGAGCCGGTCGCGTGCTGGCTGCACCAGAGCAATCTTCATAGTATTCACTCTTCAAGGCGCTCCCCGAAGATCTTCGTGCCGATGCGCACGATGTTCGCGCCCTCTTCTAAAGCGATCGTATACGTATTGCTCATGCCCATCGAGAGATATTTCATCTCGACGTTGGGAATATTGAGAGCTTTCAGTCTGTCAAAGAGTCTTTTTGTCTCTTGGAAGTAGGGCCTGGCGTCTTCGGGGTTGCCAAAGCGCGGGCCCATCGTCATCAGCCCTAAGACTTTCAGATGGGGAAACTGCGAGACCTCACGAATGAGCGCCTCGGCATCTTCGGGGAAGACCCCGGACTTCTGCGGCTCGCGCCCACTGTTGATTTCTATTAAAACGGGCATAACTCTCTTGAGCCGCGCGCAGTGCTTCTCCAGCTCTGCGGCGAGTTTGACGGAGTCGAGTGTCTCGATCATATCAAAGATCTCCACGGCTTTTTTCGCTTTGTTTCTCTGTAAATGCCCAATCATGTGCCACTGGGCGCGCCGCCCGATCACTGAAAAAGCCCTCTCAGCTTCCTGCACGTAGTTCTCTCCGATGATCTGCACCCCAGCTTCGATGGCTTCTAAGATCTCTTGTGGGGTACGGCCTTTCGCTGCAGCGACCAAGAGTACTCCTGGTGGTAGCTCTGCTAAGAGCTTCTGCACGTTCTCTCGAATCATTTCCAATCTTGTAACAGCTGCGTCAGCAAGCGCACGCCATACCCCGTCGCGCCCTGTTTAGCATAATAGAGCCGGCTCTCGACGTCGTAGGCGACCCCAGCAATATCGAGATGCGCCCACGGATAGTTGACAAACTCTCTTAAAAAGATCGCGCCCACAGCTGCTCCAGCTTGCGGGCCCTTGTTCGCGCTGTTCTTGATATCAGCAATTTCGCTCTTGATGATCTCTTTGTACTCGTCATACATGGGCAAGGGCCAGACGCGCTCCCCCGTCTGCTGCGCCGCTTTTTGAATCTTCTGAGCGAGCGTCTCGTCATTGGAGAAAAGCCCCGCGGCTTCCTTCCCTAGGGCTATGGTGCACGCGCCGGTGAGCGTCGCCAAATCTATGACGGCTTGGGGATTGTAGCGCTGCGCGTAGACGAGCGCGTCGGCGAGCACCAATCTCCCTTCAGCGTCGGTGTTGGTCACCTCGACGGTCTTGCCGTTCGAGATTCTAATGACATCACCGGGCTTGAGGGCTTTGCCTGAAGGGAGATTCTCTGCTGCTGCAATTAGCCCGACAGCAGAGATAGGGAGCTTCAACAGCGCGATAGCGCGCATTGCCCCCAAGACGGCTGCCGCGCCGCTCATATCGTATTTCATTGCTTCTAAGCCCTCGCGGGGCTTGATCGAAATCCCCCCGCTATCGAACGTGATGCCCTTGCCTACCAGCACGATGGGCTTAGAATCTTTTGTGAGATTGTACTCTAACACGATGAGCCTAGGCGGCTCATCACTGCCCTTGCCGACAGCGAGAATCCCGCCCATGCCCAATTGCTCTAAAGCTTTTTCGTCGAAGACCTCGCAGTGCAGGCCCAGCTCTTGGGCTAAGTTTTGAGCGCGGCGCGCCAACTCTTGTGGGGGCAAGCTCTGCCCCGGCTCGTTCGCCAGGTCGCGCGCAAAGCACACAGATTCGGCAATGATCTGCCCGCGCTGCGCGCCCACCTTAAGCTGCTCCAATTTCTCTGCGTTGTGCTCCACAAGCCGAAGGCGCTCAAGCTTGCTCGGCTCTTCGGGCTTTTTAAATTTTTCAAAGCGATATAGGCCCAGCAGTGTCCCCTCAACCGTCGCTTGCGCGGCTGTTTGGGGATCAAGCCCGCCGATGCCCGCCCCGTGTGCGATGGTCGTCAATTCTGACAAAGCTTTAGCAGCACGAACTGCCGCGGCGCTCACTTCTCGGACGACGTCGGCCGAAAATTTTTCTGCGGGGCCAAGGCCGACTAATAAAACGCGCTTCGCTCCGATCTTGCCATGCGTGCGCAGCCAAAAAATTTCGCCCTTCTTGCACGAGAAATCGCCGTCGGAGAGTATCTCCGAGAGCGCGCCGTCGAGCGCTCTGTCCACAGCGCCGGCGGCCCCGCCAGGACGCTGCACCCCTTGAAAGATCCCCAGACAGATCGCATCTGTCTGAACCTTCGTGATGTCTCCGTGCTCGACCGTGATATGCATGATCTGCATCACCCCTTGAACTTCTAGCTCATGATCAGTTTAGCTAAGCCGACGCAGCGTAACAACTCGTGAAGGCGACATGATACATATCACGTAAAGGGCTGGCTTGCGTCATTGCGCACCTAAGGGATTCTTTGGGTAGAATATACGTGCACTGCTCACAGTGACATTAGGATCTGCTGAGCAGAGAATGGAGATCTTCATATGATTGGTGAACAAGTTCTCATTGAGCGTCAAGACATCCAAAAGCTTCTGGATGTGCTTCACCAGAAGGGGTATGAAACGGTCGGACCTACCATCCGTGAGGGTGCTATCGTCTACGATCAGATCGCTTCTGTAGAAGAGCTGCCCATAGGCTGGACAGACGAACAAGACGGGGGGACATATCGCCTCAAGAGGCGGAACGATCAAGCGCTGTTTGGCTACGTCGTCGGGCCGTACTCCTGGAAAAAGTTCTTGCATCCGCCGGTCTTATCACTCTGGAAGGCGAAGAAGAGCGGCAAGAGCCTCGAGATCATCCCTAACAGCGACGAGATCCCTCAGTATGCGTTCATCGGGGTTCGGTCGTGCGAACTGCACGCAATTTTTATTCAAGATCGCGTCTTCACCAACGGGAAATTCACAGACCCACACTACCAAGCTCGCCGTCAGAAGATTTTTATCATCGCAGTGAACTGTGTGCAAGCTGGGGGCACGTGCTTCTGCGTCTCGATGAAGACCGGCCCCAAAGCGACCGTTGGATTTGATCTCGCGCTCACTGAGATCATAGATGGCCAGAGACACTATTTTGTCGTTGAGGTCGGGACGGAGAAGGGCGCAGAGATCTTACAAAAGGTGCCGACGAAGCCCGCTCAGCCCAGTGATAAGAAGAGCGCTGATGAGCGGGTCGCCCAGGCGGCTCAACGCATGGGGCGTCAGCTCGATACAACGGATATCAAAGAGTTGCTCTATCGCAACTTAGAGCATCCGCGCTGGGATGAAGTCGCCACGCGCTGTCTCACCTGTGCCAACTGCACGATGGTCTGCCCCACATGCTTCTGCACGACTGTCGAAGACGTGACAGATCTGATAGGTGCGGAAGCCGAGCGTGTGCGCAGGTGGGACTCGTGCTTTACTCTAGACTTTTCGTATGTGCATGGTGGGAGCGTACGGGCTTCCGTGAAATCACGCTACCGCCAATGGCTGACCCATAAACTCGCAAGCTGGATCGACCAATTTGGCACCTCGGGATGTGTCGGTTGCGGACGGTGTATCACCTGGTGCCCCGTGGGTATTGATATCACCGAAGAGGTCCGCGCCATTCGTCAGAGCGAGTCAGCACAACTCAGTGAAAGGAGAGGATAATTGTGGCTACGCTGGAGCGCTTGTTGTCGGAGCATCCGTTCTTCAAGGATTTGGATCCGCGCTACATCCAGCTCATTGCTGGATGTGCTCAGGAGGTCACGTTCAAGGCCGGAGAGTTCATCTTTCGTGAAGGGGATCCGGCCTCACGGTTTTGGGTGATCCGTAACGGCAGGATCTCGCTGGAGGTCTTTGCCCCAGGGCGTGGACCGATCATGATCGAGACTCTAGGTGAGGGCGACGTGATGGGCTGGTCCTGGATGGTGCCCCCCTATCGCAAGCAGTACGACGCGCGAGCCCTGGAGCTCACGCGGGCATTGGAGTTTGACGCCATGTGCATTCGCGGCAAGTGTGACGAAGAACCAAAGCTTGGTTACGAACTCTTCAAGCGCTTCTCGCAGATCATCGGGCAGCGCTTGCAGGCCACTCGTCTCCGATTGATTGATCTCTATGGTAGTCACGCTTAAGCCTCAGCAGATACCAGTAGCGGTCTCAACGGACCCCATGGTGCCCGTGCCGTATCGGCTGCTACGAGTGCGGCGCGAGACATCGGATACATTTACATTCGAGTTCGGATCTGTCGATGGCAGTCGGTTCCCCTTCGCGCCAGGACAGTTCAATATGCTCTATCTCTTTGGCGTGGGGGAAGTGCCGATCTCCATCAGTGGGGACCCAGAACGTCCTGAAATTTTGGTACATACAGTGCGCGCGGTGGGAACCGTCACCACCCCGTTCTGCAAGCTGAAGCCTGGAGATATCATCGGGGTACGCGGTCCCTTCGGGAGTAGTTGGCCCGTCGTAGAAGCTGCAGGCAATGATGTCGTCATCGTTGCTGGTGGGGTGGGACTGGCGCCGCTGCGCCCCGCGATCTATCACATTTTGAACCATCGTGGGGAGTACGGTCGCGTCGCGGTGCTCTATGGCGCGCGCTCACCCGGAGATATGCTCTATAAAAAAGAGCTGGCTGAGTGGCGCGGACGATTCGACGTGCAAGTCGAGGTCACTGTAGACGCGGCCAAACCTGACGAATGGCAAGGCAACGTCGGAGTCGTCACGACGCTTATCCCTAGGGCCCATTTCGATCCGCATCACGTCACAGCGCTCGTCTGTGGGCCGGAGATCATGATGCGCTTCACGATCCTAGAGCTCCAGAAGCGCGGCCTGCGCGACGATCAGATCTATATTTCCATGGAACGCAATATGAAGTGCGCTATCGGCTTTTGTGGGCACTGTCAGTATGGGCCCAACTTCGTCTGTAAGGACGGCCCGGTCTTTCGGTTCGATAGAGTGAAGGAGATCTTCGGAAAGCGAGAGATCTGATATGCCCAAAGTGAAAAAGCCCAAGGTCGCGGTGTGGAAGTTCGCCTCGTGCGACGGGTGTCAGCTCAGCCTCTTAGACTGCGAAGATGAGCTGCTTGCCGTCGCAGGAGCTATCGAGATCGCCAACTTCCCTGAAGCGTCGCGTGCTGTGATGAAAGGCCCGTATGATATCTCGCTCGTTGAAGGCTCGATCACAACCCCGCACGACGCTGAGCGCATTCAAGAAGTGCGGCGTATCTCTAAATTCTTAATTACTATAGGGGCGTGCGCGACGGCTGGGGGCATACAAGCTCTGCGCAACTTCAAGGACGTCAAAGAATTTATCTCTATCGTCTATGCTAAACCTGCGTATATCAGCACGTTAGAGAAATCGACCCCCATTGCTGAGCACGTCAAAGTAGACTTTGAGCTACGCGGCTGCCCGATCAACAAATATCAGTTGCTCGAGGTAGTCAATGCGTTTTTAAACGGGCGCAAGCCTAATATCCCGTCGTACAGTGTCTGTGTGGAGTGTAAGCGCCGTGGGACGGTCTGCGTGATGACGGCCTACGGCACGCCGTGCTTAGGGCCGGTCACGCAAGCGGGCTGCGGCGCGATCTGTCCCGCGTATCATCGTGGATGTTACGGGTGCTTCGGCCCGAAAGAGACGCCTAATACAACGTCGCTGAGCACGTGGTGGCGCAGGCTCGGCGTCACAAATCAAAACTTAGTCCGAGCGTTCCGCGGGTTCAACGCCTACGCCGAGCCGTTCCGAAAGGAGAGCGAGGCTTATGAGCAAAAGTAGCAAGACTATTCGAGTCGATTATCTCACGCGCGTTGAAGGCGAGGGTGCGCTCTACGTCAAGATTCAGAACAACAAAGTCACAGACTTAAAGTTCAAGATCTTTGAGCCGCCACGCTTCTTTGAAGCGTTCTTGCGCGGACGCACCTTCACCGAAGCGCCGGATATCACAGCGCGCATCTGCGGAATCTGTCCTATCGCGTATCAGATGAGCAGCTGTCACGCGATGGAGGACGCCTGCGGCGTCACAGTCGACGGACAGCTTCGTGCGCTCCGAAGGCTGATCTATTGTGGCGAATGGATCGAAAGTCACGTGTTACACGTGGCGATGTTGCATGCCCCAGATTTTCTGGGCTACGAGAGCGCCATCCACATGGCCAAGGACCATCCCGATCTCGTGCAACAAGCCCTCAAACTGAAAAAGATCGGGAACGATCTTGTCACGTTCTTGGGGGGACGAGAGATCCACCCCATCAACGTGCGGGTCGGGGGCTTCTATAAAGTCCCAACGAAGAGCGAGCTTCGGGGCTTAGTGCCCAATCTGCAATGGGCGCGTGATGCTGCTTACGAACTGGTGCGCTGGACGGGCACGCTGGAGTTCCCGGATTTCGAGCAAGACTATGAATTTGTTGCGCTGCGGCATCCCGATGAGTATCCGTTCAACGAGGGGCGACTCGTCTCTAACAAGGGCTTAGATATCGCGATCCGCGAGTACGAGGAGCACTTTGTTGAAGAACACGTCGAGCACTCCAACGCCCTACACTCCGTGATCAAAGGGCGGGGGAACTATTTTGTCGGGCCGCTGGCAAGATATAATATCAATTTCGACAAGCTCCCGCGCTCGGTGCAAAAAGCCGCCAAAGAAGCGGGCTTAGGGCCGGTCTGTACAAACCCGTTCAAGAGCATCATCGTCCGCGCTGTCGAGACGCTCTATGCGTGCGAAGAAGCGCTGAGAATTATCAACGAGTACGAGATGCCTGAGAAACCTTACGTTGAGGTGCACCCACGGGCTGGAGTCGGCTGCGGCTGCACCGAAGCCCCGCGGGGGATTCTCTATCATCGTTATCGCATTGACGATCAGGGCGTGATCTTGGATGCCAAGATCGTCCCACCCACATCACAAAATCAGAAGACTATAGAGAGCGACCTGTGGCACTTTGTTCCTAAGAATATCAATCTCTCCAAAGAGCAGTTAACATGGAAGTGCGAGCAGGCGATTCGCAATTACGACCCGTGCATCTCTTGTGCTACGCACTTTCTGAAAGTCGAGATCGAGCGTGAGTGAAGCACAGCACTTTGATACATATCAACTCCAAAACTGATCTTCATCAGCGCCTTTTGGGGATATGGGGCTAGAGTAAGGGTGTTCCCGAAAGGAGGGAGGACTATGGCGACGACGCGCCGATGGAGCGAGGAAGAGATCTTAGATCAAGCGGCGTGCGTGATGACAGAGTGCGGCGAGCGGGCGACGCAGTGCTTTGTCTTGCAGATTGTGCTCGATGAGTTGATCGAGAGTGTAGGGCCGTGGAAGCTCGCGCATTTTATCGCGACGAGCAAGAACCAAGCCGCTGCGACGGCACTGGGGAAGTATCTAGAGCGATACTGGCCGGACTACGCGCACAAGGTGATGGAGATGCTCGAAGCCACTTCGTGGCAGAAGGGCGAGGAAGAGCTGGAGCGCGAGTTTGGCGATGACTGACGAGTCTTACGCTGCTCATGGCTGCATACATAGCTATTGCTCTTGAGCTGCTCAGTGTGTTGTTGCTTCGCGCCTTCGCAGTCCTGCTTGCTGCTGTTCCTGCTAGAGAAGGGGGATAAGGCGTTATGAATATCGAACAAGAACTAAAAGCTGATCCGATGGCTAGTAAACTATCAGCAGGCTAGCACTTAGACGATTACTGAGTGCTCTTCTTAATGACTAGGAGGCGTCTCGGGGCTTAAGCATCATGTATTTCCGTAGTTTGCCGAGGCCCATCTAGGACAATCCGCAAGTGATTGAGCACATCACGCCCTAGCAGTACATTGGTTCGCAGCGATAGTGTCACCTCAAGCTGTGTAAATTTTTTGTTTCCAATTGTTAGGTCAACGAGATACGTGGGGCGTGTAGAAGCTTGACCGTTATAACCGCGTACAATCACCACGCTGAAGGGCTTGAGCCTCCATTGATCTACCAGCGAGCTTGAGATGACGGTCATCGCTGCACCTGAATCCACCTTAGCTCGATAGCGTAGGAAGCTCATAGTTGAGAAAGAAGGCTTGATCTCCAGATCTACATAAGGCGCGGGGGGTTGCTCAGACACCTCGTAGGGGAATGCCTTCATAGCTTAAGGGGTATCAATACCAGGGATGTCGACAGTTCTGTGAGGATGCTTAGGAAGCACTTGCTCGAAATAGACTATCTCTTCGGGCCAATGGGCATATACCCGCTGGATCAGGGCAGATTTGTCTCTGTCGCTGTCTAGCACCTGACCATCTTTGATTGCTACCCAATAGCCTACATGGGTTTTACGTAGCTGGGGCCATAAGGCCTCGTAAGCTGCGACCTCTCGTTCAAAAGACTCCTCATGCCCTGTCTTAGGGGTGCCAGAAAACATCTTAATAGCTTCCGACATAGCTCATCACTCTTGCTTAAGTTTAGTCTACAACTCTGCATAAAGCAAGTTGCTCGCTATCGCTCTGTCTGTGCGCTACAATATGAGCACCATGAAGGCGATGGTGCTCAAGAAGCTCACACGACTCGAAGAGAACCCAGCTCCCTTAGAGCTGGAGACGCTCCCCAATCCTGTCCCTACAGAGCGCGAGATTCTCATAAAAATCTCGGCGTGCGGCGTCTGTCACACGGAACTCGACGAAATCGAAGGGCGCACTCCACCGTCGCAGTTCCCCATCGTCTTAGGGCATCAAGTCGTCGGGCGCGTCGTCGAACTTGGGCCAAGCTCGCGAGCGTTTAAAGTTGGCGACCGCGTCGGCGTCGCGTGGATCTTCTCGGCGTGTGGACAGTGTGAGTTCTGCTTGCGCGGTGAAGAGAATCTCTGCTATGACTTCAAGGCGACCGGGCGCGACGCCCACGGCGGCTACGCTGAGTACATGACCGTCTCTGAAGAGTTCGCGTATCCCATCCCGGAAATTTTTTCTGACGTCGAGGCTGCGCCGCTGCTGTGCGCTGGGGCGATTGGGTATCGCTCGCTGAGACTAACAAATCTCAAAGACGGGCAGAACTTGGGGCTGACGGGCTTTGGCGCTTCGGGGCATTTAGTCTTACAGATGGCGCGCTATCTCTATCCCAACACGAAGATCTTCGTCTTCGCCCGCAGCGAGACAGAACGAGCTTTTGCGAGAGAGCTTGGCGCGATCTGGGCTGGCGACATCGGCGAAGAGTCTCCTGAAAAACTCGACGCGATCATCGACACGACCCCTGTCTGGCGTCCCATCGTCGAGTCGTTAAAGAACCTCGAGCGCGGCGGACGATTAGTCATTAACGCGATCCGCAAAGAAGATACAGATAAGAATGTGTTAACACAGCTTGACTACGCGGCGCATCTGTGGCTGGAGAAAGAGATCAAGAGCGTGGCCAACGTCACCCGACGCGATGTGCGCGAGTTCTTAGAAATAGCAGCCCGGATTCCCATCAAGCCCGAAGTGCAAGTCTATAGGCTCGAAGAGGCGAACCACGCGCTGCTCGATCTGAAAGCGCGCAAGATTCGCGGGGCCAAGGTCTTGAAGATATAGAGTCTCACTTGAATATCTGAGTAGTGAGCACTAGACTCTATACAGGAGATCAACATGGCTAGTAAAGTCTCTGAGATGACGGCAACCGAGCTCAAAGAGATGATCGAGACAATCGTTGAGCAGAAGCTCTTGGAGTTGCTCGGCGATCCTGATGAAGGACTGTCTCTGAGAAAGTCTCTTCTCGATCGGCTCCGGCGTCAAAAGCGTGCCGTGGCGAAGGGCGCGCGCGGGGTTCCCCTTGAGGAAGTAATGCGTAAGCTTGGCTTGGAGTAGTTTTTGTGTATCGTGTCCGTATTCTCGATTCAGCAATCCGTGAACTGTCTCGGTTAGATATCTCCATAAGCCGTCGTATCATGGATCGCGTTCATTGGTTGGCAGCCAACATAGACAAGATCAAGCCTGAGGCGCTGGCAAGGGAGTTGAAGGGGCTTTATAAGCTGCGTGTGGGCGATTATCGAGTCGTCTATGAGGTACTCCACGAAGAGCAAACTATAGTGATTCATGCGATTGGACATCATCGGGAGATCTATCGGAAGCGATGATTACCCAAAGAGCTATCTATCCCAGCTATCTGGCGCTCTACGAGCGTGGGGAGCTACGCCGTCGCGTCGAAGAAGCGCGCAGACGCTTAGAAGCGTGCACGCTCTGCCCGCGCGTCTGTCGTGCGAACAGGCTCCAAAACGAGATCGGGCAATGCAATGTCAGTCGCTGGGCGTTAGTCAGTTCATTTGGCCCACACTTTGGCGAAGAGAGGGTCCTGCGCGGCTGGCACGGCTCTGGGACGGTCTTCTTTGCCGGATGCAATCTGCGCTGTCAGTACTGCCAAAACTACGAGATCAGCCAACTCTTAGATGGCGCGGCCGTCAGCCCAGGGCGCCTCGCTAAGATCTTCCTCGAAGTGCAAGAGATGGGCTGTCACAATCTCAATCTCGTCACGCCCACGCACGTCATCGCTCAGATTTTGGAAGCGTTAGAGCTTGCGATCCCACAGGGCTTTCGGCTCCCCATCGTCTATAACACGTCTGGGTATGATTCTGTCGCAGCGCTTAAGCTTCTCGACGGCATTGTAGATATCTATATGCCCGATCTTAAGTACAGCGACTCGCAGATCGCCCAGAGATATTCGGGGATCGAGCACTACTGGGAGGTCGCAAGGGCTGCTTTTCGAGAGATGCACCGCCAAGTGGGCGATCTCATCGTAGAGAACGGGCTAGCGGTGCGCGGGCTGCTCATCCGACACTTGGTCTTGCCAAACGGCTTAGCAGGCTCAAGAGAAGTCTTAAAGTTTATCGCGGAAGAGCTGTCGCGCGACTCATGGGTCAACATCATGGCGCAGTATCATCCGACGTACAAAGCGTTCAAGTACCCAGAGTTATCGAGACGAATCACCTCGAAAGAGTACTGGGAAGTTGTCGAATATGCGCGCTCGTTGGGATTGCATCGCGGGATTCCGCTGGAATATTCGGATTAATGAATCTTATGCGCCTCTGCCTCATCCCGTTGAAGACCACGCCCAGAGATGTGACCGCGAATCTTGCGGAGCTTGAGAGACGCTTACGCGAAGTCTCGCGGTATCGTCCTGATCTTGTCTGTCTCCCTGAATGTGCCCTCACGGGGTATCTCTACGAGGACGCGGACGTCCAGAGATTCGCTGAGCCGATCCCTGGCCCGACAACAGAGCGCATGGGCGCGCTGGCGCGAGAGTATAAAATATTTCTGTGCTTTGGGCTGCTTGAAGTCTCAGATAAAAATTTCTTTAATTCGGCTGTCTTGCTGGATCGTCACGGGAAAATTCTCTTGCACCATCGCAAGATCTGCGAGTATCCGCCCTTCACTACCGGCACAACTGTGCAGAGCATAGAGACAGAGTTAGGGCGTCTGTCGGTGCTCATCTGTGGGGATCTCTTCGACGAAGACGCGACGAATCAGCTAGATCGCTCAGTAGATCTTCTGCTCGTCCCGATGGCGCGCGGTTTTGACGGGCGCTCACCCGACACAGAGAGATGGCTACGCGAGGAGCGCCAGGTCTATCTCGATGGCGTGAAGGCCGTTGGCATCACAACGGCCATTGTGAATGCGCTGGAAGTCGCAGGAGAAGACCCAAGCTTTGGTGGCGCGCTGATCGTAGATAAGGATGGGCGCGTGCTTGCGGAGTCCCCGCACGGCACGGATGAAGCTTTAGTGTATGAGGTGTGAGCATTGATTCATACACATACATTGGGTATAGTATACACATCAGCAGGAGGATGATGATGCGCACGAATATTGTCATTGATGACAAGCTGATGCGGGAAGCGATGCGCGTGACGGGCTTACCTACAAAGCGGGCCGTAGTGGAAGAGGCACTGCGCCTCCTGATTCAGGTGAAATCCCAGAAAGGGATTCGTCGCCTGCGTGGCAAGGTGCAGTGGGAAGGTAATCTGAATGAGCTGCGCACCGGGCGCATGTAAGAGCCCTTATGGTCATCGTGGATACGACGGTGTGGATAGATTATTTTCGTGGTACGCAAACGCCTCAGACAGTTTGGCTCGATAGCGAGCTGGAACGCCAACGACTGGGGATTACTGATCTTATTCTCTGCGAAGTGCTCCAAGGCATTCAAGATGATCGGCAGTTTTCTAGGGCACGTCACGAGCTGCTGAAGCTAGAAGTCTGTACGATGGGGGGGACCGAGCTTGCTCTTGCTGCCGCTCAGAATTATCGCGCTCTTCGCGCTCGAGGGTATACAGTGCGTCGCACCATTGATTGTCTGATCGCGACGTTTTGTCTCCTTCACGATCATGTATTGCTTCATAACGACCGTGACTTTGAGCCGTTTGAGCGCGTGTTGGGGTTGCGCGTGCTCCATCCCTAAAGGGTGATCGTATGGAGTGGTGGCAGAGCTTCTTCGACGAGACGACGGGGCAGATCATGTTCGACGAAGAAGCCTGGCAGCGGGCAGAGCAGAGCTGCGATGCGTTAGTCTCGCTGTTGGGGCTTCAGCCGGGCGCGAAGATTTTAGATTTGGCCTGCGGGCCGGGGCGCTTTGCTATTCCCCTAGCTAAGCGCGGCTTCCGCGTCGTGGGCTTGGATATCTGTGACGTCTATCTTGAACAAGCGCGCGTTAAAGCCCAAGAACAAGGACTTCAGATCGAATTTATTCACGGCGACATGCGCTCAATTCCCTTTGAGCGCGAGTTCGACGCTGTTATTAATCTCTTCACAAGCTTCGGGTACTTCGAGAGAGAAGAAGACCATCTGCAAGTGCTCAAAGAAGTGCACAAGAGCTTGAAGCCTGGCGGGCGCTTCTTGTTAGAGCTCCAAAACCGTGACTGGCTCATCAAGCACCTTCAAGCGCGCGATTGGGTGGAGCGCCCAGGCTTCCTTGTTCTGGATGAGCGCAAGTTCAACTTCGCGCGCAATCGCATTGAGTCCCGCTGGATCGTGCTCAAGGGCGCAGAGCGCAAAGAATATACGCTCTCTTTGCGCGTGTTCACGCTTGCAGAGCTTTTAGAATTATTTGCCCAGGCAGGGCTGAAGGTGCTAGGCTATTATGGCGGTCTGCGTGGTGAGCCGTGGAGTTTAGAGGCCAATCGCTTAGCTCTTCTGGCAGAGCGAGCTTCTTAAACTTAAACAGCAAAGGGGGTGACACTATGGAGGAGAAGCCCATCGGCAAGGTGACGCATTTTTTCGGGCGGATCAGCGTGGCTGTGCTCGATCTGACAGAGCCTCTCAAGGTCGGCGAGACGATTCATATCAAAGGGCATACGACAGATTTAACTCAGAAAGTCGAGTCCATGCAGGTCGAGCACAAAGATATTCAAGAGGCCAAGCCTGGAGACCAAGTCGCGATCAAAGTCACAGGGCGCGTGCACGAGTACGACGTCGTCTATAAAGTTATCTCCTAGTGTGAGAAACTGAGAGGGGGCTATGGACTTTTTTACAGTCCTTCGGGAACGTCACTCAGTTCGCTCTTTTGCTGAGCGATCCGTTGAACCGGAGAAACTTCGAGCGATTCTAGAAGCAGCCAATCGTGCGCCGTCGGCGGGAAATTTGCAAGCGTATGAGATCTACGTCGTGACGCGCCCAGCGACGCTGAAGGCGCTCAGGCGCGCGGCGTTCGACCAGAAGTTCGTCGCCCAGGCTCCAGTGGTACTTGTCTTTTGCGCGCATCCGGCGCGCTCGGCGAGTTCTTATGACGAGCGCGGCGCGACTCTCTACTCTGTCCAAGACGCGACGATCGCGTGCGCGTACGCGCAGCTCGCTGCCACAGCGTTGGGCTTGGGGAGCGTCTGGGTGGGGGCATTTGACGAAGACGCTGTTCGCAGAGCCCTGAGCATAGGGAATGAGCTCGTTCCGGTCGCGCTGTTACCTATCGGGTACGCTGCTGAAAGCCCTGAGATTACGTCGCGCCGAGCGCTAGAAGGCTTAGTGCGCCATATTGCTTGAGTATGGAGAAAGAAGTGAGTGGGTGCCTACGGCCGTTGGATCTGCGTCGGGACTTTGAGGGTTTAAGCAAATTAATTGAGACCGCCTTTGCTGAAGACTTCCAGCGAGTGGGCGTGCAGTTTCAAGAAGAACTCAAAGCCATCCGGCGGCTCGTGCCCTGGGTCTTGCTGCTAGGGCGGTTCAGCAGATTTTTCCGTGAACTGATAGGCGGCTACGTGTGGGAAGACCAAGGCCAGATCGTGGGCTCAGTGATGGTGCAACCCCAGGGCTTGGAGCGACGCAAGTGGTACATCGGTGCTGTCGCGACGCATCCTGAGTATCGCAGGAAAGGGATCGCGCGACGGCTGATGGAAGCTGCGATTGAGCACATTCGCAAGCGGGGCGGGGAGCTGGCCCTGCTCTTTGTGCGTGCTGACAATGTTCCAGCTTATCAGCTCTATCTCGGTTTGGGCTTCGTGCACTTCGACAGCACTACGCAGCTTCGGCTCGACGGCGTGCCTGATGTGGAATTCAAGCAAGCTAAAGGCTTATATACTTCGGCCGATGGGACTGGGTGAGTGGCGGGCACGCTATGAGCTGGCAAAGGAAGTTATACTTCCTGAAGTGCAGGCGTTTAATCCCCTGAGCGAGCGGGAGTTTCGCATATCGCTATGGATGCGCGCCTTGAGCCCTTTCTTTAATCTTCTGCAAGGGGTAAGAGACCATCAGTGGGCAGTCGAGCATGGGGGAAGGGTTGTCGGTGTGCTGACCTTGTGGGCCGTACGCTATGACTCGCTGCATCAGCTCAGGATTATGGTCCATCCTCAGCATGAGGCCATTGCTGAGGCCTTGCTAATGAAGGGACTGAGCCTTCTGCAGGGCTATATGGGGCGTGGGATATTGGCGGCTGTGCCCAGCTCTCGCATGGAGCTTCGAAAGCTTTTAATGCGGTATGGTTTTGTCGAGGTCAGCACGTTTCACCAGATGGGGCTTAAGCTCAAATGAAAGGAGCAATGGAGCAAGGCAAGATGAGATACTGCCTGCAGTGTGGTCATCTTTTAGCACTTAAAGAGATCGCGGGGCGCGAGAGACAAAGGGCATAAAAGTGAGCTGCTATGGCTGCCAAGGTTTGGTACGTCTGGAACGCTGCGCTTTTACGAGAGTGCGGCTTTAGCATTAAGAAAGTGGGCAGAGCGAGTTTGGAACTGAAGCCGGGCGCCGCTGGCGGGAGATCTTAAGAGACAAGCGGACGCCACAGGAGAGAAAGTCGGCCATCTTACGGGATTGGAAGCTTCAAGGAGGGCTCCAGAAGATGCAAGCCTTAAAGGTCATCATCCGTGAAGCAACAAAGACGGATTTTCCGATGATCCGCGAGCTTGCTCTCGCTTCAATTATTCACCGTCAAAGTGTTTCCCCAATCCGGGATCGCACCAGGGCTGAGGCTAACATGCGAGATTACTACACCAAATTGGCTGATCAAGGTTTGGCCTACTTCTCTCCAGACTTTGAACCAGCGGCCTTCATTGCACTCGCTGAAGAGGGCACTCGCTTGCAGCCTGAACCCGTAGGCTACATCTTGATGATGACTAACGCCGAAGATGACCTCACCAGGGAGCAGCAGGCTTATATTCTTGACATCGCTGTAAAGCCGGAATACCACAGAAAAGGGATCGGCACCAGACTCATGCAGAGAGCTGAAGAATATGCGAAGAGCAAAGGGTTGAGCTATATCGGGTTAACTGTAGCTACAGGGAATAAGGCAGCCCTAAGTCTTTACAAAAATCTTGGCTACATAGAAGAATGGAGACGCTTAGCGAAGAAGTTATGAAAGTTTTAGTCATCGGCGGCACAGGTTTTGTGAGCTACTTTGTCGTGGAAGAGTTGCTTTCCCGCGATCATGAGGTGATCATCTTCCATCGAGGAGAGCGTGAAGCAGAACACTCTCACACAGTGAGGCATCTCCACGGCGACCGCAAAGAGCTTTTGCGTTACAAGGAGCTGCTGCTCGATGAGAACCTCGATGCCGTCGTCGACGCCAGCCCTATAAACGATAAGGACTCCCAACAAGTGATAGAGATCTTTCGTGGAGCTATCAAAGCCTCGGTGCATATCAGTAGCGTGGACGTCTATCGCGCTTGGGGAGCCCTTCAAGACGGAAGGGGCAGCGATCCCATTCCGCTTTCAGAAGATGCTCCCCTACGCGAGCTGCTCTATCTCTACCGTGGGAAGCTGCCGGGCTTTGAGGACCACGAGAAGATCTTGATGGAGCGAGCCGTGATGCAAGCTTGCCGCGAAGGCGAGTTTCCCGCGACCATCTTGAGATTGCCGATGGTCTACGGCCCCCGCGATCCGCAAGCGCGTGAATGGCCCTTTATTAAGGGGATTCTCGATGGACGAAAGCGGATGCCCATGGGCGGGGGCAGCTGCTGGCTCTGCCAGCGGGCTTATGTTGAGGACGTCGCCCAGGCCGTCGCCCTGGCCTTAGAGAGTGAGCAAGCCGTCGGAGAGATCTTCAATGTCGGCGAGGATCGGGTGTTGACGCTGAAGCAGTGGGCCAAGGCCGTCGCGGCGGCAATAGAAGCAAAGTTGGAGATCGTGATCGTGCCCGATGAGCGGCTCCCGCCGCATTTGGGGTTTTATAAAACCCATCAGCAGCACATTGTGGGCGACACGAGCAAGATTCGGCGGATGCTGGGCTATCGAGAGAGTTATGCGCTGGAGGAACGTCTGCGCCGCTCGGTAGAATGGCACGTGCAGAACCCGCTGCAAGAGTATCGCTGGGATGTCTTCGATTACCAAGCAGAAGATCGGGCTTGAACGCTCCACTGAAAGCGCGTTAAAGTGTATTATGCCCAAGTGGACAGAGCAGGAGCTTAAGGCCTTGCAGCCCAGGCGCATGGCCCAAGATGCAGCGCGGCGGGCGACGCTGCGTTTCAGTTGGCAGAGTGATCGATATGTCCGAGGAGGGAAGCCAAGACTTGCTCCAGCAGGCGGGCATCACTGAGGGCCAAGCTGTACTAGACATAGGCTTCGGCAGTATAGAAGAGCTCTTAGCCATCAGCGCTTTGGTGGGCAAGAAAGGCTCTGTTATCGGCTTGGAGAAAAATTTAGAACCAGCAAGACAAGCTCTGACTAGCGTCAAAGAAGCGCTTACGAAGATCTCTGTATTGGAAGGCTCAGCTGAGCAGATCCCTCTTCCCGATGAGTCCGTTGATCTTGTGCTTTGCAAGAGCGTTCTTCACGAGATCCGAGATCTCAACAGAGCCATTGGCGAGATGGTCCGCGTGCTCGTACCCCATGGGGCTTTGGTTATCATTGATTTTCAGCTCATCCCCAGAGCGCATTTTTTCTTCTATAGGATCGTTGCTACACTATCTCAGCGCAGGCTATGTCAGGATCGCCATCCCGGCTTCAGTTGCGAGGAGATAGAGAAGCTTCTGAGCTCTTATCATCTCGAGGTGAGCTATCGAGAGCTTGACACGATCGGGAGGTTGGGCTGGCTGGAGGTTCCGCTCTTCTTAGCAAGAGCAACAAAGAAGCGAGGCAAACCATGAACGAGATCGGGGCTTTTTACGATAAGAACGCGCAATATGAGTGGGAGCGGCTGGAGCAGACTTGGCAAGAGCTAAGGAATCGAAGTATACTTACTTAGCACTAAGCGGTGAAGGGTGGTGCTCAGCAATGCTGACAGAGTACATCGAGCGCGCGATGAGCAAGGCGAAATATAAGAAGCTCGAAGATGGCACTTACTGTGGCACGATCCGCCCCTGCGTTGGAGTCATAGCCTTCGGATCGACGTTGGACGAGTGCCAGGAGGAGCTACGCAGTTCGTTGGAGGATTGGCTCATGGCAAAACTCCGTCATGGGCAACCCATCCCTGTCATTGATGGCATTGACCTGAACGTACAAGTCCCCGTCTCAGCTCGTGGCTAGGTGGGCTCCTTGCAAGAGACGCGATTTCATCCGTAAGCTACGCCGCTTAGGCTTTGAACCCCCACGACCAGGTCGCCGCCACTTTTATATGATCTATCAAGACTGTATGATGGTCATCCCTAACAATGAAGAGTTCTCCGTTCCTCAGCTGAAGGAACTTTTGCGGCAACTGGAAAAGATTTTAGGCCGCAAGCTCTCTCTGGCAGAGTGGCAAAGGCTGTGACGGAGGATCGCTGAAAGAGAGCGACTCATGAACGAGATCGGGGCTTTTTACGATAAGAACGCGCAATACGCTCTTCGATCTCTCCAAAAGCTGTCTGGAGCTAGCTATAAACTAAGCCGAGACCCTTGCATTTTGGGTGCAGCAGAGCCTATACTCTACGTGGGCCAAAAGCGGCCCAAGGGGGTCTGATATGCCTAAGAAGCAGAATCCGCAGACGGAGTGGCTCCTTAAGGCGATGGAGCTGGCTTTTCAGAAGAAGAAAGGGCTGTGGGCGCACTCGATGCTCGACGCGTTAGAGGGGCTGACAGCGGAGCAGGCGGCGTGGAAACCTAGGAAGAAGGGCGCGCATTCGATCTGGGAGATCGTACACCATGCTACGTACTGGAAGGACTTCTTAGTGCAGCGGCTCGAGGGTAGCACGGCCAAGTTCTCCGACGAAGAGAGCTGGACTGTGTCGGAAACCGGCGAAGAAGCGTGGGCCAAGGCAATCGCGCGCCTCAAGCGCACACATAATAAGCTTATGAGGCGCTTACAGGAGGGGAAGCTCGATCTCGATAAGCCCTTCCCCGGCGAGAAGATGCCCACGGGCGAAGCACTCCTTGGCACGCTGGCTCATGATCTCTATCACACGGGGCAGATCGCGCTCTTGCGGCAAATGCAGGGAATCGAACTCTAACTGAGAGGTGATCTCTGTGTTCAAACGGCTTGCAGTGTTAGTGTGTGGGATACTTGTCCTTGCGGCTGTCCCGCAGACAATATCCGCAACGGACGGAGAGATCAAATTTGTTGGGATTGCTGAGTCTTTTCATCAGCTGATCGGCGGCAGCTGGTGGCTCGTGCGCGTCGAGAGAGTTATCTCTGGCCCGCAGCCGTGCGCGCAAGAGCTGAGAGTCGTGACGTGGACGTCTGCAGCACCGCCCATTGAATGGGGCTACGTCGACCCTGAGATCAAGCCCAACGACAGAGTCCAAGTCTACGGGCGCTACGTCACCGATGGGGAGTCTGGCTGTTTTGTGACTCTGGAATGGTCTGCTGCCCAAAGCCCTTCGCTCTACTTCATCAGAGTGCCGTTGGAGGTCGTCGCTGCGCAGATAACTATCTCTCCGGCTGCACCGACGACGGCTGATGAAGTCACTCTGACTGTGGCCGTGACGTTCTCGAAAGAGTTCAGCAACGAGTGCTTCGCTGCGGCGCAGCTCTCGAACGTCAAACTCGAGGGCAACAGATTCGTCGTCACGGCGTGGGAGATCTGGCCAGGGATAGCGTGCTTTTTAGTCTATCGGCCGACACGAACTGGCCAGCGCACCTACGCGCTCGGCAGGCTCGCAGCTGGAACGTATACCGTCGAGCTGCAGGACTTTTGGGGGATAGTTCAAAGCTATACTTTCACTGTCGCGCAAGCAGGGCAGGTGTCCCTCGAGCGAGCTTTGGACGAGAACGGCAACGGCAGAATTGACGATCCTGAGATCATTAGAGCTATTAACTTTTGGATTCGCCAAGAGCCTGTGCCGGGGACTGGTGGACAAGTGATCACTGACGCTGCGATCATTCAGCTTTTGGATCTCTGGATCAAGGGTGAGCCGATTCGCTAAGCGACGCGGCGTCTATATTCTCGTAATCGAAGCCCACGGTCAGGCAGAAGTTGGGCGTTTGGGCTGGCACAGCTTCGACGGAATCTATCTGTATGTGGGCTCGGCACTTGGCCCTGGGGGCTTTAAGCGAGTCGAGCGCCACCGTGCTGTTGCCGAGGGGCGCAATAAGACGAAGCGCTGGCACATTGACTATCTCTTAGCGCTGGGGCAGCTCAAGGGCGCTCTGCTCTTTGAGACGAGTGATAAAACAATGGAATGCGCTCTGGCAGAGCAGCTTGCGCGCTTTGCTCAACCGACTATAGCTGGCTTCGGTACAAGTGACTGTCGCTGCCGAACGCATCTCTTTCGTCTATGAAGGTGCTCATCATCGGTATTGGCAATCTCTATCGTCGCGACGACGCTGTGGGGCTGATCGTCGCCCGCGCGCTGCGCCAAAAGAATCTCGATAATATTGAAGTTCGAGAACTGAGCGGCGAGGGGAGTGCTCTTATTGAAGCGTGGCAGGGTGCAGAGCGCGTGATCGTAATCGACGCTGTGCAATCAGGGGCTAGTCCGGGGACGATCTTTCGCTTTGAGGCGCATCAGCAGCCAATCCCAACGGAATTTTTTCGCTATTCAACCCATAATTTGGGTCTGGCTGAAGCGATTGAGCTGGCACGGACGCTGGGACAACTTCCCAAAGAGCTGATCGTCTACGGTATCGAGGGCCGGGATTTTACTGTGGGCGAGGGGCTTTCACTGGAGGTTGCGCGGGCAGCGCAAGAAGTTACTCAACGGATTGGCAAAGAGCTGAGGGGGCGCTCCCACTTCCAGTAGACGAAGAGGCGGAGCACCAAAGGCCAAATCCCCACTATGCCGAAAAATACCGCCAATATAAGAGAATGAGCTGCGTTCCATACCCCCCATACTAAAACAATCGTTATTAGTGGGCTTAGAACAGCTGCAAGATTGCCCATGCCGAAATTCACGGGGTAAGTTAGGTAGAACATTTGGTAGATCACTTCTTTTTCGCGCTCCGCATAGCATATTCGATGATACTTTTTAGGAATGAGACCCCATAAAGCACTTACCATTAAATCATCAAGGTATTCAATGTCGTTACCGCAGCGATCACAGGCTATAGCAGCTTGCTTCATAGTGTTTGGATTATATCTTTCTTGGGATCGAAGTGTCAACTTGATCAGAGCTAACCTCCAGCCTGACGCAGATCATTGCATCGCGCTTTGAAAAAGAGTACCCTAAATAAGGACTAAAAAAGTCCTCGATAGCTATGTTTCTCACACGACGGAGTGACTACGGCCTGCAAGCAGTCTTCGCGCTCGCTCAGAGTTCGGGATTTATCTCAGCCAAACAGATCGCCCAAGAGCATAACTTGCCCGTCGCGTTTGTCAAGAAGCTACTGCAGCAGCTCTGCCGCGCGGGCTTGGTGAAAGCCAGCGTGGGCAAGCAGGGCGGCTACGCGCTCGCTCGCGCTCCCGACAAGATCTCGATTCGCGAACTGCTTGAGGCGCTCGAAGGTGATCTGGTGCCGGTCTCGTGTCTGGTCCCCGATCATGAATGTGACTTGGCTGACGAGTGCACAGTGCGGCGCATCTGGGCGCAGATAGATCAAAAGATTCAGGAAACGTTGGAGTCCATCTCCCTGAAAGATCTCTTAGCACTGGATGCTGAAGTGGGCTGATCGATGAGCTTATGGCGAACTGTCACGGCCCAGGACAGACGACGACCCAAGAGACAGCGACGAGCACGATCGTACTCGTCGGTGCACCCAATGTGGGAAAAAGCTTGCTCTTCCATCGCTTGACGGGAACCTATGTCACGGTCTCGAACTACCCTGGCACGACGGTCGAGATCACGCAGGGGAGGCTAGACCTCTTCCCTGGCTCCACTCTCGCTTTGCTCGACACCCCAGGGCTGCGCTCGCTGTTGCCAATTACTGAAGAAGAACAAATCACAAAAGATATTCTGGTGCGCGACAACGTCGCCGTGATCGTTCATGTCGCTGACGCTAAAGATTTGGAACGCTCGCTCGCGCTGACGCTTCAGTTGATGGAGCTTGGCCCGCCGGTCGTGCTCGTCCTCAACATGATCGACGAAGCCCAAAAAGCAGGGCTAGAGATAGACCGTCGCGCTCTCGAAGAGAAGCTGAAAATCCCTGTGGTGCTGACGAGCGCTCTGGAGAACCGGGGCATTGCCGAGCTGAGGGAAGCTATCGCGCAAGCCCTGCAAAACGCTGAAAACCCCCGGCGTACGCGTGACTTTTCACTCGACGAGATTGTCGAAGCGCATCGGCGCACCCGTGCCATCGCTTCTGCAGTGCTGCGTCGAACCCAAGCGCGTACACTATCGCTCAGCGAGCGCGTGAGCCAGCTTACGGTTCATCCCGTCATGGGTGGGCTGCTGCTTGTGCTCGTGCTGTGGGGACTCTATGAATTTGTAGGCGTCTTCGGGGCGCAGATCGCCGTTGGCTTTCTCGAGAACACCCTCTTTGGAGAGTATATCAATCCATGGGTGACGCAGCTCGTTCAGAGGCTGCTGCCCTGGGCTTTTTTGCAAGATCTGCTCATCGGCGAGTACGGGGTCATCACGCTGGGACTGCGTTATGCAATTGCGATTATTTTGCCCATCGTGACGACGTTCTTTTTCGCGTTTGCGCTCATCGAGGACTCTGGGTATCTGCCTAGACTTGCGATGCTCATTGACAGACTCTTCAAAGTAATTGGGCTGAGCGGGCGCGCTGTGATCCCCATCGTGTTGGGCTTTGGCTGCGACACGATGGCGACGTTAGTAACGAGAACACTGGAGACGCGCCGCGAAAAGCTGATCGCGACGTTTCTCTTAGCGTTAGCTATCCCGTGCTCGGCGCAGCTTGGCGTGATTTTAGGGTTACTTGCGGGGCATTCGCTAGCTGTGGGGATTTGGGCTGGAGTTATTGCGCTGAATTTCTTAGTGATCGGGTATTTGACAGCGAAGCTCTTGCCAGGGGAGCGCTCGCTCTTCTACATTGAGATTCCCCCGTTGCGCTGGCCTTTGCTCAGTAACTTGCTGGTGAAGACCTACACGCGCGTCCATTGGTATCTCAAAGAGATATTGCCGTTCTTTCTAGTCGCGAGCGTCGCGATCTGGCTTGGGCAGATCACCGGTATTTTCGGGATACTCGTAAACGCGCTTGCTGTGATCGTCCAAACGATTGGATTGCCGAGAGAGGCTGCTGTGGCGTTTCTGTTCGGGTTCTTCCGGCGCGACTATGGCGCTGCTGGGCTGTATGATCTGCACAACGCCGGCGCGCTGAGCGGCGTCTCTCTAGTTGTCGCAGCGGTGACACTGACGCTCTTTGTGCCGTGTGTTGCGCAGTTTATGATAACAGCAAAAGAGCGAGGCTGGAAGGCAGCCATCGCCATGGCTGCGTTTATCTTCCCATATGCGTTCTTTGTCGGCTGGGTTGTGAATCTCGTCTTGACGACGCTTGGGGTGCGGCTATGAAGTGCGCGCTCTGTGGCTTTGAGTTCTCCGAATCTGAGGCGAAGCGTCCGTGCGCGAGCTGTCCTCTAGGGGCAAAGTGCGATCTTGTTTGCTGCCCCAATTGTGGCTATCAGGCTCCGAGGGAACCCCGATGGTTGAGCCGTTGGCGTCATCGTCATAACGCTTATGACGGGACGCTAGCAGCCTTGCGGCCGGGGATAGAGACAGAGATTATCGCCGTGCGTCCGCGCGATAAGAGAACGCTGCACAAACTGACAGCGTTGGGGCTGCTGCCTGGGGTGCGCGTGCGCCTCTTGCGCAGATTCCCATGCTATCTGATAGAATTGGGGCACACGCAGATCGCGCTGGATAGAGAGCTTGCATCGGCAATTGTTGTGCGAACTCACACCCTCACCCCTAGCCCCTCTCCCCTCAGAGGGAGAGGGGAAAAGGAGTGAGGGGATACCATGAAAAGTGTCTATCACTTACACTTGACAGACGAGCAGATTGAGGGAGCGAAGATCGCGCTGCTGCCCGGCGATCCCGCCCGCGTGGAGAAGATCGCGAAGACAGCACCGTTGGAGCGTGCGAGATTTCTCGCTTCTAAACGGGAATACACGACTTGGCTCAGCTATATCGAAAAAACGCCGGTGCTCACGACCTCAACGGGGATCGGCGGGCCGTCGACTTCGATTGCTGTCGAAGAGTTGGCGCAGCTTGGCGTGAGAATTTTCATTCGCGTTGGGACGACGGGCGCGATCCAGCCCCATATCAATATCGGCGACGTGGTCATCACGACGGGAGCCGTGCGCCTCGACGGCGCTTCGACGCACTATGCGCCCATTGAGTATCCGGCAGTCGCTGATTACGAGATCGTCCGTGCGCTCATCCACGCAGCGCAGAATCTGAAAATCCCCTATCATGTTGGGATCACGTGCTCATCGGACACGTTCTATCCTGGGCAAGAGCGCTACGACACGTTCAGTGGGTACGTGCCCAGACATTTGCGAGGGTCGCTCGAAGAATGGCGGCGACTCAACGTCTTGAACTACGAGATGGAGGCAGCGACGCTCTTTGTGATGTGCAGCGCGTTGGGGCTGCGAGCGGGCTGTGTCGCGGGGGTAGCGGCGCAGCGCACACGGAGCGAGTCTGTCGCCCTCGATCAGCTGCAGATGAGCGAAGAGAATGCTATAAAAGTCGCAACGAAGGCTGTGGAGATACTTATAGATTGATAGATACGCAAGTCTTCAAGGGCAAGTTGCTTGTGCTAAAAATCTCCAAGCTGCGCTCAGGATCGCAATGGTAACCACTGCTAAGCTGATAAAGCTCATCGGCCAAGGAGGTTGTTGCTTAACATATTGCAGCCAAATGTTGGGGACAATAACCAAAAATGCTGCCACGCTAATCAAAATCAAGACGATCGTCCAACGGTGGGCCTTGCCCCACACGTCTTGCTGGATGGCTTCAAAAATGTTAAGCCCTAGCGCTACTATTGCTATAAAAAGAGCCAATCCTGAAAGAGCTAGCTGTATCGGCGTCTGACGCATCTTCGATACTCCTTTCTTCAGCTAAATAATAAGATATCATTAAGTAATTCCTATGTCAAGACCTGGATCGCGGGATAATCGTTAGGGCAACCTCGCGCAACCGCCGCGCAAACTCCGTCTGCAAAAATCTTTCCGGATCGCCCAGGGCGTCTTCCAAGCCCTCGTCGAAAGGGAGTTCCTCACCCAAGCGCATATCAAAAGCAGAGCGCGCTCTGTCGCTTGGTCTTCTCATGTTCTCGATGATCCCAAGTATGGGGATGTTCAGCTCGCTCAAGAGCGCAATAAGTTTGCTCACTGTCTCATAGGCAATGCGCGACGGTGTTGTCACCACGAGAAAGCTTGGGTTCTTTAAAAGCCGAATCGCGTCGAGCGTCGTGTCGCCCAGCCCCGGCGGCATGTCTACTATGAGAAAATCTAACTCTCCCCAACGCGTGATCGCCAGAAGCTCTATCAAAGCGTTCGTCAGATCGGACCCGCGCAACGGCGCCGGGTTCTTCCCCGTGTAGTAGACAATAGACATAAACTCGATCCCGTGCACCGTCGGCGGAACAATCCCACGCTCTTCTGTCGGCTGAATCCCTTCAGAGAGTCCCAGAATGACGTGTGTCGATGGGCCGTAAAAGTCTAAATCTAAAAGCCCAACTCTATAGCCCATCTCTGCGAGCACAAGTGCCAGCCCCGTGGCGACCGTGCTCTTGCCCACCCCGCCCTTGCCCGCCGCAACAGCTATAATTTTTTTTATAGGCTTCAGTCTCTCTGAGATAATCGCAATGCGCGGGTCCATCTCACTCCTCCCCCTTCAAGGCAGCTAACCAGACCCCGCGCCCCGCGATGACCTCAAAATCCGGACTATGACAGCGCGGACAGCGCATATACGTATGTGCGATCTCCGGGATGAAGTGAATCGCCTCAGTGATCTCTGAACTCAGATTTTCCGTCTCGAAAGCCCATTCGAAGTGACACACGCGACAGCGAAACTGCGCGCGCTCAGTCTCAAAGACGACCTTCGCTCCTCGCACGAGAGGGTCTTCTTGACCGAGAATGTGCTCGAGAGCAAACGCGAAGATCTCGCGCTCGATCTGCTGCAGTTCGCCGAGCTTTACCGTGATTTCAGTGACGCGACGGAGGTTCTGCTCGTGCGCTGCTCTCTTCGCCGTCGCTATGACGGCTTCGGCCAGTGCCCACTCATGCATAGCTCACTGAGTATAGCAGATTGACAAAACACTGACGACTCCCGTAAGATTTTCTTGGAGGTGGTAGCTGTGCTCCAAGCGTACGTGCTCCTGAAGTTCCATAAAGACCCTAAACAGGCCTTGCCCATTCAAGAGATCCTCAAGGAACTGAAGATGATCCAAGGGGTGAAAGAGGCTCATGCGCTCTTTGGAGACATAGACGGCATTGCGGTCGTCGAGGCACAAACCCCTAAGCTCTTGACAGCGATTGTGCAGCAGATGAGCAGTGTCCCAGGTATCGAGCGCACGGATACACGGATTGTCGTACCCTAGAGAGTTCTCAATTCACAGTCCTAAGTTCGAGAGCTTGGAGCAAGCCAGTGGGTGATTTGTTCCTCGACTCGCTGGACGATTTTGCGGAAGGCGTGCGCAACCGCGGGGCTGAGCTTTCCCCCGATAGTGTTAGGGTCCTCGACTTCTATCGCGAAGATCTTGATCTCTTTGGGGAAATCTAGATGCAATCGCTGCGCGGTGGCGATCAACTCTGGCAAGCCTGCGTAGTGTGGGGATGGGGCGAGCACGACGCTCAGATCAGTGGGGCTTAACTCGGAGATCGTCCCCGGCGGGTTTTTCCCCGTTTTCACAGCGTCAATGATAATTGCTCGCTCGTACCCGATAAAGAGATCGAGCAGAGCCATGCCCGACAGAGCGCTCTCGACGACGTCGGCCTTGTCTTTAAGACGCTCTTTGAGCGCGCGCGCCGCGAGAACCCCGACGGCATCGTCACTCAGTAGTTCATTGCCCAGGCCAAGAACAAGCGTCTTCACAGGGCTTTTTCACTTGTGGGATTTCATTTGCTCCGTCAGATAATTCTCAATCCCAATCTGTTTGATCTGGTCGAGCTGCGCTTCGAGCCAGTCGACGTGATCTTCTTCGTCGGCTAAGATAGACTCCAAGAGCGCTCGCGTCCCATTGTCCTCAACTTCAACAGCGAGCTGAATGCCCTCGTTGTACGCCTCTACGGCCATATATTCGGCCTCTACGTCGCTCTCCAACTGCGCCTTCACGTCCGGACCGATCTTGATCTCGTTGAGCTTGCTCACGATGGGAATCCCCTCAAGGAAGATAATGCGCTCGATCAGTTTCTCGGCGTGCTTCATCTCGGTGATCGCCCGTTTTTCAATAGCGTCATGAAGTCGTTCGTAGCCCCAGTTGGCGCACATCTCCGAGTGCACCATATACTGATTGATTGCGGTCAACTCGTCCGCGAGCAGCGCGTTTAAGCGCTCGATAACTTTCTTGTTCCCTTTCATGGTTCCTCCATAGGCTTTCTGATGAGGCCATTATAAAGCAAGCCTCCATCTGTAGCAACTGTGCACGTGGAGGCTTGCAATCTTGGAAACTTCAATCGCGTCGGATCTCACGCACGAGATTTCTGCAGCTATCGTAGACTCGCACGATCAAGGGCATCTGCCCTGGCAGGGCGTGCGTGGCGCAGCCATGGCAGGGATCGTAGGCTCTGAAGGCCATCTCCACGAGATTGAGAATCCCATCGTCGATCTTACCGCCTTTGATGACGCCGCGGGCAGCTTTATCTACAGACATCGCGATCCGCGCCGCGTTGTTTTGAGTAGCGACGATGAGATTCGCTTTGGTGATCACGCCTTTCTCGTCGGTCTGATAATGATGGAAGAGCGTCCCTCTGGGGGCTTCGACAACGCCGATGCCCTCTTTCGGGGTCGCCGTAGGAATTGTACGTATATTGGGGCTGGTGATCTCTGGATCGTTCGCAAGCTCTTGCATTCGTTCAGCAGCGTAGAGCAATTCGATCAACCGTGCCCAGTGATTGGCGAGCGTGTGATGGACGGGCTTTCCGCCCAGGGTCTTATAGAATTCTTTATACGCCTCTTGGGCTTTGGGTGTGGCCATGCCCTCAGCAGCGTTGAGTCTCGCCAACGGTGCAACTGCGTAGACACCGCTCTCTGGCCCGTCGACGAAGCCCTTCCAGCCTACATCTTTCAAGTAACAGAATTTAATATAGCTCCATGGCTCGACGTGCTCGGCGACGTGCTTGAGATAGTCTTGCGCTTTGAATTTTAGAAATTCTTTGCCATTGGGGTCGACGACGCGCAGCTGCCCGTCATAGAAATTGACTCGGTTCTGATCGTCCACCAGGCCCATATAGTATGTCTTGTGGGTGTAGGTCTCGGACGTGATCGTCTCGACGTACTGTTTATTCTTTAGCACGACGTCTTGGAAGATCTGCAAGCTGAACAGTCCGAACTTCACGGCGCGCTCCGCGCCGGCGATGAACTTCTCTTGGTCTTCTTTTGTGAGCGCTTTGGAGATGCCGCCGGGCAGCCCAAACACAGGGTGAATCACTTTCCCGCCCGCAAGCGAGATCAAATCTCTAAGCTGCTTGCGCACCGCGATCACTTCCCGGCCGATCTCCAGCCCGACTTTGCTGAGCACCCCTAAG
Organism: Candidatus Bipolaricaulota bacterium; assembly: GCA_938091745.1. Classification (GTDB taxonomy): domain Bacteria; phylum Bipolaricaulota; class Bipolaricaulia; order RBG-16-55-9; family DRXL01; genus JANXCC01. Next base: position 63,758 of record CALLJK010000011.1, read on the forward strand.
ATATTGCGCTGGGCTTTGGGAGCCGTCGGGCCGACGACAAAATCCGGCCCGCCTAGAAAGAAGAAGTGCAGCGCATGGTCTTCGACGAAGAACGTACTGTAGACGAGCTCTCTGATCTTCTTCGCTGCTGAGGGTGGCTCGACTTTATAGAGATCGTCGAGAGCTTTGGTAGACGCCATGTGATGGGCCGTAGGGCAGACCCCGCAGATTCTTGAAGTGATTTGGGGCATGTCTTCTGCTGGGCGGCCGACGGCGAACTTCTCAAAGCCGCGCAGTTCCGGGACTTGGAAGAATGCTTTCTCAACGTTACCCTGCTCATCTAGAAAGATGTCAATCTTGCCGTGGCCCTCTAATCTCGTGATGGGATCGATGACGACTTCGCGGGTCATGCCTGAGCACCTCCTGACCTCTCCCCTAGTCTCTCCCCTTCCCTTTAGGGAAGGGGCCGGGGGTTAGGTTTCTCACGCGCCGATGCAAGAGCGATGCTGGGAGACTGTAGCGATAGAACGTCCCCACTGGATCAACAATTTGCTCCATGATCGCCGCGATCTCCTTCTCGTCTTCAGCGTCTATGAGCGACGCGATAGCCGAGAGCGCTTTTGCTCCGTAGTCTTTCACACGGCTTGTCGGGCCAAGACACCCTGTGCAGGGCATATTCGCGCTCACGCACGGGGCGCCACAGCCGGAGCGCGTCGCTGGCCCTAAGCACAGCAGCCCTTGCGCAAGCAAGCACTTCTCAGAATCTATCTGAATCTGATGAGGGCGCTTCAGCTCTTTGAGAGCTAATTTGTCGGGCTTGGTCGGCTTGCGCGGGCACTCCTCGCAGAGGGCTTTATCGGGCGCAAGCACTGTGCCCTTGGGAGGAAGCTTTCCCTCTAAGATAGCCATCACAGCGTTGGCGATCAGTTTCACTGGTGGCGGGCAGCCCGGCAGGTAATAATCGACTTCGACTGTCTGATCGAGCGTCTTCACGGAATCGCGGAACGACGGCAGCGTCAGCGCATAGCCGTTGGAGCCAAGTTTGAGCTGCTCCTGCGGGACAACCCCGTCGGGGTTCGTGACGCTGGGCGCTTCTTTGTAGACATACTCAAAGATCGCTTGGCGATCCCAGAGATTCGCCAATCCGGGTACGCCCCCCAGATGCGAGCAGCTCCCGAACGCGATCAAGAGCTGAGACTTTTTGCGCAACAGTTCAGCCATCTCTTCTTGCTCTGACGTACGGATCGCCCCGTTGACAAAGCACGCGGCCAGCTCGCCGTCTTTCATAGCTTCGACATCAGCGCGTTTGAAATCTAAGGCCACCGGCCAGAAGGCGATGTCGACGGCCTCGACGACCTTCAAGATATCTTCAGCTAGGTCGACGACGGCCTCCTCACAGCCCCCGCACGACGCACACCAATAGAACCCGACCTTGGGCTTGCTCATCGCGCACCTCCTTGACCTAACCCCTGAGTCCCCTTCCCGCCACGGGAAGGGGAACAGCTCCCCTCTCCGTTTCGGGGAGGGGCTGGGGGAGGGGTCTTTCTAGCTGCAACGGCCCAAGCTTGCGGATCTGCTCAGCCATCTCGTTCATCACTTTTTGCACGCGATCCCCTTCAGACGCCGAGATCCATTCGAGCCGCACACGCTCCGGTTCAATCCCCATCTCGGTGAGCACGCGCTTGAGAAGCGTGTATCGGCGCAGGGCTTTATAGTTGCCCGCTTGGTAGTGACAATCCCCTGGATGGCACCCGCCAATCAAGACGCCGTCAGCGCCATCAGCGAGGGCTTTGAGCACAAACTGCGGGTCCATTCTCCCAGAGCACATCACCCGGATGATGCGCCCGTTGGGCGCGTAGGTCATCCGCGAGATGCCGGCTAAGTCCGCGGCCGTGTAGGTGCACCACGTGCAGAAGAACGCGACAATGCGAGGCTCCCATTGCTCAGACATAGCTTAACACCCCTTCGATCTCCTGATAAATTTGTTCGTCGGTGAATAAGTGTTGCTGGGCTGCACCTGACGGGCACGCTGCAACACAGGTGCCGCAGCCCTTGCACAGGGCTTCGTTGATCACTGCGATGCCCTTGTCACTGTTGAAGCTGATCGCGCTGAACGGGCACAAGGGGATGCACGTCTTGCACCCAGAGCAGAGCTCTTCTCGGATGAACGCAGTGTTGGGTTCGAGCTCGACAAAGCCGCGGTCAATCAACGAAAGAACTTCGGCGGCGGCTGCGCCCGCTTGCGCGACCGTGTCTTGGATATCTTTGGGGCCTTGGCACGCCCCAGCAATGAAGATGCCATCGGCAAATGTTTGCACGGGTGCAAGCTTGGGGTGACGCTCCAAGAAGAAGCCGCCCGTCCCACACGAGATATAGAACTTCCGGCGGACTTCGTCAGCGTCAGCTTGGGGCTCCAATCCTACGGCAAGCACAACCATGTCGACGGGGATGCGGCGAATGACGCCGATGAGCGTGTCTTCGGCTCTGATAACGAGCTTACCCTCCTCGTCGGGGGTCATGGCGTGATCTGTCACCTCGGCGACTCGCCCACGGATGAAGTGAATCCCCTCTTCGAGCATTCGGTCATAGAACTCTTCGTAGGCTTTGCCTGGCACGCGCATGTCGATGTAGAAGTTATAGACTTCGGCACCGGTGCGCTCTTTGATCAAGTGTGCGAGCTTGAGCGAGTAGAGACAGCAGACACGTGAGCAGTAGGAGTTATAGTTTCTGTCGCGCGATCCGACGCAGTGAATGATCCCCACGGCTTTCGGTTTTCTGCCATCGCGCAGGCGGATCTCGCCCCCTGTAGGGCCAGCAGAGTTCGTCATGCGTTCGATCTCGAGAGCCGTGTAGACATTGGGATATTTGCCATAGCCGTAGCGCGGGATGCGCCGCGCGTCGAAGGGCTTGAACCCCGTTGCTAATATAATCGAGCCCACGACGATCTCTTGAATGTGGTCCTTCATCTCATAATTGATGGCTTTGGCTTCGCAGACGGTCGAGCAGAGCCGACAGTCACAACAGATCGCACAATCAAGACAGCGCTTCGCTTCAGCAATAGCTTGCTCTTGCGTGTAGCCCGTGTGCACCTCGTCAAAAGTCCGGCGGCGCTCAAGCGCAATGGCGGGCATCGGGATCTGCTTTTGCATTGCAACGCCGCTGGTGTCAATAGCGTACTCGGTGCGATAGGGGCCTTCGCGCTCACGCCCCGCGCGCATATCTAATTTATTGATATAGCGATCAATAGAGATAGCCGCTTTCTTGCCAGCGTACATGGCGTTGACGACGACATCAGGCCCCGTGACGCAGTCGCCGCCGGCGAAGACCCCAGGGATGTTCGTTTCGAGCGTCACCTCGTCGACTTTGAAGGTGCCCCACTTCGTCGTCTCGAGGCCAAGCTTGTCACCCAGAGATTTCAGATCGGGCACTTGCCCAATCGTTGCGATGATCGCATCGCAAGAGAGCACAAACTCTGAGCCGGGGATCGGCTCTGGAGCGGGGCGCCCCGAAGCGTCGGGTGCGCCGAGCTTCATCTTCAAGCACTCGAGAGCTGTCACGCCTGTATCTTTGTTCCCTAAGATCGTCTTAGGAGCTGCCAAGAAGAGCATCTTGATGCCTTCTTCTTCGGCAGCCTCGATCTCTTTGGGATCGGCGGGCATCTCGGCGCGCGTGCGCCGATAGACTATCGTGACTTCTTTCGCGCCGCAGCGGAGTGCCGTGCGCGCCGCGTCGACAGCCGAGTTGCCCCCGCCGATCACCAAGACTCTCTCTCCTAGCTTGAATGGCCCTTCGAGATTGACTTTACGTAAGAATTCGATCCCACCCCACACATTAGGCAGGTCTTCTCCCGGAACGTTGAGCCTGCGCTCGACATGCGCTCCGATCCCAATGAAGACCGCAGCGTATTGCTTGCGGAGCTCTTCGAGGGTGACTGCCTTGCCCACAGGAGTATTGGTCTTGATCTCGATCCCGATCTCTTTCAGTCTATTGATCTCTTTACTGATGACATCGCGCGGGAGCCGAAATGCGGGGATTCCGACAGAGAGCATCCCACCGGGGACGGGCTGCGCTTCGTAGATCACGGGCCAGTAGCCCCGTTGTCTCAGTTCGTACGCGCACATCAGTCCAGCAGGGCCAGAGCCAACAATCGCGATCTTCTCTGAGCGATTCACTTTGGGTTGCGGGAGCTTATAGTCTGGGAAGAGATCCGTGACAAAGCGTTTCAGCCCTGGAATATTGAGCGGGTCATCTACAGTGCCTCGCGTGCAGTTGACCGTGCACGGATGGGTGCAGATGCGCCCGCAGATCGAGGGCAAGGGGTTGTCTCTCAAAATAACGTCGAGGGCTTCTTTGAACTTGCCGTGGGCAATGAGCGTGATATAGCCCTGGGCGTTCTGGTGGATCGAGCACGCGGCTTGGCAGGGGGGCGTGCCCCGTCGCGAAATAGTGAAGACGTTGGGCACCGCTTGGGGGAATGGTCTGTAGATCGCTTTGCGCATCGCCAATCCTTCGTCGAACTCCGAGGGCACGCTCACCGGACAGACCTCCGCACAGAGCCCACATCCTGTGCACGTGTCTTCGTTGACATAGCACGCCTTGCGCCGAATTCGCACTTTAAAGTTTCTCAGATCATACGGTTCGACGGACTCGACCTCGGAGTACGTCAACAGCTCGATGTTGGGATGACTGCGCACTTGGGTCATCTTGGGGGTTAAGATACACGCAGCGCAGTCGAGGGTCGGGAAGCACTTGTCAAACTGTGCCATGTGCCCGCCAATGGTCGGCTCGCGCTCGACGAGATAGACTTTCTTGCCGGCATCGGCGATCTTGAGAGCGGCTTCGATGCCCGCGATCCCGCCCCCGACAATCAAGACGTGCGGATGGACAGGCACGCGCTTCTTCTCCAAAGGTTCATGGAACGCGACACGGCGCACCGCCGCAGCGATGAGCGCTTTGGCTTTTTCAGTCGCTTTATGTCCATCGGCGGTCACCCAGCTCACGTGCTCGCGAATATTAGCCATATGGAAGAAGAACGGGTTCTGTCCGCCTTCAGCTGTCGCTCTCCGAAACGTTGCTTCGTGCATCAGCGGCGAGCACGACGCCACGACGACGCGATTGATCTTCCCCTCACGCAAGTCTTGCTGAATCAGCTCTTGCCCCGGATCAGAACACATGAACTTATACTCACGAGCGACGGTGACGAACGGCAGCGTCTTGGCGAACTCCACAACCTCAGAGACATTCACTTTCGCGGCGATATTGACGCCGCAGTGACAGACATAGACGCCGATCTTGGGCGCGCCATTGGTAGTCGGTTCAGGCATGGACACGCGCACCTCCTCTCGCAGCGGGAAGAGTGAAGGGGACTAAGAGCCGATGCATTCCAAGCTGGCGCTCCGGCACCCCGAGGGCTAGCCCTAACAGTTGAGTGAAATACACAACTGGTATTTCCAGGCGCTCCTTGAACTGTCGGCTCATCTTGTCTTGGTAGCACTCTAGATTAAATTGGCAGAGTGGGCACGCGGTCGCGACGACGTCCGCGCCGCGCTTGAGCGCTTCTTTCAGTAAGATATAGCTGAGCGGTACGCCGACTTCAGGAAGCGTGCCCATGAGGCTGCCACCGCAGCAGCGCGTCTTCAAGGGCCAGTCGACCGTCTCTGCTCCCAGTGTCCTCATTAAGTGATCCATCGTCTTGGGATTAACTTGATCATCGAAGGCTGCATAGGGGCGCACGATCTGGCAGCCGTAATAGCACGCGACCTTCAGCCCTCTCAAGGGCTGGCGGACTTTGCTGGAGATCTGCTGCACCCCAATCTCGTGAATGAGAATATCCAAGGGGTGGCGCACGTGGACCTGGCGTGCATAGCTCAAGCGTGCTGCTTGCAAAGCACCGTCAATCGTGCGGCTCACTTCGGAGTACTCTTCTAAGTAATGCTGGGTCTTGGAAAGCACTAGATAGCAGCCGCTGCACGGAGCCATGAGCGTCGGGTGATCTGGGGCTTGGCGCTCGGCGAGCGCGAGATTCCGCGCGGCCAGCGCAAAGGATTTCATCTCGTCTACGGCCATATACGCTGTGGCGCCGCAGCAGTTCCAATCTTCGAGTTCCTCGATCTCGATATCGAGTGCTCGGAAGGAGGCGAGCACCGACTCTTCGTAAGCGCGATTGGTGCCCTTGAGCGAGCACCCGGGATAGTAGAGATATTTCATGTGTGGGCCACCTCTCTGCGCACATCGCGCGCGAGCTTATCGACGAACGCCGTCGCTTTAGCGGCGTCCACTGCGCGCAAGATTTGGTCAATCTGCTGGCGGTTCTTGACGGATTCCGCGTGTAGGCTGAACCGTCCTGTTCGAAGGAGTTTGAGCCCTAGCAAGGCTTGGTCCAAGATCTTCAAGGGGTTGGTCTTAGCGTAGAGTCGCAGCACTAAGCGACTTTCGGTGCTGCGCCCACGCTTGCGCACCGCCTTGAAGAACTCACGAGCGAGCACAGAGACGGGGAAGCGCTTGGGGTCAACCCCCTCTTGGATGGCGCGCTGCTTCAGCTCGGCCATGAAGTCCGTGATCTTGATCTTTCGCGGGCACTCGACCGCGCAGGCATAGCACGACGCGCACAGCCAAATTGTGAAGCTGTGCAGGACTTCGTCCTTGAAGCCGGCTCGGGTCATGGCGATGATCTTGCGGGGTGAGTAGTCCATATACATCGCCAAGGGGCAGGTGCCGCTACAGGTGCCGCACTGGATGCACGCGAAGAGGGCACGCCCACCGGGCATGGAGGCGACCTCCTCAGGAAAACGCAAGTCCAGCTCCGCTTCATATCGGAACCGTGGCCACGATTGCCATTCTTTCATCAGTGGCCTCCTTTCGATGCCAGCAACTCTATAGAGCTATATAGGAATTTTCTCCTGTTAAGTATTCTAAAGCTTTCCTAGAGGAGGAGTCTATGATTCTTAGCAGGCCCCTTCCTGACCTTCAGCAAAAGCCTGATCAAGATCACCCTGCCAGGCGTCTCCGGTCATTGGCGCCTGAGTGCGATATCGCTTATAGTACTCTATAGATTCAGAAAGGAGTCACGTATGGGATTGAGGGAAGATGCCTTAGAATACCATAGCAAGCAACCACCAGGCAAGTGGGAGATCACCCCGACCAAGCCCTGTCTCACCCAGCGCGATCTCTCGTTAGCATATACGCCCGGGGTTGCCGAGCCTTGTCTGGAGATCCAGAAGAACCCAGAGGACGCATACACGTACACGACCAAGGGGAACCTGGTCGCCGTAATCACCAATGGCACGGCCGTCTTGGGATTAGGCAATATCGGCGCTCTCGCAGGCAAGCCCGTCATGGAGGGCAAAGCCCTGCTCTTCAAGCGCTTCGCCGACATTGATGCGATTGATTTAGAAGTGAACACAGAAGACCCAGAATTATTTATTCAGATTGTTAAGCTCCTGGAGCCAACCTTTGGCGGCGTCAATCTGGAAGACATCAAAGCACCAGAGTGTTTTTATATCGAAGAGACTCTGAAAAAACAGATGAATATCCCGGTCTTTCATGATGATCAGCATGGCACGGCGATTATCTCCGGGGCAGCGTTGCTCAACGCATTAGAATTAGTCGATAAAAAGATCTCAGAGGTGAAGATCGTCTTCAGCGGGGCGGGGGCTGCAGCTATTGCCACAGCCAAGTTCTATGTGCTCTTGGGTGCCAAGAGAGAGAATATCATTATGTGCGACACCCACGGGGTAATCTATCAAGGCCGCGAGGAAGGCATGAACCCGTATAAGCAAGAGTTTGCCGCCAAGACCAAAGCGCGCACCCTCGCTGAGGCTCTCGTAGACGCCGATGTCTTCGTGGGGCTGTCGGGGCCAAATACAGTTACAAAAGAGATGGTCAAGAAGATGGCCAAAAGCCCAATTATCTTTGCCATGGCCAACCCCAACCCCGAAATCCCCTATCCCGACGCGAAAGCCGCTCGCCCCGATGCCCTCGTCGCCACCGGGCGCAGCGACTTCCCCAACCAAGTCAATAACGTCTTAGGGTTTCCGTTCATCTTCCGTGGGGCGCTCGACGTGCGCGCTACTCAGATCAACGAAGCGATGAAAGTTGCTGCCGCCAAGGCCCTCGCGGCGCTGGCAAAAGAGGACGTCCCCGACTCGGTCGTCAAAGCGTATGGACTAGAGTCGTTGCACTTTGGGCCGGATTATCTCATTCCCAAGCCGTTAGACCCACGGGTGCTCTTGTGGGAGGCCCCAGCGGTCGCTCAAGCGGCTATGGAGACCGGCGTAGCGCGAGTGAAGCTCGATCTCAACAAATATCGGGAGCAACTGGAAGCGCGCTTAGGGAAATCTCGCGAGATGATGCGGATTATCATCAACAAGGCGCGGGCGAACCCCAAGCGCATCGTTCTCGCAGAAGGTGAGCACGAGAAGATGATCCGCGCCGCGTATCAGTTGGTCTTCGAGCGCATCGCCAAGCCCATTCTCTTGGGAGATGCGCAAAAGATCCGCGAGCGCGCCCAGCAATTACAGATCAATCTCAACGGCATCGACGTGATAGACCCGCGCACCGATGCGCGCCGGGAACGCTATGCGCAGAGACTCTATGAACTGCGCTGCCGCAAAGGCGTGGCGCTGAATGAAGCCCATGAGCTGATCACCAGGCCCAATTACTTTGCAGCGATTATGGTCGAGATGGGCGACGCTGACGGGATGATCGCGGGCTTGGGCTTCCATTATCCTGAGGGGCTGCGCCCGATCCTACAGATCATTAAGACGCGCCCTGATTGCAAGACCATCGCTGGGGCATACCTTGTCACGGTAAAGAATAGAGTTTTGCTTTTTGCTGACGCGACGGTGAATGTCGAGACGGACGCTGAGAAGCTTGCGGAGATCGCGATCCTGACAGCGCGCTTGGCCAAGGACTTCAACATCGAGCCGCGCATCGCGATGCTCTCCTACTCTGATTTTGGCAGCGTGCGCCATGCCCGCACGGAGCGCGTCCGCCAAGCCGTGGAGATCGTGCGTCAGCGCGCGCCTGAGCTTATCATTGACGGTGAGATGCAGGCCGACACCGCGCTCATCCCCGAGATCCTCAACGGGGGGTATCCGTTCAATCGCTTGAAAGAGCCGGCGAACGTCTTGATCTTCCCCAACTTGGAGTCGGGGAACATCAGCTACAAATTAGTGCAGTGTCTGGCCAACGCTGAGGTCATCGGCCCCATTCTGATCGGGACGCGCAAGCCAGCTTATGTGTTGCAGCGCTATCACGAAGTGAAGGACATCGTGAATCTCGCTGCGATGGCTGTCGTTGAGGCGCAGAAGCTCGAAGGGGCTGTCAAGTAGCAGTGTGCTAAGAGAAAAGCAGGGGCACAGGGCCGTGCGCCCCTGCTCTTTTTTCTTTCTTTTTTCTTTTTCTTATTTCTTCTTCAAAGCTTTGATGAGCTTCTCCAGCTCTCCTTCGGCCATGTTGTAAAAGTGCTCCGGCTGCGGGAATTTTTCAGCCTTCACTTCCTCCCGATAGCGCGAGAATGCCTCTAACAAGATCGGGCTCACGTTTGCATAGCGCTTCACGAACTTGGGCGTGAAGCGCTCGAACATCCCGATCATATCGTGAACGATCATGAGCTGCCCGTCCACGTCTTTGCCGCTCCCTAACCCGTAGACGGGGATCTTGACGCGCTCGTGAATGATCTTTGCTACCGGAGCGGGGATGCACTCTAACAGAATCGCGAACGCTCCGGCTTCTTCTAGCGCTTCCGCGTCAGCGATCAATCTCTTAGCTGTTTCGGCGTCGCGCCCTTGGGCCTTGTAGCCGCCCAATTGCGTGTAAGATTGCGGGGTCAGCCCGATGTGCCCCATCACGGGGATGCCCGCGTCGGTGATCGCCCTGATCACCGGGGCCATGCGCGCCCCACCCTCTAATTTCACAGCGTCGGTGCCGCATTCGGCCATAAAGCGTCCGGCGTTTCTGATCGCTTCTTCTTTCGAGATTTGATAGCTCATATACGGCATATCCCCGATGACGAACGCGTACTTGACGGCACGACAGACGGCTGCCGTAAACGTGATCATCACGTCCATCGTGACGGGGAGCGTTGTCTGATAGCCGAGCATGGTCATGCCCAAGGAGTCTCCGACTAGGATCATTTCGATTCCGGCGCGGTCCATCAAGAGCGCTGTGGGATAGTCATAGCACGTGAGCCAGCTGACAGGCTCTTTGTTGGCCTTCATCTCGTAGAGCTTTGGGATGGTGATCTTTTGGCGTTCGGCTTGTTGGGCTTTGGGTGCCATTTATATCTCCTCCTCTGTATAGATAGTAGTTGGTTTGGCTCGTTGGGAGCTACGCGCTATAATTGAGTTATGGCGAGTAAGAGACGCGAACGTGTTAAATATCTGGTCACTCTGCGCGAGGCAGAGGAAGGTGGGTATACTGTCGAAGTTCCGGCCCTGCCCGGCTGCATCTCTGAAGGGGATAGCTACGAAGAAGCGCTCGCTAACATCCGTGACGCTATTACGGCCTACCTTGCAGAGCTGGGTGACGAGTTGAACCCTCGGGCGCGCGTGATAATCACCGAAGTCGAGGTGGAAGTGCCAGCGCCTGCCGCGCATGTCTAAGAAGCTGCCGCACGTTTCAGGGCAGCGCGCCGCACAAGCTTTCGCACGGGCGCGATGGACCATACGAGAAAAGGGTTCCCATATCATCTTGACCAAAGCGGGCGTCCGATATAATCTCTCCGTGCCTAACCATCGTTCGCTCAAGAAGGGAACGCTGCGCAGTCTGATTCGCAAGGCTGGCTTGACAGTCGCAGAGTTCATTCAGCTGCTCTCCTGAGCTGCGCTTGTTCTGTTTGTTATAGCCTTCAACGATAGTCTAAATCACGGCTTTGGGATTGCCAAGTCTTTCGTCCCCGGCTTGGACATTATAGCTTCGGGATAGTTCTCTTGGATCAGCTCGTGAATGATCTGGGCGTATTTGACTTTTTCGCGGGCCATCTCAGCTAAGAGCTGTGGGCTTGTCCAGGGCTTATAGAGCGCCCCCGGCCCAGCGGCGCACGCCGGCCCATGCTCGATCTTAAAGTAACACGGCGCACAAACTCTCACCATCTCTGGCGCGTCGTAAAATCTCAGATATCCCCCGAACGACTCGGTCAGGACGACGTGCAGATCCATCGGGATATCTATGGCTTTGCGAATGGAAGCGAGCTGGGGCAGAGACAAATCAGCGATAGGGTTGAACGTCCCCGCGCCAAGCATCTGCAAGACCTTGCCCCCGGCAGCATTGGCGTGCCCAGCGTAGATCGAGACTTTAAACGTGACGTCTTTGGGAATGTCGCCCTTCTGTTTGAGTTCGTTCAGAAGCCAGAGTAGTCCTTCGTCAATCACTAAGAACCCCCGAAAGCCCAGCTCAATAGCTCTCATAATATCAGAGATCACATAGCGCAATTGATCGGAACCGCGGAATCTCAGACCAGAAAACGCCCCTTCGGGCGTGACGAGTTGTCTTCCCGTGTCCCACGCCGAGCGCGGCCCTGGGGTGAGAATCACTTCGAGTTTCGCTTGTGCGGCGAGCTTGGCGAACTCTTTCAGCTCTTTTCTGTCTAAGAGTGTTGCGCCCATCACGACTGAAATAATTCGGTGAATGGGCATCTTACGCTTCTCGCTCTCGTCAATGAGCGCTTCGAGAACGCTCAGGCGCTCGACTCCCGAAATCTCCATACGATACTGCGCACCATCGGGAAAGCGTTTCTCGCTGGTGGGCAGATCATACGCATCGCGTCCAGGAATGCCCACACGTTCCATCGCCTTGGCGACCTGTTGCATTTTCATAAGAAAAACCTCCTCATCTCTCGGTTTTGATTGTAGGGCTTTATCTTGGGGCGCACCATGACCCAGCGCAGCTTCCAAGATGATCATGAGCATTGTCTCCAGTCGCGTCTTTGTTTATTCTCGGTTGGTAATTGAGGGCGTGACTTCGTTATAATAAATAGCCGAAAAACGCACGAAGGAGGCACCCATGCGAGATGTGGCCGTTCTGGGGGTCGGCGCGACGGCCTTTGCGAGCCAGACCCCGGAGGTCAACTGGAAGGAGCTCATCTACGACGCGGCGGTCAAAGCTTATGCCGAAGCGGGGATAGATCCCCGGCGCGACGTAGATAGCTTCGTGACGTGCGCGGAAGACTACTGGGAGGGCTTCTCGATCTTCGACGAGTTCACTCCTGACCAGTTAGGCGCGGCCCTGCGCCCGATGATGACGGTCTGCGGCGACGGCTTACAGGGGCTGGCAAACGCGTACATGCAGATCAAGACGGGACTGTTCAACATCGTCGTGGTCGAAGCTCACAGCAAGATCTCGGAGCTCTTAACATACGAACATATTGTTGAGGCGGCGTTTGATCCCGTCTATGAGCGTCCGCTCTCGGCGGAGCGCGAGGCGCATCCCTATTATGTCGCAGGCTTGGAGATGAATCTCTATCTGCGCGCGACGGGGACAACAGAAGAGCAGTGTGCCTTCGTCGCGGTGCAGAACCGCCGGCAAGCTCTCAACAATCCCTTGGCCCCTTACGGGGCGCGCATTGGGCTACAAGAGATTTTTAATTCGGGCTATGCATTCACTCCGTTAAAAAGATGGGAGATCGCCTCGCGAGCAGACGGGTGTATCGTCTTTGTGCTGGCTGCAGGGGAGATCGCGCGACGACTCTCTAAAAAGCCGTTAGTCTATCTAGAGGGGATCGGCTGGTCGTCGGAATCCCCGTGGATTGCAGCGCGAAGCGCCGACGCGGGCTATGCTCGACGTGCAGCGCAGATCGCCTATCGTCACGCGGGGATCACCGATCCCAGAAGACAGATTGACGTCATTGAGGTCGAAGATCGCTTTGCGTTTAAAGAGCTTCAGCATCTGGAAGCCTTGGGCTTTGCGCGTCCTGGGGAGGCGGGATGGCTCGCGCAGTCAGGGGCTTTAGGGCTTGAGGGCGAGCTCAAAGTGAATCTTAGCGGGGGCTCGCTGGGCTGTGGCGACTTAATCGAAGCGTCTGGGCTGCAGCGCGCTTTAGAGATCGTGTTGCAGCTGCGTGGTGAAGCTGGAGCACGGCAAGTGCCCAATGCTCGTGTCGGTGTTGCGCAGTCGTGGCGTGGGATTCCGCATGGGACAGGTGCGGTCGCTGTGTTTGCACGGAGAGATTAGACCTAACCCCCTAGCCCCCCTTCCCTAAAGAGGAAGGGGGAAAAGTGAGGTGGCATAGTGGCTGGAATCATCACGGGGCAGAAGATAGAACAGTCTAAGGCACTCCGTGCTCGGCAGCTTCGTCGCCAGATGACTCCTGCAGAACAAATCCTGTGGCAGGCATTACGTGCTAATCGCTTGCAGGGATGGCATTTTCGTCGCCAACAGGTCATTTTCTATTGCCATGCTGCTCGGTTGATCGTAGAGATAGATGGTGACATTCACGAGCAGCAACTTGTATACGATGAGGATCGTGACAGGGTCTTAACAGCACGTGGCTTACGGATTTTGCGATTTAGGAACAGCGAAATTCTGCAAAACTTAGAGCAGGTGCTGGCTCATATTGCCGAGGCATGCCGTGAATCTCTCTCCCCTCCCTCTTTAGGGGAGGGGCCGGGGGAGAGGTCTTGAAAGAAAGGAGTCTTATGAATCTTACAAAGATTCGCAAAGACGTCGCAGTTGTCGGCGCGGGGATGACCGTCTTCGCGCGCAGACTCCAAGAGACGGGCAAGGAGATGAGCTGGGAAGCCGCCAAGATGGCCCTCGACGAAGCCGGGCTCACACTGAAAGACATTGACGCGGTGATCTTAGGCTCAGCCCCCGATGCGTTCGACGGGGTGCACAAGAAGGGCGATTGGCTGCTCGATGGCGCTGGGGGCACGAACAAACCGTTCATGCGCGTCTACACCGGCGGCGGCACGGCTGTCTTCGCGCCTATCGCGGGGTGGTGGCACGTCGCTTCGGGGATGTTCAAGAGAGTGCTCGTCGTCTGTGAGGAGAAGATGTCTTCGGTCCAACCCCACGCGCAGAGCGCGTTCGCGCACATCTGGGACCCCATCTTAGATAGACCCTTAAAGCCCAACTTGGTCTGGATCTTTGCGATGGAGATGCAGCGCTATATGCACAAATATAACGTGCGCTACGAAGACATCGCGCTCGTCGCCGTGAAAAACAAGCGCAATGCTGTGGGCCATCCGTGCGCGCAGCTGGCCGATCCCAATATTACTTTGGATGACGTGATCAACTCCGAGCCGATGGCCCTGCCCGTGCGCAGGCTCGATATTAGCCCGCCCTCAGACGGCGCCTCAGCGATTGTGCTCGTCAGCGAGGACGTCGCGTATGAGCACACGGATACGCCCGTCTGGATTGACGGCGTCGGTTGGTGTATCGATACGACGATGTGGACGAACAGAGATTTAGCGTTCCCAAAGTTTGTGGCGCGGGCAGCGAAGATGGCCTACGAGATGGCCGGGATCAAAAACCCCAGAAAAGAGATAGACTTCGCCGAGCCGTATGACCCGTTTGACTACAAAGAGCTGCAACACTTAGAGGGGCTCTTGCTTGCCGATCCCGGGGAGGCGGCGATCATGACCCGTGAAGGCAAGACCCAAAGAGATGGGGAATTTCCCGTCTGTCCCAGCGGCGGGCTCTTGGGGGTGGGAAACCCTATCGCGGCGACGTTAGGGATCAAGATTGGAGAAGTCTACTGGCAGCTGGCACGGAAAGCTGGCCCACGCCAAGTGAAAAAAGACGTGCGCACGGGGGTCACCCAAGCGTGGGGCGATCTGATGCAATTCAGTGCAGTGATTGTGATGAGGAGGCGCTAACTATGAGCAAATCTCAAAAATTTGGGCCGCCGCTCAACCCCAGAGGACGGCGCTTAGAAGCGAAAGAGCTCGAGAGCATCACGCATGTTCGCGCTAAAACTCCCGCGAAGTACGCGTGGGCCGCAGGCACAGCGATGAGTCGCTTCTTAGAAGAGCTCAAGAACGGAAAGATCATCGGGCGCAAGTGCGCTCGGTGCAATCGAGTGCTCGTGCCGCCGCGGATGTTCTGTGAGCGGTGCTTTGCGCCCACAACGGAGTGGGTCTACTTGCCGGGCACCGGGGTCGTGGAGACGTTCTCGATCTCGTACATCGACACGAACGCGAATCGCATTAAAGAGCCAATCTTGGTAGGGACAATCGCGTTTGACGGTGCGCCGCCCCATTGTGGGATCATGCACTACTTTGGCGAAGTGAAGCCCGAAGAGTTGAAGATCGGGATGCCGGTCGAGCCGGTGTGGAAGCCCAAAGAAGAGCGCGTCGGCTCGGTCTTGGATATCAAATACTTCCGGCCACGCCAAAAGTGAGGAAGCTATGATTGAGAGAATCGAGAAAGCGACGGAAATTCGTCATTGGCTGGGCGACATGGAGGCTGATCACTATTACTATAGCTCCGGGATTGCCGGGGAAAGATTCTTTGTCGCCCTACGCGATGAGGGCAAGATCCTAGGCTCACACTGCGCCGCATGCAATCTCACATATGTGCCCCCAAGAATTTATTGTGAGCACTGCTTTGCTGAGCTCACAGAGTATAAAGAGATGGGTAAGCGCGGCTGCGTCGTGACATTCACGGTCGCGCACTATGACAAAGCCGGCCATCGCCTAGATCCGCCGGAGATCTTCGCGCTTATTAGTTTTGGCCCATGCACGACGCCCTTGCTGCACAGGCTCGGCGAGATCGAGCCAGAGAAAATCTGTGTCGGCTTGGAAGTCGAAGCCGTCTTGAAGCCGAAAAAAGATCGGGAGGGGAAGATCACGGATATTCTGTATTTTAAGCCGGCAAAGTAAGGGCTGCAGAGCGCGATTTTTGAAGGTGTCTAGAAGATTTCGGTACGCCCGATGTGATGCACCGCGATCTTCCCCAGCTCAGCATAGAGATCGTTTCCAATATAGAAAGCTGGCTTGATCTTCTCTAAGTTGAGCACTTCGTGCTCGTCGAAAGCTTCTTGCAGATAGTGAGTAGCAACGACCTCGCCCACAAACCATTCGTGATCCCCGTAGGTGTGATGCTCAACGAGCTTGCACTCATACGCTGCGTAGGCGTCCTTCAAGATGGGCGCGCTGATCTTTATAGGCTTTTCTGTCGCGATCTGAAATCTCTCAAACTTATTGAGCTCTCGCCCGCTCGTCCGCCCGACGGCAGCGATGAGCTTCACGCTCTCAATGGGCAGGAAATTGATCGCGAACTCCTTAGCTTCCAAGATCAAACCGTAAGAGAATCTCTTTGGGGAGATAGCGACCCCATAGAGCGGAGGCTCAAACGAGAGCGCGCAGTGCCACGCAATCGCAAGCGCGTTCTCTTGCTCCTTGGTCTTTACTGTAACGACCGTTGCCAGCTTCGGATAGTGCTGGAGAAACTTGCCTACCCCAGTGCTATATGCTTTGGGCATCTTTGATTCCCCCCTTGTGGATTTCACTCCTAGCGTTTCTCAGCCACGACCTCCCAATGGCTGTGTCGGCGTTCTTGATTATCGATCTTCTCTGTTCTTTCTACCAGCTCAATCTTCAGAATAGTGAATCTCTTAAGCAGATCTTCGAGCTCTTCACGGTCGCTGTAGTGATGAAGAATTCCCGCATCGGGGCCTATGTCAGGGATGAACGTCCCCGGTTCGATCTCTTGCCCGTGGCCGTATCGGTAACTGCGCGTGGAGGGAAACGTGAGCAGCGCCAAGCCGCCAGCCTTCAGCACCCGATAGATTTCAGCGATTGCTTTAGTCATGCTCTCTACCGTACCGTGATGGATCACAAAGATACTGATAACAGCGTCGAAGAATCCGTCGGGATAAGCAAGGGCCGTCATATCGCTCTGCTTGAGTTCAGCTGCAAGGCCCTCTTGATTCAACCATTGGCGAGCGTATGCTAACGCTGTCTCCGAGATGTCAACGCCGTAGACGTCAAAGCCCTCTTTCGCTAAGGAGACTAGATGTCTCCCTGTGCCGCAGCCGAGATCGAGAACTCGGCGAGCGCCTCGCTCTTTCAGGAGCTGGGCAAATTCAACGACGAGCGGCTGCGGCTCCCGCTGCTGGAACTCCCCTTGCTTGAAGAGCTCATCCCATGTGGGCATGATAGCCTCCTATATCGCTAGCCGCGATCTAAAACTTCTCGCACCTGCGCCGCAAAGCTTTTGCTCTCGTCGTCTGGCGCAGGGACGATCTCGATTTCGTGAGGCCCGCGCGCGCCAAGCCCTAACTCCACCGCGCGCTTGATCTGTGGATGCTCGAAGATCTTCCCCTGCGCTACTTCGGGCGTCGTCTTGTAGAGTCGTAATATTGCCACCCCGACGGCATCGAGCGCGACGCGATCCGTCGCCGCGAGCATCACCCCTGGTTTTTCCACCTGACCACGATCAGGTCCACCCGTCACAAACGCCTCGAGACCATCGAGCACGATGAGATCGGGTTTATAGAGCAGATTGATCTCGGCGATCATCTCCCGCTGATAGGGCGAGCTGTGCAGCTCCCTCATGTAGTCATAGTTGTCTTTGACAGAATAGCGCGCGACCATGCCCACGGAGTTCTTTAAGCTCAGTGTAAAATGCCCGCCGTAGCGATGGGTTTTTAAACAACATGTCTGGACGATGCTCTGGGCGTGGGTGAAGAGCTTGGGCATCTCTACGCCGCGCTTCCAGTGGCTCCCTTCGAGAGGGTGATGCTCCCACTCTTGTGGAGGCAGCTCATTGATGGGAATGGCTTCAAAGCCCAGCTCTTGAGCGAGGTCGAAGATCCCCTTGGCTTCCATCACTTGGTACGTATCGCCCATGCCGCTGCGGTCAGCTACCGTGATCTTCTTCGCTCCATACTCTTTCAGTAACTCTATCAAAGCTATGAGAGTGTCATTATGAGTCGAGCCGGGGAAGGGATGCGCACTATTGAAATTGGGCTTGAGGACGATCTCTTTGTCTTGGAACGGGTTGTTGATCTTCAGTAAACTGACGGCCGTCCGCACGCCATGACGCCGATCTTGGGTCTTCACTAATGAGACTTTGGAGATGCGCTCTTGGGCTTGAGAGGGGAACGTTCGCTTGGAGATCAGAGCCCCGACGAAGAGGCTGCCGGTCAACGCTTGGAGGAACCGACGCCGAGTCACCATGAGAGCCTCCCTTCTGCTTCTTAATCTTAGATCATTGCGAGCTTGAGGGTCAAGGGTCTTGCCACAGGCAGAAATCTTCAGTATCATCATAGATCGAGTTCAGCAAAAAATGGCAAAGGAGCTTGCGATGGAGATCATCGAATCTGGGCAGAAGGAGCTGTTGCAGCCACCCGATGTCGAAGAGTTCCGGCGTTGGCTGAGGGAGAATAAATCCCCGGCTCTGCGGGACAAAGTCATGGACGAGCACGAGGCCGTCAAGCGCTTCATCAAAGACGGCGACTATATCGGAGTCGAGCTCTACGGCACGGTGCGCTGCCCCATGTCGGTCATTCGTGAGTTGGTACGCCAGGGGAAGAAGCATCTTCGCTTCGCGGGGCAAGGGCTGCTCGAGCTCGACTTTCCCCTCGCTGCGGGCTTAGTCGATGCCATGGATATCACATATGTTGGCTATGAAGTTATGGGACTGTCGCATATTCTCCGGCGCGCTGCCGAGAGCGGGAGAATAAAATTAGTCGAGTGGAGCAATGCCGCGATGTCGTGGCGTTTTAAAGCTGCTGCTATGGGCGTGCCGTTCATTCCCGTTCGATCAATGTTGGGCACGGACACGCTCAAATATAGTTCAGCCAAGGTCGTCAAGGACCCATTCACCGGCATCCACGTCACGTTGCTGCCCGCGCTCATTCTTGACGTTGGGATCATTCATGTCCATCGCGCGGACAAGTACGGCAACGCCCAGATCGACGGGATCTCAGGGTTTGCGTTCGAGATGGCGCGCGCTTCCAAACGCTTGATTATCAGTACAGAAGAGCTTATCTCAACCGAAGAGATTCAGCGCTATCCGGAACGCACGATCATCCCGTGGTTCTTAGTTGACGCCGTCGTCGTCGCGCCCTTCGGGTCGCACCCCGGTGAGATGTGCTATTGTTACGAGCGCGACCAAGAGCACTTGGTAGAGTTTCTCAAAGCTTCCGAGACTGAAGAGACAACTCAGCAATATCTGCAGAAATACGTCTATGGCCCGAAGAACCATCAAGAGTATCTAGATCTCATCGGGCGAGATCGCTTAGAAGCTCTCAAGCGAGCCAACAAAGGGAGATGACCTCTCCCCCAACCCCTCCCCTAAAGAGGGAGGGGAGTTCCCCCTTCCCGTGTCGGGAAGGGGGCGAGGGGTTAGGTCAGGAGGTGAAGCAATGAGTACAGACTACAGCCCCACAGAGCTCATGATCTGTATCGCCGCGCGCTTGATGAAAGAGGCACGCACAGCGTTCATCGGCACGGGCATCCCCATGTTAGCTGCTGCTCTGGCGAAAAAGCTCTACAACCCTGATCTCATTGCGATCTTCGAATTTGGCGGCATCGGCGCTTCGCTCGAAGATCTACCCAGAGCCGTTGGCGAGGCCCGCACCTTCTATCGTGCCATGGTCGCCACAGGGATCTGCGACGTGATGGAGACCGCCCAGCGTGGGCTTATTGAATACGGCTTTCTGGGCGGGGCCCAAATAGACCCCTACGGGAACTTAAACACAACCGTGATCGGCCCGCATGACAAGCCCAAGGTGCGTCTTCCCGGCAGCGGCGGAGCTAATGACGTTGGCTCGCTGTGCTGGCGCACGATCGCGATCATGAAGCACGAGAAGAAGCGCTTTGTCGAGAAGGTTGATTTTATCACAACACCGGGGTATCTGGACGGTCCTGGAGCGCGGGAGCGTGCGGGTCTGCCCGCCGAGACTGGGCCTTATCGTGTCGTCACAGATTTGGCTCTCTTGGGCTATGACGAAGAGACAAAGCGCATGATGCTTCTTGCGACCCATCCGGGTGTGACTGTTGAGAAAGTCCTTGAGAACACGGGCTTTGAGTTGATCATTCCCAAGAAGGTCGCGCAGAACGAGCCGCCCTCAGCAGATGAGCTGAGGGTCCTGCGCACCGAAGTCGACCCGGGGAGATTGTATATCTGAAGGGGATCACAGTGAAGCTTCGACAGATTATAAGCATAGCAGCGCTTACAGGTGCACTGCTGTGGGGAGGGGTCAGCTCTCAATCCCTCCTAGAGTGGAACGTCATTCTCATCTCATGGGATGGGGCGCAGCGAGCGCATCTCGAAGAACTGCGCGAGCACGGGGTCTTGCCCAACTTGGAAGCTTTGGCGGCTGCGGGAGCTGCGCTGCCTATGGAGATCCGTGGCCATGCGACCGATACCAAAGCTGGGCACGCTGAGATGCTCTCCGGCTACGGGCCGCAGGTCACAGGAATCTTCAGCAACAGATATTATCAAGCTATCCCGGAGGGCTTGACGATCTTCGAGCGCCTCAAAGCGCGCTTTGGCCAGCAGAGCTCTACAGTCGCCATCGCCGGGAAGCGCTCCAATATCATTGAGATCCTCGAGAACGCCCTCGCTGAGATAGATCTTGCTCTCATTCGCTCTGCTCATGCTGCGCTCAATGGTCCTGTTATGTTGCGAGCGCTCAGATCCCTTAAAGATCGCGCATTCTTCGCGTTCTTTCACTTCAGCGATCCGGATCACGCGGGGCATACCTACGGTGAGAACTCACAAGAATACTCTGAGGCGATCACGCTTTGTGACCTATGGCTAGGGAGGATCGTTGCTACGCTTCAAGAGCTCGGGATTTTCGATAAGACGCTCATTTACGTCACGACGGATCACGGCTTCGATGAGGGCCGCAAGACCCATAGCAACGCCCCAGAGATTTGGCTGGTCACGAACGATCCTGCCGTAGCGTCGCCAGAAGAGGGAATAGCCTTGCAAGGGGACATCGTGCCGACGATTCTCGAGCGCCTGGGCTTCGAGTTGGGTGCTCTAGAGCCGTCGCTGCCAGGGCGATCCTTGCTCAAGAAAGCTGTGGGAGCCAGTCGCCCCTGACCCCCACAGCCTCTGTCTCAGCATGGCGGCTTCGCTAACAGAATGCCCCTATTATCGTAGGGGCGCGCGGCGGCTAAGCCGTCTGAGTTGAAAATCGGTCAAATTCTGTGTTATAGTGGGACGTTATAGCTCAGTCAAAGCTCCCCAAGGTTGAGATCGAGGTACACTACGACGAAGGCTGCTGGCAAGCTGCGGGGATCCGTCACGCTATCTTCACGACGGGTCAAACCCTCGACGAGTTATGGGCAAACCTTCGTGAAGCGACTTCATTATATTTGGACGTACCCACTGACTGCCTCCCCGAGATCATACTGAGGATCTCCCAAGATGCGACTGCCGCAGCTACGAGCCGCTGAGGTTCTGCGTTTGCTAGAGCAGTTGGGGTACGAACGGATTGGCTCATCTGGAGGTCATATCAAGATGCGTCGTAAGGGTGTTGCTAAGCCTGATGACATCGTTATAGTGCCTATGCACAAGGGCTCGTTGGGCACGTTTGGGCTCAGATCTGCCGCTCCAGTCGGCTTTCTAATGTGATCTCCACCCCAAGACGCTTCACTGCTTCACAGATCTCGTGGAAGCGCGGGTCAGCTTGCAAAAGCTCCCAAGTTCGCTCGTCTTCGGTGTCTATGTTGCACTGCCAGATATTCGGGCGCGCAGTCCGGTAGAGCGCGAGGTCATAAACCCCGTCGATCTCGAAGGCGATCTGTCGCGCCCGCTGCATCAGAGCGAGGAGGCGCTCTTCAGCGAGCGTCTCCGGCTTCATCACCTGGAACGTCAGGATCATCTTGTCCCCCCTCTCGCTCTCAGCCAGAGCGGAGGGGAAAGCCTTCGCTCTCCCCTCTGCCCTCCTTCTCCGCTTACTGCAGCAAGGCTGCTACCAGATTGAGCAAGACTGTTTGAGCGAACTCGACCTGCAGCGCTGGATCAATCATGCTCATCACTCGGGCCAGCTCCCGATGGGGCAACCCCATGAAGGCATGGATATCTCTCATGTCTATCTGGCCGTCCCCATTCAGGTCGCCTGCTAAGACCAAATGGAAGTCTCTCTCATTCTTAGGGTCAATCTTCGCATCGATCTCGTTATTGGGGTCGTAGATGGCAGCGACATGATAGTACCCTTGCTTCAGCGGGCCGCTGCCCAGCTGGTACTCCCGCATCAGCTCGATGGCCCCCAGGCGCGTGCCGCCCGCCTGCCGACCAAGGATCGGGCCATCATCGTAGCTTCTGGCCGCGAAGAGCTGGACCCCCTCACGAGGGAAGGCCCAGAAAATGTCCCCGTCCTCAAGTGACCGAGCAGCACCAATAGAGGGAATTCCGTTTATGGGGGCCAGTAGCTCCGGTGGAGGTGGTGGCGGGATGATAGATACATGGGGCAGGAGCTGATTGACCCCATCAACGATTTGAGCCGGGGTGATCTTGGGAAGTGGCTCAGGCGGCGGAGGGGGCTCCGGCGGCCCAGCTAGCATAACCGTTCCAATTGCCAGCAGCCCCAGAATGAGGGCTGCGCCGACGACCGCTACGGCTTTGTTGATTTTGCGCATCTGCTATCCCTCCTTTTCAGGGTTGTGCGCATATCTTTGAGTGTTAGCGGGGAGGGGCATCCGAGCTGTACGCTTAGGCGCCCCCTCGAACCGCGCCCTCTCCCAGGACGTTTGGGATAGCGGGCAGGGCGACCTCGCCCTACACTCTTCTCTCACTGGAGATAGATGCTCCTTACGGCGATGTTGTTGGCCTCATCGCCCTCACGGTTGATCCTGTCCTCCGGGTCCACGATCACGGTCACGAGGTACATCCCCGGCTGGGTCACTGTTGCCATAGCCAAGATTGGCTGAGACGCTCCTGCCGCCAGCCCAGCGATCTCCTGCTGGTGGATGAGCCGTCCGTTGAGCAGGACCTGCACGGTAAACGGCACCTTCACATCTTTTTGGCCGATGTTGGCGATGGTCGCCGACACGGAGATGTCCCACCATGCCGGGCAGGGAGGGGCAGTGCACGGGGAGCTGAACTTGCGGGCAGTAACTGAGAGATGCTGCACGGTCAGGTCGCAGCACCCTGGCCCAGCAGTGATCCCACGGTCGGGAAGCCCATTCCGCATAAGGGCCAGGAGCATCGGACCAGACCTCCTCAGGTTCAGGCCCATCCCAGCGCGCCAGGAGGAAGGCCACGATCTCCTTCTGCGGAGTGGTCATAGCCATGAACCACCCCATCTCCAGCCCTGGGGGCGGCTGAATCTGGAGCCCCTGGGTATGGCCCAGCCAGAAGAAGTATTTCCCTGTGGGGAACTCCCCCTTGCCCCCCAGCGAGAGGGTCTCCTGCGCCCGCAGGCTCCCGATCGGGGAGAGCTCAAAACCATTGCCCTTCCTGACACAAACAATGCCCAAGATGATCGCGATGGTGCTGCCGCACTCTTGGACGGAGCCGAGCTCATTCCAGACGGAATCATCGTCCAGCAACCGGCACGTCTTCAGGATGGGGTTGACGAGATCCACCAACGGTGCGAACCCCGGGTCGCCTTTGACGATGACCTGGTATTGCAGGGGAGGTTGCTGTTGCTGCGTCCCGCCCAAGGCTCCCGAAAAGGCTCCGACCAACAAGCACAGGGCCACAAGCCCCGCCGTCCGATACGCTCTGCTGCTGAACATTGGCGATTCCTCCTTTGGCCCTCTTGGGCCAGGATACTTTCAGTATAAACCCCGAGCGTGAAAAAAACGTGAAATGATGGGATTGACGAAGATTTCGGCAAAAATGGGCAAGAGCGCCTTGAAAGAGCACGATGGTGATGTTATAATGTTACCATCATGAGGTGATGCCAAATGGCATTTGTGCGGACCCAAGTCTATCTTGCGCCGGAGCAACATAACTTCCTCAAAGAAGAAGCAAAACGTCAAGGGGTCTCTATAGCTGAGCTGCTCCGACGCATTCTTGATAGTTACGTGCAGCAAAACCGCCCCAAAGAGGATTTTGCCAGGATCGTCGCTTTGGGCCGGAGCGGCCTCAGCGACGTCTCAGAGAAACACGATGAGTACCTCGCTAAGGCGCTCTCCCACGAACATGTTCGTTGACACTTCGGCGTTCTATGCCTTGGCCGACCAGAGCGATCGCAACCATAAGCTCGCAAGAGATTATTATGAGACGATCATCGGAAAGAAGCGGCTCCTCACGACAGATCATATACTTGTAGAATGCTGGTTCTTGATCGCTAGCAAGCTCGGGAGAGACAAGGCGCTCGCTTTCTGGGACGGCTTAAGATCTGGGATCGTTTCTATAGTGCCCGTGCAGAACACTGATCTTGAGAACGCCCACAAGATTTTGGCAGAATTCACAGATCAAGACTTCTCACTTGTGGACGCGACAAGCTTCGCCGTGATGGAACGGCTGGGAGAGCATGAAGCCTTCGCATTCGATGAACACTTTCGGGTCTATCGATTTGGCACGGGACGGAAGCGGGCTTTTAAAGTTTTCCCTTAAGTAAGCTACGCGTGCCCCGCAAAGGCTTGCAGAATCTGTCGGTTAATCGGGACGTTCTGCAAAAAGCTCGCCCGCAGCGCTTCTTCGGTGATCTGCCCGGCTACACGGCAGACTTCGTCATAGGCTTTCTGTAGATAGATTTTGGCTTCGTCGGTGCGTCCGTTCGCTTGAAGAATTTGATAATGCGTGAAGTAGAAGCGCTGCGCTTGGGTGATCATCCCGTGCTGAGCTTCGAGCACCTGCATGGCGCGCGTGGAGCATTCCAACGCTAAACTCAGATCCCCAAGCCCAAGATGCGCCCGGCCCTTCTCCGAGAGCGTCCCGACTTCGAGCCCTTTTAGGCCCGCTTCGCCCAGCATACTCACCACACGATCGAGATAGCCGAGCGCTTCGGTATAGTGCCCTTGCTCGTTCTGGAGTGTCCCCAAATTTAAGAGAATGACCCCTAAGCCCCGCCGGTCCCTCACTTCGCTCATCAATTTATAAGCGTGCTCGTAGCACTCCTGAGCACGCTCCCATTGACCAAGATCGCAGAAAACCAAGCCAAGATTGTTGAGCGCCGCTGCTTGTCCCCGTAGGTCAGCGACCGCTTGAAACTCCGCGAGTGCTCTTTCTAAGCTCTCTTGGGCTTGTGCGTACTCTCCCAGAAAGAGCTGGATGATCGCGCTATTTCTCAGGGCATAGGCCCGGCGGTGCTCATCACCCAGGGAGGCCCACAGTTCCCCCGCGCGCCGGAAATACTCTAACGCCTCGCTGTGCTCGCCCAGTTGGGCATGAACGTCTCCAATATTGTAGAGCACTCTCGCTGTGACTGAAACATCAGAGAGTTTTTGGCTGATCTCTAATGCTTCTCTAAGGGCTTTCTGGGCGGCTTCACGCCGATCTGCGGCCAGCTCAAGCCACGCTCTCTTCTTGTAGGCTTGGCACAGCAAGACTTGCTCTCCCAGCTCTTGGGCGAGCGCGATCATCTCCTCTATAACAGCGTGCAGCTTGTTGAGGGCTGGCTTGATGTCGTAGATCGTGGGGAAGAGATCGGTGTAGCAATCTAACAGCTCGAGCTTGGCCTTGCGTAGGCGCGCAGCGCGTTGGGTTCCGAGCTTGGAAAAGAGTCCAAGAGCCCTTTCTGTGAGCGCCAGGGCCTCACTGTATGCGTAAGCCCGCTGGGCCCGTCGGGCCGCTGGCAGCATATATGTGAGCGCTTTCTCCCACAACTGCGCGCGCTCGCAGTGCTCGGCAAGCTCTCGCGAGAACTCTTCCACACGATCGGCATAGATCTTCTCTAGAGCTTCAGCGATCTTTTTGTGCCCCACTCTCTTTCGGTCGGTGCCCAGCCCATCGTAGACAACTTGGCGCACAAGCTCGTGTGAGAAGCGATAGCACCCCTCATGCTCGACGATCAACCCCAGACGGCGCAGGTCATCGAGCCGGTCGAGCAGGGCTTCTTCGGGTTGGCGTAAGACCCCCTGTAAGAGCGATAGTTCACATGATCGTCCGGCTATCGCTGCTAGACTGAGCACGCAGTATGCTCGCCGAGGCACGCGCCGGAGCAGAGTCCCTATGAGCTCTTTCAAGCTCCCCGGCACGTGCACCGCGCTGATCTCTCCTGCTGTGAGCTTCCAGCGCCCATTGGGGTCGTGCTTCAGCGTGCCGCTGGCTATGAATGAGCGTATCAGCTCTCTCACAAAGAGCGGGTTGCCCTCGGTCTCAGCGTAGAGCGTCTCAAGAACTGCGCTGTCATACTGATGCAAGAGCTGGTTCAGTAATAAGTCTGTTTCGTCTCGCGACAGCGGGGGAAGCACAAGCGTCTGCGCAAGATCCCTGGGGAGCCTATCGAGCCACTTGCGCAATGAGCTGCCCTCTTGGGCTTCTTCAGCGCGATATGTCCCGATAAAGAAGATTCGCTGATCTTTCAGATGTGCGATGAGATGGGTCAGATACTCAAGAGTCGCGCCATCGGCCCAGTGCAAGTCGTCGAGGAAGAGAACGACTGGGCGCTCGCGGGCGAGCAGTTCAAAGAGCCCTGTGAGCGCAGCGAACCAGCGAGATTTTCCTTGGGGTGCGGGGGGATTGAGCTTGAGATCGGGAAATCTCTCGTGAAGTTCAGGAATGGACCGAGCCAGCTCGCTGCGCCAAAGGGCGGGGAGCTGCGCCAGGCTCTCGTACGAGACGGCCTTCAGCCCATGGCGGACGGCTTGGAAGATGGGATCGTAAGGCGGCGCATCAGCGTAGGCTGTACCACGGAGAATGATTCCCCCTCCCTCTTTAGGGGAGGGGCCAAGGGGAGAGGTCTCTAAGAAATGCTCGACAAAGCGCGTCTTACCCACACCGACCTCGCCCCCGATCAGAAGAGCTTGGCCTGCGCCATCACAAGCTTTCCGCCAAAGATTTTTCAGGAGCTCACATTCGCGCTCGCGGCCCACAAAGGGCGTCTCGGCGGGCAGCTCAGCGACATGAACGTGAATAGGTTCTGGAGAGGCACCGCGCAGGATTTTTTCGTAGAGTGCCTGGGTTTCCGGCAGGGGAGGGACGTGCAACTCTCTCTGAAGGACCTCACAGTATTCTCTGTACTGGCGTAAAGCTGCCGTGCGGTCTCCGCTCAGAGCATAAAGTGTCATCAACTCTCGATGCGCCCGCTCGTGCCACGGCACAGCGTGCAGGACCTTCGTCCAGACAGAGATCGCTTTCTGGAATTCGTGCTGTGCTTGGTAGATCTCGGCGAGCTGCTCGAGGGCGTCCAAGTAGAGTGACTGGAGGCGTTCGCTTTCAGAGATAGCCCAATCTTCGTAGATGCCCATCAAGGGCGGGCCACGATAGAGCGCAATGGCTTGCTCCAAGGCCCTCACCCTGGCTTCGCCACCCCTCTCCCGTAGCTCACCTACGGGAGAGGGGCCGGGGGTGAAGGTCACAATCCGCTCAAACTCTTCAATATCGAGCCAACAGTCAGATGGGTTAAATCTCACAGCGCCGCCGGAGGAGATGAGCCATCGCTCTGCTTCGGGGCTGAGCATCTTTCGGAGCAGCGAGAGAGCTTTGCGCAGGTTGGCGCGCCCGTGCTTCTCTTCAGTTTCGGGCCAGAGCAGATTTGCTAAGAGAGCGCGTGGGTGCGCGTGGTCGCGATAGATGACAAGATACGCAAAGAGTTCCTTGACTTTCTGGGTTGGGAAGTCAAGGAGCTGCTCGTCACAGTGGACTTCGAGCTGCCCTAACAGCCGGATCTCTAAGCGAGCCATCGGCTGACCCTCGGTTTATTATACCTAAAAAGTCAGTCGAACGTTTCGTGCCAGCTGTGTATACACTTTGAGGTGTTGGCAAACTTGAAGTGTTTGGGTACACTGTGATCATCAAGGGAGATCGCTATGGGGTATCGATTATCTATACTGATGCTTGCGGGGGTACTGTCGTTATTATCTAACTCGTCAGTTACCATAGCGAGGGGGTCCGCCTTGCCTTATGTTGTTGTGGATACGGGACAAAGCGTGTGCTACGATGCCGTCCGTGAGATCACCTGTCCGCAGATGGGTAGGCCATTCTATGGACAAGATGCTCACTATAACGGCCCGCAACCAGCTTACCAAGCTCATGGCGATGGCATAATAAGCGACCAAAACACAGGCTTGATGTGGGCTTCAGCAGGCGACACGAAGATGACTTGGCAGGAAGCTGTAGCGGGTGCCTCTACATTTCGTATTGGTGGATATCACGACTGGCGACTGCCGACTGTTAAGGAACTCTATTCATTAATTCTGTTCAGCGGGATCGATCCCGATCCCCAGCAGGGTGGCGCTGAAGGACTGAGACCATTCATTGACACGCGATTTTTCCCTTTTCGTTATGGTAACCCAGCTGAGGGCGAGCGGATTATTGACTCCCAGTTTGCGACAGCAACCCGATGCGTCACCCCTGTTATGAATGGGGTTCAAGCGATGTTTGGGGTCAACTTCGCGGATGGGCGGATCAAAGCCTATCCCATTGAAGGGAAGAAATATTTTGTCATGTATGTGCGGGGCAACCCAGCCTATGGGAAGAACGATTTTGTCGACAACGGCGACGGCACAGTAACAGACCGAGCTACTGGCCTCATGTGGATGAAAGAAGATAGCAAGAAAGAGATGAGCTGGGAAGAGGCGCTTGCTTATTGTGAAGACCTCGAATTGGCAGGATATAACAATTGGCGATTACCCAATGCCAAAGAGTTACAGAGCATTGTCGATTACACTCGTGCCCCGGATAAAACGGGCTCAGCAGCAATTGATCCGGTTTTCCAGGTGAGCGTGATTACGAATGAGCTGGGCCAGTTGGATTATCCATACTTCTGGACGGCGACTACGCATGCGAGCCTTCGCGGGGGAGCAAATGCTGTCTATATCGCCTTTGGTCGAGCCCTAGGATATATGCCCGACCCGCGCTCAGCTACGGGGACACGACTTATGGATATGCATGGCGCTGGTGCCCAACGCAGCGATCCCAAGATAGGTGACCCTTCTTCTTACCCGCATGGGCGTGGCCCCCAAGGAGATGTGGTCCGCATCTATAACTACATCCGATGTGTCCGCTGACGCGGTATCATCACGATTCTTCATACAGATATCTCTTAATATCGAGCTTGGACGACTTCTCAAAGGGCTTATCTAAAATAATTAAGTCCTGCTGGCTATGCATGCGCTTGTACGGCGCTAAATCTTTGCTCTTCTCTTTGATCGCCTCCCAGATCATCTTCTTCAGCTCTTCGGGGGAGTGCTTCTGTAAAAGCTCCGGCTTGGGGTAGACGAACGCTTTGATCACTTCGAGGCCCTTGCGCTTGCCCCCCTTGATCATGATCTCTTCGATCAACGGGATCTGCTTGAGCTCGAACTCGACCTCTTCGGGGTAGACGTTCTTGCCTCCTTCTAAGACGATCACGTTCTTCTTGCGCCCTTTGATATAGAGCCAGCCGTCTTCGTCGAGATACCCCAGATCGCCCGTATGGAACCAGCCGTCGGGGTCTATCACTTTCTTGGTTGCTTCGGGGTTCTTATAGTAGCCCTTCATAACATTGGGCCCGCGCACGACAATCTCGCCGATGCCCTCTTCGTTTGGGTCGTCAATGCGAATCTCGACGCCAGGGATCGCTGGGCCGACCGAGCCGATCTTGTCGTTAAACGGCGTGCTGAACGTCAGTGCCGGCGATGTCTCTGTCAGCCCATAGCCTTCGATCATGCCAATCCCCAGACGACGTAGATTGCGCATGACCCTCGTATCTAACGGAGCCCCACCGGAGAGAAAATATTTCAGGTGATTACCGCCGACCAGGCGCCTCTTGATCTTTGTGCCCAGCAGGGTCGGCGCATAGCGCCACAAGAAGCGCGCCAGACGGTTCTCTTGAATCGTGCTTTCCAGCTTCTCATACATGGCATGAAAGAGCTTTGGTACG
The DNA here is from genome assembly GCA_938091745.1 of Candidatus Bipolaricaulota bacterium. Taxonomy (GTDB): domain Bacteria; phylum Bipolaricaulota; class Bipolaricaulia; order RBG-16-55-9; family DRXL01; genus JANXCC01. Next base: position 93,615 of record CALLJK010000011.1, read on the forward strand.
CCAACAAGAATGTTAATCTTATTCTCAGCCATGTACGTCAGCAGATTCTTATAGTCGTCGGTATAGATGAGCTGAGCGCCGGCGTGCAGACAGCAGACCAGTACGATGAGCCCAAAGACGTGATACCATGGTGGGATCCCCAAGACCACGTCCTCTTCTGTGAAATCGAGGCGGCTCAGGGAGTTCTTAGCGTTGCTCACGATATTGTTGTGTGAGAGCATCACGCCTTTAGCGTTGCCCGTCGTCCCTGACGTGCAGAGCATTACCGCCACTTCATCGGGGTCTGCAGGAACGCCTTCAAAGCGCTCCGCGCTGAGCCAATCGCTCACTGTGGGGACCCCCGGTAATCGGTCCATCGTGACGATATGCTGCAGCTGCTTTTGGTCTTTGACCATCTCGTAGTGCGGGGCGTCGGCGACGACCGCGCCGACGGCGTCCATATCGCGCAGAACGCGCTGGACTTCTACAGCTTGCCATGACGCGTCAATGGGCATGGCGACCCCGCCAGCTTTGAGAATCCCTAAGAACGCCACGGCCCAGTCCGTACGGGGTTTTCCAATGATCGCGAACTTCTCACCCTTGCGAAGACCGCGCTTTTGCAGGGTCGCCGCGAACTGATCAGATCTTCTCTTGAGATCTGCAAACGAAATCTGGTCATACCCCGATCTGTCGTGCTTGGTGATCTTGAGCGCGATCTTATCACCCTGACGGCTCAACGTCCGCTCAATCAGCTCGACGAGCGTCTCCGTGCGAACAGCTGTACTCATGAAACCCTCCTTTCAAGCTTCGCTTCGGCGAAGTCTGGCCATCGTCCGTCTTCAAGATACTGCTGGGCTTCTAAGGCTGCGATGCACCCGTCGGCCGCCGCGATCACCGCTTGGGCGTACTCCCCAGCAAACTTTCTGACATCGCCGACGGCGAAGACCCCGGGGATCTTGGTGCGGGTGCGCTCATCCGTGAGAATATAGCCCTTCTCGTCCATCTCCAATTTCCCCTTGAGAAATTCTGTATTGGGGCGGTGCCCAATGCTCACAAAGATCCCTTGCACATCGCGCATCTCAAACAGCTTGCCCGTGGCTAAGTCTTTGAGCACGACGCCCTCGACGCGCGTGTCACCCAAGACCTCTTCGATGACAGCATTCCAGATGAAGCTAAACTTAGGGTGAGTCTTAGCTTTCTCGACCAAGAGCTGGTCTTTGGCGCGAATCGCTTTAGGATCGTCTTGGGGATGGCGCACCACCATGCGCACTGATTTCACTAATTTTAACAGAAAGAGCGCTTCGGTGAACGCCGCATCCCCGGCTCCCACAATGAGGATGTCTTTGTCGCGAAAGAAATAGCCGTCACACGTGGCGCAGTAGGAGACCCCACGGCCCAGGAGCTTATCGGCGTTCTTGGCGGGGAGCTTCACGGGTTCTGCGCCGGTCGAGATAATGACTACGGGGGCTTCATAGAGCCCCTGATCTGTTTTCACGATTCTCTTTGCCCCGCTGATAATGAGCTCTTTCGCTTCCTCGAGTTTGATCTCGGCATTAAACCGTTGGGCTTGTTGGACCATACGCTGCATCAGTTCTGGGCCCATGATGGGCTCGGGGAATCCCGGGAAATTTTCGACTTCGGTGGTGTCGTTAAGCTGACCGCCGGGGGTCTTCTTATCCAAGACGAGCGTCTTGAGTTTTGCACGCCCTGCGTAGATTGCTGCGGTCAACCCTGCCGGTCCACCACCAATGATGATGAGATCGTAAGCCATCTCTGCTAGCTGTCCTCCCTCGTTCGCCAGATCTTCTATGATAGCGTTTTGGGGGAGAGTGAAGCAAGTCCTTGCTAAATTTCAGAAAATCGGTAAACTATAAGGCGTGATCTGTTCGGTCTCATCGCCCGCTGGTGCGGGATGCGACCATTAATGCCCTATAAAGGAGGAACTTTTTATGGCGATTAAAGCACCGGTCAAAGCACAGGGTTCCAAAACGCTCTTTCAGAAGATGGGGCAATATGTGCCTCGTGCCGTCTCGCCGTTAGCGCCGTTTATCATATCTGAAGGACGTGGCGCTCTCGTGAAAGACCTTGAAGGGAACTCACATATTGATTTCACCGGCGGTTGGGGATGTCTCATCGTGGGGTATGCGCATCCCAAGGTCGTGCGCGCCATCCAAGAGCAAGCGCAGAAATTCACCCATACTGACTGCAGCGTGATCATGTATGACGTCTATATTGAGCTCGCGGAGCGCTTGGCCAAGCTTGCCCCCGGCCCCTCCCCTAAGAAGGTCATATTCTTTAATTCTGGGGCGGAAGCTGTCGAGAACGCTGTGAAGATCTCTCGCTCGTACACCAAACGCAAAGCCGTAGTCGTCTTCGAGGGGGCGTTCCATGGGCGGACGTATATGGCGCTCACGATGACCCACAAAGCCAAGCCCTACAAAGAGGGCTTTGCCCCGTTCTGTTCTGACGTCTATCGTATGCCTTTCCCTAATCCCTATCGCAATCCCATGGACTTTGGGCGCTGGGAGAAACAGTTATTCAGCTTGGTCAACCCCGACGAGATCGCGTGTATCGTCTTCGAGCCCGTTCAAGGCGAAGGCGGGTTCGTCGTTCCACAAGAGGGCTTTGTGCAGTTCTTGCGCGAGCTCACGTACAAACACGGCATCGTCTTAGTCGCTGACGAGGTCCAGACGGGTATGGGGCGCACCGGGAAGTTTTACGCCTATGAGCATTACGGCATCGAGCCTGATTTAGTTACATTAGCGAAGTCGCTCGCCGGAGGGATGCCCCTCAGCGCTGTTGTTGGGGTCCAGAAGGTGATCGATGCGCCGGGGGATAGTGCCATCGGCGGAACATATGTGGGCAATCCAGTAGCGTGTGCTGCCGCCCTGGCTGTGCTCGATATCATTGAAGAAGAAGGCCTGCTCGACCGCGCGGTGGAGCTCGGACAGTATATGCGGGAGCGCTTCGAGCAGATGCAGCAAAAATACGAGATCGTTGGGGATGTGCGCGGTCTGGGCGCGATGGTCGGCATCGAGCTCGTCAAAGACCGCGCGACAAAGGAGCCTGCCCCGGATGAGACGATGGCTGTCATCAAAGAGTGCTTAGCCAATGGTGTGATCATCGCCAAAGCTGGACTGTACGGGAACGTCATCCGGATGCTCATCCCGTTGGTGATCAAAGAAGACGAGCTGAAGCGCGGCTTCGATGTGATCGAGCGCGCGATTGCGAAAGTATCGCACTAAGTTACCCCGTAGGATGTCTCGATCTCTTCTTTGGGTAGCTCCCAAATGAACCGCGAGGGCGCGTTCAGGAGCAGTTTGCCGTAGAGAGTGCGCTGATTAGTGAACGAGAGGTAGACGCGCTCTTTGGCGCGCGTCAGCCCGACGTAGCACAGTCGTCGTTCTTCCTCGAGCGTGCCCTCGCGGATGCTCCGCCCATGCGGGAGAATGTTCTCTTCGAGAGCGACAAGGAAGACAGAGTCGAACTCCAGGCCCTTAGCCGAGTGCAGGGTCATGAGCGCGACACGCTCTTGCTCCCCGGAATACGTATCGGCTTCGGCCATGAGCGCGACTTCTTCTAAGAATTCTCTCAGCCCACCGCGCTGCTCGAATTGCTTGAGATAACCCATGAATTCCTCGATATTCCCCAGGCGCTCTTCGGAGTCTAAGCCCTCAGCTTGCAGCTCTGTTAAGTATCCTGTGCGCTGCAAGATTTCGAGGACGAGCTCGCTGGGGCTATGAGTGGCGGCATAGTCGCGTAAGCTCTCTATGAGGCTATAGAACTCTTTAAGACGAACGCGCGCACTCGTGCCCAGATCGCCGTTCTCGCTCAGATATCTAATGGCATCCCACAGGGAGCAGTGTTCTGTACGCGCATGGTTCTGTAAGAGAGCGAGTGTCTTCTCACCGATGCCGCGCCGCGGCTTGTTCACGATTCGTACTAAGCTCAGGTCGTCAGCGGGGTTGACAAGAAAACGCAGATACGCCAAGAGATCTTTGATCTCGGCGCGTTCGTAGAATTTCAAGCCGCGCACGATCTCATAGGGGATACCTCGCTGGATTAGGGCTTCTTCGAGGACGCGCGAGAGCGTATTGATCCGATAGAGCACAGCAATATGATTGAGCGGGACGCCCTTGTCATAGTGAAGGTGCTCGATCTGCCGCGCGACGAACTCGGCTTCGTCGTGCTCATCGCTGGCACAGTAGAGATAGAGTCTTTCCCCCTCAGGGCGCTCGGCGATCAGTTCTTTGGGCTTGCGGAGCTGATTGTTGCTTATGACTGCAGAGGCCGCTCGTAGAATTCGAGCCGTCGAGCGATAATTTGACTTGAGCTGGACGACTTTGCAGTTGGGAAAGTCGTGCTCGAACTTGAAAATATTGGTCGGATCGGCCCCGCGCCAGCCGAAGATCGACTGATCGTCGTCCCCGACAACACAGATATTCTCGTACTTTTCCGCGAGCATCCGCGAGAAGATATACTGCGCATAGTTGGTGTCCTGATACTCGTCGATCACAATGAAGCGAAAGCGATCACGATAGAAATTCAGAATATCTACGCGCTCTTGGAAGAGTCGCACCGTCAGTCTGATAAGATCGGCGAAGTCCAGGGCGTTGCTCGCTTCGAGCTTACGTTGATAGTGCTTGTAGATGCGATCTAACAGTTCAAACAGATAGCTGTCGAACATGCCGACGCGGCGGCTGGCGAACTCCTCCGGACCGATTAGCTCGTCTTTGGCGCGGTCGATGACCTCAGCGACGAAGCTCGGATTGAGGCCCTCGTCGCTATAGCCGAGATCTTTGATCGTCTGGGCGATGGCTGCGCGGGAGTCGTCCTCGTCGAGAATCGTGAAGTTCTGGGTATAGCGCCCTCCCAGATGATGGATCTGCTCGCGGAGGATCGCTGCGGCGGTCGAGTGGAACGTCCGAATCCACGGAGTTTTGCTCGTTCCCACAAGTCTTTCGACGCGGCGCCTCATCTCTTCGGCAGCTTTGTTGGTAAACGTCACGCCCAAGATATGATGAGGCGGCACTTTATAGTGAGCCATCAGATACGCGATGCGATGCGTAATAGTTCGGGTCTTGCCCGAGCCCGCCCCAGCGATGATGAGCAATGGGCCTTCGAAGTGAACAACAGCCTCCCGTTGATATGGGTTCAGGTCTTTTAAAATACGATCCTCCGTCATCCCTCAGGATTATATCACACGAGCTTGAGCTGATGCTCCTCGAGCTCGTGGGGGGATTGGAAGGGCTTGACGCTAATACGGAAAGTCTCAGCGCTGTTCTCGAAGCGCCAATGGGCTTGGACGGTGCCGATGGGCTTGCCGTTCAGGTGGCTTGCGGCTACGCGGGCCGCAAGCTGAATGATCCGTTGAATCTCTGCGGGGCTCTTCTCTTTCCAATTAGCGCGCACGAGGGCCATCGGCCCACGCGGCCCCAAGAGATATAGCCGTAGATCTTCGGGAAGGAAGAAGTTTTGGAGACGGCGTTTCTCTTCATCATTGCATCCTACGACGATGGTGACGTCTGGGGGGCACTTATAGTAGAGTGGGAACTCCAAGAGCTCCAGAGCGTTGACCGTCAGCTTAGACTTCTTCTCCTCCTCTTCTTTTAAAAGGTCTCGCAGGCGCGGGCCGAAGTAGGGCACAGTGAGCTTGCAGCGTCGTGCCGCGGGAAAATCCGAGATGTCAACGCCGAGCTGGCGTGCGAGTTCGCGGATCTTGGCAGCATCAGATGCGCGAAAGCCCTTCAATTGGGATCGATCTATTAAACCCTTCTGTTCTGGGATGGTCTCGCTCAGGAGCTTCGCTGACAGAGGGCGCAGCACCAGCCCTTTCGCCCCAGCAAGCTCGGTGAGCTTTTCGATCTCTGCTCCAGTCAGCCCGCGCTCGCCCACGACCTCCCCAGTAATGATAAAATCCGCGCCGACGCGCTTCATATAGCGTAGGGCTTTCTTCAGTAAAAGCTGGCGACAATTGCTACACGTCTGCTTGAGGGGAAAGCGTTGGCTCTTCATCCCGTTGGGGCTCGGCTGATGGACTAGCCAAGCCAATTCCCGAAAGTCCTTCTTGACGTTCTGGCTACGGAATGGCGCCTTACAGACCTCATGAGCGATATCTTTCACGGTACGATGGGTAAATCCCGTCTCCGAGAGGGGCGAGGGCAAGGCCTCGTACTCTCGGAAGAACGGCGATCTTAAGTGAAGAATGCGGACTTCGATGTTGGGCTGTTGAAGGATGAGCTTCGTGGCAACAATACTGGCCAAGCTCCCCGAGAAGAGAGAAACCGCTTTGGCCACTCCCTATCCCTCCCCCATTCCCTGGGTTTCGTTAATCTAATATACAGGCTCGAGAAGCTCGTACCGGCCGTCCTTGTGACGATGGAGGATCTGGAGCTCTTCGCTCTCCGCGTCCACAAAGATCAAAAAATCTCTGTCGGTGTTGGCCTCTAGCTGGAGGCGAGCCTCCTCGAGCGTCATGGGTTTGCGCAAATAGACCTTCGTGTAAGTGATATTGTCTTCACTTGGGGATTGAGCGTCTGCGAGGGCCTGTTGGCGGGCCTGTGCGGCCACCTGGCGGGCAAGACGCTTCTCCCGAAGCTGATCTTTATACTTTCTCAGCTGTTGCTTGAGTTTATCGACGGCTTCGTCGATAGATGCGTACATGTCGTCGGACTCCGCCCTGGCCTTGGCCACCTTGCGCTTAATGAGATGCGCCACGATCTCGACGATCTGGCGCTCTTTCTCGACGTCCATGACGATATCAACACTGACGATGCCGTCAAAGTAGCGAGACAGGGCTTCGACTTTCTCAACAGCGTACTGATTGAGCGCTTCGCTTTCTGCCATGTGGCGCTCGGATACCCGGATCTTCATGATCTGTAAAAGAACTCAACTCCCTCAGTAAGCTTCGCTTATACTATAGCATACGAGGGCGGAAAAGTCAAGGTAGGGACGGGAAAATCTCGAATCCTCCACGCATCCCAGATCAAGAGACCAAAAATCTCCAAGCTGGAAAGTCTGAGCGGCGTGGTGTATCTTATGGTGTTATGCACGAGTCGGCTCAGGGAGCGGTGCGGTTGCGTCGTGCTACGCTCGCTGATCTAGAAAGGGTCCTTGAAATTGAGCGGTTCTCGTTTTCCACGCCCTGGCCGCGGGAATACTTAGCGCAACATTTAGGCGATGATGGCTTTGTCGTACTGGAGTACCAAGGTCAGATTGTCGGGTACACAGTGATCGGGATAAAGATCCCGTCGTTTCTGGCGCGGTTAGAGCGGCGGACGCGAGCGCTCCTGACGGGGCAAGAGCCGCACGAGCTCCCCCCTGTGGGGCATATTCTCAATATCGCTGTAGATCCGGAATTTCGGCGTCAGGGCTTGGGCAAGCGCTTGCTCGAATACGCCCTCGACTACTGTCGGTACTTAGGGGCAGAGCAAGTCGAGCTGGAAGTGCGCACAAGCAATACTGCAGCTATCCAGCTCTATCAAAAGTACGGGTTTGTGATTCGTGAGCGACTGCTCTATTATTATAGCGATGGCGAAGACGCTTTCGTTATGGTCAAGAAGCTCTGAAGATCCTCAGGGTCGTCTAGGTCCCACTGAGTTGGTTCTTCGTCGGGGGCGAGCTCGAGCTTGACGGCTTTGTCCCAATATTTCTGAATGATTTTGAGCCCGCTCTCGTCGTTGCGCAGCCGTTCGAATTCGCTGAAGAGTTCCCTGGGGATAGCTACAGGGCGCCCTGCAGACCCGCGATAGATAGGGAAGCAGAGCTTCTTTGTGTCGAGAAACGCTGTAACGACTCGTGCGATCAGGTTGTTGGTCATGAGGGGCATATCGCCCAGAAGGACAAGTGTGCCGGGGGTCTCTGGGGGGACGGCAGCCAGCCCGACTTTGAGCGATTCCGCGCGCCCACACTCCCACTGAGCATTCAAAACGATGCGCAGTTTGGGCGAGTCTTTCAGCTCAGCGATGGCTGCCAAAGCTTTTTCAGATTCGTATCCCAAGACAAGTATGACGGGATCGAGCGGTGCTGCGAGTGCGGTGTTTAAGACGTGATAGAGCACGGGACGCTCTCCCAGACGTATTAGTAATTTATTCTGTCTCAAGCGGCGGCTTGCGCCGGCAGCCAGCACGATTCCAGGGATAGTCATGCCTAAGCTTGATTGTAATAGAAGTCGAGAGGGGGATACAAGGGTCTTGACAATGAGGGGGTTTTTATGCTAAGATTCCCTTGAACAGGAGCGTATGGGACCTTAAAAAATCGTTGGAGGGCCTATGCCCCTATGAAGGGTCCTGCGCCATACGGGGTTCTGTTCTACAACGAAGGAGGTGGGAACAGAAGAAGAGAGCTTCACACATTCCACACGCTCAAATCTTAAACTCTCGCGCGAGGTGATCTGCAGTGAAGTCTCTGAAGTGGTGTAGCATTGTGCTCGTGGTGGCGCTCTTGGTTGTGTGGGGCGGCCAAGCACAACAGTGGAACATTCAGTCTGTAGCTCAAGGGCCTGATACCGCGAAGCAGCGGGTCGTAGAGCCGGATGTAGCTGTTGATGCAGCCGGTGTAGTCTACGTTAGCTATATTAATCAAAGAGAGAACGCGGTCATGCTCCTTCAGCTCAAGGACGGCGAGAAGGCGCTAACTGCGCTTAAGCGCGAAACGGGCCGCGTGATTGGGACGACGGTCGCAGTCAGTGATGCACTTGCCTGCGTTGGTTGGGAGGAGCTCAGCGACGAGTCTGGAGTGCATGAGGTCTGGCAGGCCTGTTGGGAGAAGCCCTTAGCGAATGACGCGGCTCCTAAGGTTGAGCCCTGGCGCTGGTCGACTGAAGGGGTTATCGCCGGTCAGGCCAACGGCGCTGGCTGGGAGGAGTTTGGCTTCAACTTCGACAATACCTTCAGCACCGATGGGAAGACGCTCTATGCTGTCTGGACCGAGGACTATGCAGCCCTGAAGGCCGGCAAGTACAAGGATGGGGCCTTGAGCGCGTGCGGCGACTTCCCAGCATTGCCTATCCCTGAGGCTCCTAACCGCTATCCCACTGTTTATGTTGACAACGAGGGCGGCGTCTGGGTCGCTGTCGGCGATGTCTCCTATCCGCCTGGGCCGAACGTCTGGGTCTATTACTCCACTGATCAGTGTGCTACCTGGACAAACCCTGTGGATATGACCCCGACTGGCCTCTACAGCGATATGGGTGGGATCGTGCGTCTGGGTGACAAGATCTATGTGGTCTATGATGAGGACCAGGGTGCTGCGCCTGGCACCGCAGACATCAATGTCACCACCTGCGATGTCACGCCTGCGGGGCCAGCGAACTGCATCCGCGGTATTGTCCACCAGGATGGTGGCTTCCCGCACATCGCTACTGACGGCAGGGGTCTCTACGTGGCTTCCTATGATGGCAATGCCAACGTAGTGCGGTTCAGCTACTCCTGCGATGCCGGGGGCAAGTGGACACCACTGGATATCCCTAACAAGTGGAACAGCGGGTACAGGGACCCGGACTTCGGCGCGGTACTCTCGCGCATCAAGGTCGCAACAAGTGCAGGGTCACCTAATGTCTATGTCGTGTGGTTCTGGCGCAGTGAGGGCAAGAGCAACATCATGCTCGGCACCCTGCCCAAGCCCTGTCAATAGACTAAAACTCATGACGGCTTGAGGGGCTAAGCTCATGAGGGCTTAGCCCCTCTTTGCTCTTAAGGAGGTACTCATGAAGTCTTTCTGGAAATGGGCAGTAGCTATGGTTCTGCCCGCTCTCTTTGTCTTCAGTAGCTTCTCTGGTGATCTTGTCCAAGGCCAAGCCCAATGGGCAACAATGACCATCGGGCAAGCCGGCGCAAAAGCCGGCAGTTGGTGGTTTTCGAGTGACTTTGCGTTCTCTGAGCGCGATCCAGCAACAGCTGACGACGACTCTCTGTACGTTGCGAGCACGGCTCTGCTTGGCCAAGATTGGCTCGTCTTCTTGCACGTCTCCAAAGACGGTGGCGCGACGTGGACAAAATATATCGTCAAGCTAGCTGGGGATGTCGTCATCGGCGCGCGCGTCAAGGCTGCTAGCTATAAAGACGGCGATGTCGTCTGCGTCGGCTGGCAGGACTGGGAAGTCGGCGAGGGCATCCCAGAGATCGTCGCCCAATGCTTCTGGGCACCAAAGCCCACTGTAGAAAGCCTCCCCGATACCCCTCAGAATATGCCCAGCGAGGGAGCCCTCGAGCCTGCAGAGCAGGTCGCAGCCAATGACCCCTACAACTCCGATCCCTCGCCTCAAGCGATTATTCCGCTTGCGGCCGAGCCAACTAATCTGTCTAACACTCCAGATACGAACTCTGGCGTGCACGACATCGGCACCGGAGATTACGTCGGACAGTGGGACTTGGGGATCAATCCGCACTCGCAGTGTGCCACGAACGGTTTTCCGTTGGTCTGGGCTGTCTGGTCCGAAGACTACACCCAGCTCCTCTATAGTCGCTCGACCGATGGGAAGAGCTGGGAGCCCGCACAAGCCTTCAAGAACGCAGAGGGCCAAGAGGTCTTCCCCGAAAGCTACACGCGCTTCCCTTCAACTTACGTAGATAAAGACGGCGTGATGTACGCCGCTGTAGCGCAAGCGATCCGCCCGCCTGACGTCTTCATGAGTGCTTCGACCGACTGCGGCCAGACTTGGGGAGAACTCGCGAATCTCAGCCAAAACTCGGGGTTCTCTGATGGGCCGTTCGTCGCTGTCACTGAAGATGGGGCTCTCCATACCGTCAACGACGACGACACGACTAATCCCGATAACGCTGATATTCACCACAATCGCTGCACGCGCGAGGGCAACGCGATCACGTGCGCGGGGAGCAGCCAGCCTATCGCCAAAGACGGCGGCTTCCCGTATATCGCGACGGACGGCAAGCAAGCCCTCTATGTCTCATACTCGTCCCATCCGGGGGGCAAGCTCGGAGGAGTTGGGTTCGTCTGTTCAAGTGATGGCGGTCAAAGCTGGAGCGCTCCCGAAGAGATCCCTAATTCGACTATAGGGTCTCCAACGATTCGCTTCACGGATCTCGGTGCGCTCCACTGGCAGGAGAAGAGCGCCGTCAACGCCCAGAATACGCTCTATCTCGTCTGGGTGCAGTGGATCCGTGGGCAGGCGATTAAGCTGCAGCTGAGCAAGCGCACGCCCGCGTGCTAAATTTTGAATCACGGAAAGCACTGAAGGGGTCACGGAGCACACGGAAAGAATCTCCTTCAGTGCTTTCCGTGTCTCTTCTGTGCCTTCCGTGATTCAATCTCCTCGGCAGTCCGCCCCGCGCACCCATAAGTCAATAATTCTGATCATAAGATCGTCGCTGATGGGCTGGGGGATCTCCGGCCCGACCCGGCTCTGCGCAATCCATAAATCGAGCGCAATGACGATCTCGTGATCGTCAATGACAAAGTCAGCGACGTGGAGCTTGGCGATCAAGCACGGGATAGTACGGGGCATCTCTTGGGCTGCTGCACTCACGAGAAGGCCAAGCACGATGCTGAGCAACACCCATCGAACTTTCATCACAGTTTCTCTTCTTCCTCCTTGTCGGTGGCTTCTAAGCTCTTGTGAATCTCTTCGAGGCGAGCTTCGACACGCGCGTAGATCGTCCCCTCGGGGAATTTGCCGTCGGGGCCGCGCTCGCCGGCCTTCATGCCCATCAGTATCTCCAGCCCCTCTTCAACAGTGTGGATCGCGTAGATATGAAATCTCCCCTCCCGGACAGCGTCAATGATCTCCTGACGGAGCATTAAGTTATCCGTATTTTGCGCGGGGATGATGACCCCTTGGTCGCCGGTCAACCCTTGGATCTTGCAGATCTTAAAGAATCCGTCGATCTTCTCGTTGACACTGCCGATGGGTTGGATCTCGCCTTTCTGATTCACAGAGCCAGTCACGGCTATACCTTGCTTCAAGGGTACACCGGCGAGTGCCGAGATGAGCGCGTACAGCTCGGCGCTCGAAGCGGAATCGCCGTCTATCTTCGAGTAGCTCTGCTCGAACGTGATGCTTGCAGAGAGACTCAGAGGGCGCGTGATCGCGAATTTTTCGCCGAGCCAACCCTTCAGAATAAGAACGCCCTTGCTGTGAATCTTCCCGGACAGGGCTGCCTCGCGCTCAACGTTGAGCACGCCTTCCTTCCCAGTGAAGACGTTCGCTGTGATGCGTGTGGGCCGCCCAAACGAAAAATCCGTCAACTGCAAGACCGAAAGTCCGTTCACACATCCGACGCGCTGCCCTTGTGTGTCCACTAAGATATCCCCGCGTGCGATGAGCTCATGGATCTTCTCCTCGATTAAATTGTTGCGGTAGTATTTCTCTTCGATGGCGCGCTCCACATGCTCGGCCTTGACAAAGCGTGCCCCCTCGCGCTCGGCCCAGTAGGACGCTTCGCGAACTATCGTCATTAAGTCGCTAAACCGTGCAGAGAGCTTCTTCTGGTCTCCAGTGAGCTCCGCAGCATACTCTGCAAGACGTGCTAATGCTGTCTTATGAAAGTGCTTCAGCCCTGGACGCTCTCTCACGCGTGCGGCGACAAACGGCCCTAACTGTTTGATATATTTCTCGTCCCAGGGGAGCTCGTCATCGAAGTCGGCCTTGACCGAGAAGAGCTTAGGGAAGTCTTCGTCAAACGTCTCGAGCATATAGTACAGCTCTGGGCTCCCAATCAAAATGACTTTCACGGAGAGCGGCACCGGCTCGGGCTTGAGGCTCTCTGTTGTTGTAAACCCCAGCATGGTAGCGGGGTCTTCGATGTGGACGCGCCCGCTGCGCAGCGCGATCTTGAGCGCCTCCCAGCTGATCTCGTACTTTAAGAGATTGTCAGCGTTTAAGACCAAATAGCCTCCGTTGGCTTCGTGCAGGGAGCCGGGTTTGATCATGGTGAAATCAGCGGTCATGACCCCAAACTGCACGCGCCGCTCGATCTTGCCAAAGAGATTCGTATAGGTAGCATTCTCTTGCACCACGACGGGAGCCCCTTTGGTCTTGCTGTGATCTACCAAGACATTCACTTTGTATCGAGTGAAGAGCTCGATCATGCCGGTGGGCAGGGGTACCCCTTGGCCTTCGCCCTCTTGTTGGGGGTGGTGGGAGGGCTCAGCAAACTCTTGAATGTTCTCTAGAATGTCGGCTTCGACGTCCTCGAGAAATTCGAGCACACGCGGATGCTCGTGATAACGGTTCTGTAAGCGCTGGATGAGGGGAGTGACGGTATAGAGCGCGATGTCTCTGTCAAGTTCTTCAATGGCTTTCAGGCGCTGCTCTTCAATGCTTTCGAGCTGGCTCATCGCTTCTTGGATGATCTCTTGGAGCTCTTCACGATAGCGCGCGATCTTTTGGCGTTCCCGCTCAGGGAGATTCATGAAGGCTTCTTCGGTGAGGGGTTTGTTGTCGAGGAGAGGGGTCGCTTGGAATCCCAGAGCTGAGAGCTGAAAGAGAAAGCCGCGGCGCTGGGCCTCGCGCTCTACAGCGTTGGTTACTTTGGTGCGCAGCTCATTGAACTGCTCGTCTAAGCTTTGACGCTTCTTTCTGTACTCTTCGCTGTGATAGGCAGCGGGGATGCGCTCGCGGAGCTTCTCGATGAGCTCGTCCATGTCACTAGCGAGCTTCCGTCCCAGTCCCTGGGGCAACAGAATATATCGAGGGCAGTAGGGATCATCGAAGTTATGCACATAGCATAGGTCTTGGGGTGGGGGTTCTTTTAAGCTCAGCTTTTGGAGGAATGCTTTCACTATAGAATTCTTCCCCGTGCCGGGGCTGCCGGCAACGTAAATATTATAGCGAAAGTCTTTGATACCGAGACCAAGTTCTAGTGCGCGCAGGGCGCGTTCTTGCCCAATGACGTCATCGAGGGGCTTGCACTCGGCTGTCGTCTCGACGCCGAAGATCTCAGGGTCACAGCGTCGGCGAAGCTCTTCCGGCGATAAGCGAGCCGCCATCGTCTGGAGTTCTCCCTTCTTGTGTGGGCGTGAACGCCCTGGGGCCTTTAAGAATACAAAATACGGCTTCGGAGAGCAAGGGGGCTAGCGGGAGACGCGGATCTCGCTGTCTCCAACGACCGGAGCTGCCAGGCGTGGCGAGAAGCTCGTCAGCAATCCCTTCAAGGAGAACGTGCTCGTGGGGGTAGTAGTCGGGACGATCAGGTCGTAGATGACAGCGATAGTCTGACCGGGGGAGAAGCGTTGTGTCCAGAGCCATTGCAGCTCAGATTTCTTTAAGATAGCACCCCCGTTTTGGACTTCTTTTACCGTCCAGCCCTTGGGAGGGTCTTCGTCGAGCCCCAGCCCGTTGATCGTCTGATTGATTCTCAAAACGATAATGACGCGCACGGTCTGGCCGGGAGCGACGGTGCCGCTGGGGGGCAGGGCGAGCGAGCGTCGCACGGTCACGGGAGCTTCCGTAACTTTGACGATCTTGCTGATCGAGCCTGTAGCGCCGCGATTATCTGTGACTCTTAAATTGATGCGCCACTCCCCGGCGCGGTCGAAGAGCCGTGTCGTCGTCGGGACTGTCTTTATTTCATCGAATTTCCCATCGCCGTTGAAGTCCCACTCATACTTCACTATAGAGCCGTCGGGGTCTTTCGAGCTTGACGCGTCGAACGTCACGAGGGTATTCGTATCAGGGTTTTGGGGACTGAAGCGAAAGTCGGCGCGGGGCGGGATGTTGCTCTGCGCTTCGGCGCAAGAGACCATAAGCAATCCCAGCGTCGTCAGCAGAATCAGTCTTTTGAGAGAGCTTCTCATCGCACAGACCTCCCGTCAACAGTTTGACAGTTCGTCAGTTCTAAGTTTTTCAGTTCAACTCTGTCTCATGGCAGCGGTTTGAAGACATCTTGCCCGGTCAGCCAGTAGGCGACCAGGGTCTGCAATGTCTTGATATCAATTTTACCAAAGTTCACTTTACCGTCTGGCTTGTTCTTCACATCTTTAGGTCCTTCTTCTGGGGGTTCTCCAATCCAGAAGCGGACAGCAACTTGAATCTGCTCGAAGCTAATCGTCGTGGTATCCAGCCAGAGATTGACTTTCGGGTTAGTGGGATCGCTAACGTCCATGCGCGCGAAGATCACGGGGAACGGCAGCTTGGTGACGATCTTAATCTCTGTCTCCCCTGTGATCGTGTGCTCGAACGCCGGCGAGGCGCTGCTGATAGAGCCTGATAATTTGATCAGTCGCGGTTCAGGATTTTCTGGCTCTGGAATAGTTAATTCATATTCAATAGTGCGTGTGGTACCAGCCTCAAGAGTCTCTAAGAAGACCCAGAGGACTTCGCCTGGGCTCTGACGCATTTGGGCACTCTCAGCTGAGATAGGTGTGAAATTCAGATTTTGATCAAGATACTTGCTGAAGCGTTCCATTACCACTAAGCCGTTAATGCGATCCAATGCTTGGATCGTGACCTTTACTTTAACGCGCTCGCCGGGGAGGGTCTCGTCGTTGGGCAGATTCGTATCAATAGTTCGGGTCGCAATAGCGCGCGGCGTGAAGACCTTGACGGTCTTGCTGGCACTGGCCTTCTCGCCGTCGGTGTCCGTGACAGTGAGCGTAACAGTATAGCTGCCGTCGGCGCTGTATCGATGCGTAGGATTCTGTTCTGAAGAGCTTGTCCCGTCACCGAAGTTCCATTCCCACGCGGTGATCCCAACGTCATCGGTTGAACGGTCAATGAACGTAACGGGCTCGTTAGCTTTCGGCTCTGCCGGTAGAACATCAAAATTCACTGTGGGCGGGCGATTGCGCTCTCGCACCAGCAGCGAGATTGGGCTGATCGTTGGTGTGACCAACCGGCCCCGTGCGTCCAGATAGCTCAAGATGGGCTTAAGCTGCGCTGCGCCTGTCTGAGAACTCATGACAGTGAAGCTCGCTTCCCACGTGTCTCCGGCACTGAGGCCCTCAATCTCCCACACGAGCGTCGTTGTATTATCGGGGTTCTTCGTGACGCGGTTGGGCGCGTTGAACGTCGCGAACCCGTAACTCAGAAACGCTGGCAGCACAAGCGTGATCTTGATCTGTCGCGCGACGATCTTCTTCCCCAACGCTTTGGCGATCTCCCTCGGAACCGTGTCGGTGAATTGCTCGAAGAACTGCCCCTGGGTGAGCCGAGCCAGCTCGCGCAAGAGCGTTCTGTCAGGGTTGCGCCCAGTAGCAATAGTAAATATTGTGACGCCGCTCTCGGCAGCCCGCTGGGCTTGCGAGAGGGGCGTGCGCCCGGTATTGAAGCGCCCATCGCTGACTAGGACCATTGCCCATGACGCCTCCTCGCGCCCATTAATAATGAGTGTATCTAACGCTTTGGCGATCCCCTCGCCAACGGCGGTCTTGCCCAGGGGCTTTAAGAGCTTCAGCCCTTGCCGGACAGCTTCATGATCGAAGGTGAGCGGGACGTCCACGCGAGCGTCTGTGCCAAACGAGACCAACCCGACACGGTCTTGTGGCGAGAGGGCTTCAACAATGGCCGAGCCGATGCGTTCCATCTCGCGGACGTTGACAGTCGCTGAACGGTCTATAACGAGAAAGAGATCGGCTGGGGCGCGCTCTCCCGCTTGGCCAGCAGAGAGACGCAGGGTGATCGTGCCCTCCTGGTTGATGAAGAGTGCCGCCGGGGAAATAGTGATTTCAAGCTGCACCGGCGGCGCGGCGACCTGAGCCAGCCCGGTCAGGGTTATGAGTCCGAGCAGGCTCGCTACGAAGAGTATTCGTCTCATCGTCCTGCTCCTTTGCAGGCCCTCACCCCGCCCTCTCGGGCACCCCTCTCCCGTCTTGACGGACGGGAGAGGGGCCGGGGTGAGGGCCTTACCTCATCGCGTCGCGGCCGGCAGAGGTTGATCCACCGGCGTGTCCGTGAGCCAATACGAGACTAGCGTCTGCAATGTTCGAAAGTCTATGATCTTCCCGCAAGTCCCAACAACTTCCTCGTCTTCTAGCCAGAGAGCGATGGCCGTCTGAATCTGAGCGAAGCTGATCTTGCTCGACAGCGAGACGTCGATGGCGTTCTGCTCCACATTCAGATACGCAATAGCTACAGGGATATCCAAGCATTCGACGACGTTGACAGTGTGATCTTTTTCGACTTCGCGCTCAAAGCGCGGGGAGAAGGACTCAATCAGCCCTTGGATCACATACGGACTGATGATCTCGTCTGTGGGCACGGTCACTTCATACAGAATGCTGCGGCGCGCGCCCGCTGGGATCTTCTCTGTGAGGATCCACGTATTGGCAGCCTGCTTGAACGCGGCACTGGCGAAGCCCTCAAGGGGTCTAACTTCCCAGCGCTCGGGGAGTTTCTCTGTGAGTGTCAGACCCAAGAGATCTTTCTCGGCTTGGACTTCGACCTTCACCCTGAAGATGTTGCCGTTCGGTGTGCGCAGATAGACTTGATAGAACGGGAGTGGTGTCAAAATCGAGCGCATCGCCGTTCCGCCAATTGACGTATCTTCTTCAAGGGCACGGTCGACGGGCACACCTGCCAAGTGATGGGCAACGATCTGCTTGAGAGACTCAAGATCGAGCGGGGCGTCGCATGTTCCCGGCACGGGAGTATCTTCCTGCCAGAACGCCACTGCCCGCTGCATCTGATCGAACGTGATCTCCTCAGACATCCGGAGGTCGACCGTATCGGTCGCTGTATCTAAGTGCGCGATGGCGACAATCGCGGGCAGGCATCTCACGATAGAGATGCGCGAGAAGGACTCATTGGTCTCGCCCAGCACCGGGATCTCTTTGATATCGGGGACGGTGCTGGAGACGCGCCCAACAATGTCGAAATCTTGAGGCAGCGGGCCGCCGATCAATTGATCAGTCTTAGGAATAGTGACATCATAGACGATCCGGCGGGTCTCACCGCTGCGCACAATAGTGGGGAAGATCCATTGAGTCTGAGCGGCTTTGAATGTCGCTCCACCGCTGTCAATGGGGGTGACTTCCCAGTTGGCGGGCAGGTCCTCGTCTAAGCCCAGACCGCTCATGGACGTTCTGACGGTGATCGTGACGGTCACTCTGAATGTCGTTCCAGGGGCGGCGTGTGTCGTCGAGACCGTGCGCTTGGCAAACGCGACCTCCTTCTCGACCGTGATCGTCTTGGTCACTTGACCGATGGCGCCCTTATCGTCGGTGACGCGCAGCGTGACTTTCACCTCTCCGATCTGAGTAAACGTCCATTGGACTGTCGGCTTGTCCGTAGAGATCTCAAAGATCCCGTCAGAATTGAAGTCCCACTCGTACTTGACGATCTTGCCGTCAGCGACGGTGCTCGCCCGAGCATCGAACGTGATGGGCACGTTGACGCTGACGACCGACGGAGAGTAGGTAAAGTCTGCTTTCGGGGGTGCGCGGCGGAAGGCACTGAGAACTAACGGCTCCACAAGGCTGGGCAGCTGGAATCGCTCAGGAGCAACGGGGTCGCCGCTGAGCACCTGCCAGCCGTCTATGCCCCGAATGAACGTTGGCGTGATCGTGATCTCGAACTCATCGGACAGGCCATTGATCACGACGCCGTCGGCGCGCTCTGGCAGCCAGCGCCAGGTCATCGTTGCTATCGGCGGGTTGAACTCGTAAGTGTCAGATGGGTCGTCGCGTAAGGCGATCCGCGCCGTGGGCGGAAGCCCATCGAAGCGCAGCGTGGCCTCGCCGCCTGCGGGATTGCCCGGCTTGCTCAGAATAATTATCAAGCTCAGCTCGCGGGTGTTGGCGTCGCGGTAGAGAAAGACCAACGCTTGATTAGCGACTTCTAGGCCCGTATTGGGCTGGTCGTTGGCGAAGCGATAGAAGTCCACGGCCGAGCCCGGCTGAGTCAGCGGGGTGATTGGGGTCGAGAACGCTCCTTGACGCGCCAGGAAGAACGAAGTCGTCTGAGCAGTCCCTTGGCTTGCTCCGGTCACAGCGATCAGGGCCAACACTATAAGCCCGCAGAGAGATTGTCGAATGACACGCATCGCGGCCTCCTTCTGTGTATCATACCTGCCTCAGTATAGCGAGCGATCCCCCCTGAGACAGTGATTCAAATTACCCATTGCACTGACCTCCCCTTGGCTTGAGCATAGCACAGCTTTCCGCCAAAGGCAAGTAGGTGTAATGGCGATTACAGTCTAAGAAAATATGCGGGTGCTTTCGAGGTCTAGGGCCACCATCGCAGTGGGCGTTTGTCTGAGTGATGGGTGCGCTCTGTCCTGATATGAGATGAGAAGAAGTTGGGCCCCATGCCGTGTGACAGGAGGGTCGAGGCTTTGTTCGCGGCAATCTGGCGGGCCAGATTGACGATGGCTTCGGATGGGGCCCAACCCATACGATTGTAGCTTTAGTATCGGGGATAGCTGCTGCCTTGGTCAATGAGCTCTATCAAGACAAAACCTGAAGTTTATCAGAACTTGCTCAGTTCGTGATAGAGATCGACATCGCCGTTCTTGGCGATCTGTTTATCTTCGTAAGGGGTGCCTAAGCGACGATAGAACTCGTCGGCGATATTATGAAAGACGCCCGTTGTGATCGCGATGAGCCAGTAGCGCAACGCGCCGAATTGTAACTGAATGACTTTGAGAGCCAGGCGGGTGCACGAATAATTTAAGAGCCCGGCGAACGCGGCGTCGTAGTTATGGGCTTTGGCTTGGGTGACGATCTGCTGAGCGAGCTGGTCGATGAGCGGGTCTAGAGGGTGACGGTCTTGTTGGGTGATATAGGGCATAGAGACCTCCTCAGTTAGCGATTGCTGCATAAAGATTGTAAAATACCTCGACGAGATATGCCAGCGGACTCTGAGACTATTGAGAGGGAGGAGGGGACCAATGTGGAAGACTCTCTACGTTGCTACTACTCCTGAAGAGTCTAGGATGATCCTACAAACGTTGGATGAGTATCATATTCGCTATCAACTCGAGTCAGGGCCGACCCCTGATTCTGTAGCGATCCTTGTGCAGGAGAGCGACTTTGCTACTGCTGAGGCCCTTCTGCGTGAGCCGTCAGGGCCTTCTCAAACTGCTCCCCCTCGAGAAGCATCAGGGCTGCTCTGTGTGCGTTGTTCTGTGCCGTTGCGTTACAAAGGCAAAAGGTCGATTCAAGTGGGCTTTTGGGCAACTGGGTACATGGACGTCGAAGTCTATATATGCCCTCGATGCGGCCATATTGAACTCTTCGAGCCACTCTTATTCCATGACTTTATTGCACCGGATCACTCCCAAGGCGCTGATAGGTGACCGGCTGTCGTGTTATAATACCCCCCGTCGTACATCTCTCAAATTTTTCACGCAAGCAGATACTTGAACAAGCAGCGGTCTGTGTGCTAGACTCGATAAGGCGGGGAGGCTTTTATGAGTGAAGTGTTGATTCGCTTACAGATTGAGGCTCTTCCTGAAGGTGTCTATCTGGCTACCAGTGAGGACCTGCCTGGTTTGTTGGCTCAAGGACGCACTGTAGCTGAGACCATCGAGATCGCCCAAGACGTTGCTCGCAAGCTCATTGAATCTTATCAAGAGCATGGCGATCCCTTGCCACCAGCCCTACGAAAGCAACCGCCTAAACGCATTAAGTTGCGGGTGCCTCTCGGTATAGGCTGATGGGACGCCTAAGTGGGTTCAGCTATCTTGATGTTATTACCAAGTTGCGTAAGGCGGGCTTTCAGTTCGACCGCTATGCCAAAGGGAGCCATGAGATCTGGTGGAATCCCCAGACGCGCGCTCGTGTGACTGTGCCGCCACCATGCTGGCGATCTGCCTGAGGGAACAGTGCGGACGATTCTTCGCCAAGCGGGTCTCAGCATTGAGGAGTTTCTTCAACTCTAAAGGGCAACAAGATCGTGGGCATCGGGATCCTGGATGCTTCGAAGCACATGTGGCTGAAGAGTGTGTTCATTTTGACACTGATTCTCCTTTGTATTAAACTAAAAAACAAAGAAGAGAGCCGTCGAAAGGCGGAAATTATGCGTGGTTTTCTTTTGGGCAAGTTTTCTAGATTTTTTCTCGGTTTAGCACTTGTAGTAGCTGCTCTGGAAGTGCTTTGCCTTATTGCTCTTCTTGTTTAGTTATCGTTTACAGCTATTCATAATTTCCAGAAGGACTTTGTAGTTTTAGGTCTCTATAAGCTACTGCTTATCTCTGCAGTGGCTTTCTTTTTGTTGTTCTGGGGGCTTGTTCTGATTTATCACAAAGTACGGGCTGATGCTGACATAGACATAAAAGGCGATATCGCTGCTGGCAGAATTACTACAGGCTCTGCAGGTTTACTACTTGTATTCTTTTCTGTTATTGCTTCATGTCGCGTTGACCAACTTTGAGATGTCTCAAAGCAGCACAGGGACCACTAGTGTCAAAATAACAGGAATACCGGATGATTTTCAACAGCTCAGGGTCAAACTCGAGGCGCTTGAAGCCACTCAAGAGGAATTGAAACTCCTTAAACAGTACGTGGGCGCATTAAGTGCGCAAATACAAGAGTTACGCCTCATCCTTAAACCGGTATTGATTACAGATAACATGCCGCAAGCAGAGTCTCCATGCCCTGACAATTATCATCCAGCCAATGTAGCAAGTAACCTGGAACGAGACCACGATTTCAATCAAGATGGGATTGTTTGTAAGCCTAGGGACTGACAACTACTATCCAAAGTTAGGCTTCCTTCCTCCTAGCACCCCACACCTTCAATATAGTAAAATACTCGCCGTAAGCTCCCGACGGACGGACTCTGGAGCACAACGGCCCTGCGACTCTGAAGGATGTGCTCGCTGTGACCTCCTTTAAAATATAAGCAAATGAGATGAAACTGCCAAATCCTGAGCGTGCCTTCGTGGGCGTCGAAAAGCTTCGTAACTATTGTCTTAGCCTTGAGCATCCACGCGGGCGACATAAAGCGCGTGTCTTTGCAGCTACGCTGGGGCTTACCGCAGAACATGCTAAGCAACTGCGAGAAGCACTACTCACTGCTGCTCGAACTCATGATGCCGTTCCCACTGAACAAGATGAATATGGGCAGCGTTTTGTGATAGACTTTGAGATGAGTGGGCCAGCCGGATCGGCAAGGATCCGCAGCAGTTGGATAGTCCGTCGTGGCGAAGACTTCGCTCGATTGACCAGTTGCTATGTGCTATGATTGTGAGAGAGAAGGAAGGAGCAGGCCCATGAGCGAGGCGATTCACGTTCTCGATGTAGTGGCGTTACTAGAGGATATCCCTGAGCGCAACTTGAGCCGTGGGCAGGTGGGCACTGTTGTCGAGCAGCTTGCTCCTGGGGTGTTTGAGGTCGAGTTCAGCGACAACGAGGGACGCACGTATGCGATGCTCGCTTTACGAGCAGAGCAGCTACTGGTCCTTCATCATCAGCCAACTCAGGTTGCCCGATAGTAGGTTCCATAAGATCAACGATCAGCTGATAGCTGACAGTGAGCTGCCTGTCGTGTATAATACCCCATCGTACATCTAAATCTTGCACAAGGAGGTCGAAAGTATGATCGTCAAGCTGCCCGACGGACGGATTCTCGAGCACAACGGCCCTGCGACTCTGAAGGATGTGCTCGCCACGACGGCGAAGGAGCTTTTGAAGACCACCGTCGGCGCCAAGCTTGACGGTGAAGTCGTCGACTTTCATCGAGTGCTTCCAGCAGATGCCCAGGTCGAACTCATCCCCTTGGATTCACCCGAGGGAGCTTCGATCTATAGACATAGCTGCTCGCACATTATGGCTCAGGCTGTGCGAAGGCTTTTCCCAAGTGTGAAATTAGCCATTGGCCCAGCGATCGAAGACGGGTTTTATTATGACTTCGACGTCGAAGAGCCCTTCACCCCAAAAGACTTAGAGAAGATCGAAGCCGAGATGGAGAAGATCGTCACAGAGAATTATCCGTTTGAGCGCTTTGAAGTCTCCAAAGACGAAGCACGCCACATGCTCAAGGACGAGCCGTACAAGCTCGAACTGTTAGAAGAGATCCCCGACGAGAGAGTCTCGTTCTATCGCGACGGGGATTTTGTTGATCTATGTCGTGGCCCGCACATGCTCAGCACCGGGCAAGTGAAATATTTTAAGCTCTTGAACGTCGCTGGGGCCTACTGGCGCGGTGACGAGCGCAACAAGATGCTGCAGCGCATCTACGGGACAGCGTTCGCCACAAAAGAAGCACTAGAGCACTACTTACAGATGCTCGAAGAAGCGAAGAAGCGCGATCACCGCAAGCTTGGCAAAGAGCTCGAGATCTTCTTCTTCGATGAAGAAGTTGGGCCGGGGCTGCCCCTATGGTTGCCCAAGGGTGCGATCATCATCGAAGAGTTAGAGAAGCTCGCCAAGGAGACTGAAGCCAAGGCAGGGTATCTCCGAGTGCGCACGCCTCATATCTGTAAAGAATCTATGTATCTGAGAAGCGGGCACCTGCCGTACTATCAAGAGTCGATGTACCCGCCGATGGAACTTGAGGGCGTCAAGTATTACTTAAAACCCATGAACTGCCCGCACCATCATAAGATCTTCGCGGCTGTGCCCAGGAGCTACCGCGATCTCCCGTTACGGCTCGCTGAGTACGGCACGTGCTATCGTTACGAAAAATCCGGCGAGCTGTTTGGGCTGATGCGCGTGCGCAGTATGCAGATGAACGACGCGCATATCTACTGCACGCTCGATCAATTCGAAGAAGAGTTTCTCGCGGTCTGTCGGATGTATCTCAATTACTTTAAGCTCTTCGGGATCGAAAAGTATCTGATGCGCTTTAGCACGCACGACCCCAAAGAGCTGGGCAAAAAGTACGTCAACGAACCCGAACTGTGGAAGCAAACAGAAGATATGGTGCGTCGGGCGCTCCAGAACGGCGGGATTAACTATATAGAAGTCCCCGGCGAAGCCGCGTTCTACGGCCCTAAGATCGATGTGCAGGTCTGGAGCACCATCGGGCGCGAGTTCACGTTAGCGACGAATCAAGTCGACTTCGCTGTGCCGCGGCGCTTCGGGTTAGTCTACAAGAACGCCCAGGGACAAGATGAGACGCCCATCTGTATCCATCGCGCTCCATTAAGCACCCACGAACGCTTGATCGGCTTCTTGATCGAGCATTATGCCGGGGCGTTTCCGGTGTGGCTCTCTCCGGTACAAGCTGTCGTGCTGCCCATCACGGATAGACAGCACGAGTATGCGCAAAAAGTCTTACAGAGACTGAAAGACGCCAACATCCGTGCCGAGCTTGACAGCAGTAGCCACACGCTGAACTATCGCATCCGGCACCATCAGGCTCAGAAAGTCCCGTATATGCTGATTGTCGGTGAGCGCGAAGCGCAGAACGATCAAGCTGCGGTGCGCTTGCGCACGGGGAAGGACCTGGGGCCGAAGCCTCTGGGCGAAGTTATCACTATGATTCAAGAGAAGATCGCCACGCGGTCCTTGGAGTTATAAGTGAGAAAGGAGGGCCCGGCAGGAAGGGGCTTCCTGCCGGGTGGGCCTGCATCCTCCGGGCCTAGCGGAGGGTCAGCTGAATCACGGAGAAGAATGAAGCTAACGCTGTTATTATCGTTAAGAGCGCTGAACTTCCTAAGATAATCTGCTGCGATCGTGAGAGTATCTTCATGGTTCGCATTCCCCCTTGTGCTGGGCTCAGCATAGCACAACGAGGGTGCAGAGTCTGTGCAGGCAAAGTGAAAATTTCGTGGAAAGAAAAATCCCTCTCCCATAGCTCAGCTACGGGAGAGGGGTTGGGGTGAGGGCCAATTTAGCGTAACAGCACGAACTTGCTTAGGAGTCGAGTCTGTTGCCCATTGGGTCCCGTAATAGTGAGCACGTACCAATAGAACCCATTTGCTGGAGTCCGTGGCCAGCGCAGGAGCAGCGTTGGCCCAGCGCTCTCTTGGGTTGTGATCTGGCGCCCATCTAAGCCGTACACAGTCACTTTCAGAGAGCACCCGTAGCAGTTCTGCACGCTCCAGCGCAACTCTTGGGGCGCGAAGTGCACACTGTGCTCGAGAGCTTTCAGCTCGATGAACTCTTGAGGTTTAACGAGCCGGAAGCGGTTGCGCCGTATTGCGAGCTTTAACGCCGCGCGCATCTGCGAGGAGACCTTATCAATGCGCGCGATGGCCCCGTTCAGTAGGGCACGCCACTGCGCAAACGCTAGGAGCAGCTTATCGCGGGCGCTGCGGATCAGCTCTGCTGGGGACAGCGCCTCGATGGGGCCGACTTCGACAGCAAGCCCTCCGAATCCTGACAGCGCATCCTCGGCTTCGGCGAGCAGATCAAGCGCATCGGTGATGAGGGTCTCGATCTCGTCGAGCTGGTCGCCGGAGTTTTCGGCGAACTCAATGAACGCGTCAATAGATTTGTGAATGCGATTGGCGCGCTCGGTGCTTATTGTATTGGTCTCAACGAAGGCGTCCACCTGGGCGCGCACTCCCTCGGCCCGCCCTGCTAAGGACTCCATCAAGAAGCGGGTATCAGCCAGAGAGACAAGCAGCTCGTTGACGGTCTCTCGGGTCTGGCTGATGAGTTGGCGAGCCCGTTCGCGTGCGCCGAAGCTGTCAACCAAGTTGAGAGCTAAGCGCAGGTCCTCGAGGGGCTTGGAGAGACTCAGTGTGCGCCCATGCTCGATGATGTCGCGCTTCATCGCGCCCAGCTCATCGCGGCCTCCCGGCGTGATCTTTCTAGCTTCGACGGAGACGGTGCACGACGCGCTTGCGCCTTCGGGGTCTTTGACGGTCAGTTTGACGGAGTACGTGCCTTCTTTGTCAACTTTGAACGACGTGACAGCAGCCGTGGGATCGGCGATCACGGCTTGGCTATCGGTGGGTTTGGTGACGAATGCCCACTGATATGTCAAAGCTCGCCCTTCAGGGTCGGACGAGCCGGAGCCATCAAGAGTGACTGTTTGACCAACGAGCACTTCTGCCGGGACAGTCCCGCAATTGGCTGTGGGCGGCTGATTGGGTGGTGGAGGCGGTGGGGCTTGAGTGACTGTGATTGTCTGCTGAGCTGTTACCGTTGCTCCAGCGTTATCGGTGACGGTCAGCTTGATCGTGACGCTCCCCGGTGTTGTCGGACAAGTGAAGCTCACGGTAGGGCCGACAGCATCAGGGGTCCCGTCTCCATTGAAGTCCCATTCGTATTTTGTTATCTGGCCATCAGGGTCATACGATCCAGAGCCATCGAGTGTAATTGTCTGTCCGGTGTTGCATCTGTATGGTTCGGTATCGGGCTGTCCGTCGGGGATCGGGCCGGGGTCGGCCACAGGGGATTGGTTAAGCGTCGCGATGAGTTTCTGTTTGAGCGCGTTCTCCAGATCTGCGAAAGTCCTGACGACGACCACGAAGCCGCTTTGATGACCAGGTGGGAAAGGAGGCGCTATAACGCCCGGTTGTGGCCAAACCAACTGTAATAGAAAGTCTCTAAATTCAGGTTCTTGCTCGACACTACCGATGCCCTCAGCATCGAGCTGGTCGAGCCCGGCTCTCACGGCCTCGTCGCGAGCTTCTATTGTTTGTCTTCTAGCTTCTGAAGGGGGAGAAGGGAGATTGGGCTGGCCGTCGGAGATGACGTTGAAGACCTGGCGAGCTCCGGGGCGGGCCTTGTTGCCGGTAATGAGCGAAGCAGCAAGGCGAATCCCAGAAACCATGGGCGTGAAACCGCCGCCCTTAATAATCGCTCGCACCCGAGCCGCAACCTCACCAATATTTTGCGCCGTGATGACTGTCATGGGGACTTCGACGCGGGCTCCTGGTGTCCTCGTTGTTGGATCTGTCACATTTCCAGAAAACTGCACGAGCCCAAATTCAACCGTGCCGTTTTGAGGCACGACGGCTGGGTCAGAAATAGCGTTCGCAATGCCGTTGATCATGGTGAGAAAATCTGCATTGGAAATGCTGCCCGAGCCGTCCATGATGATCACAAGCTGTGTTTTGACGAGTATTGGCGTTTGGGCACTCGGCAGACTCACAAACAGACAGAGCAGTCCTATGCTCAACAGAAGAACTTTTGCGATCATGCGACCCATAGAGAAAGCCTCCTTCATTGATCACGCTCTGAGAGCATTATAGCATAAGACCCTGCATTGACAATGTAACTCATATCACGTTGGATTAAGCTGTCGAGCGACGGAGCACTTCGGCTTTGTCCATGCGTTCCCAAGGGACATTGAGGTCGCTCCGCCCCATGTGTCCATAGGCGGCCAGCGGCGTGTAGATGGGGCGGCGCAGATCTAATTGCTCGATGATCGCTGCGGGGCGAAAGTCAAAATATCTTTCGATGAGCTTGACAATCTCGCCGTTGGGGATCTTCGCGCTGCCAAACGTATCGACTGTGATAGCGAGGGGACGAGCTTGGCCAATCGCGTAGGCGACTTGGACTTCACACTCGGTCGCGAGCCCCGCAGCGACGATATTTTTCGCAACATATCGAGCATAGTAGCTTGCGGAGCGATCGACTTTTGTGGGGTCTTTCCCCGAAAAAGCGCCACCGCCGTGGCTGCCATAGCCCCCATACGTATCGACTTCGATCTTGCGCCCGGTCATGCCCGTATCGCCGCAGGGGCCGCCAACCTCGAAGCGCCCTGAGGGATTGACCAAAATAACGGTCTTGGAGTCGAGCCATCGGCCGATCACGGGTCGGATAATCAGTTCTGTCAGATCACGTCGGATCTGCTCTTGAGAGACGTCTCCATCATGCTGGGCCGAGAGCACAACCGTGTGCGCCCGCACGGGATGGCCCTTCTCGTCATATTCGATAGTCACTTGAGATTTGCCGTCAGGGCGCAGATAGGGGAGTTTCCTGCTGCGGCGCAGCTCGGCGAGCTGGCGCACTAGAGCGTGAGCGAGCATGATGGGCAGCGGCATCAGCTCTGGGGTCTCTTGGCACGCGTACCCGTACATGATCCCTTGATCGCCCGCGCCGATGGCGTCATAGGGGTCTTCGGAAGATTTTTTGATAACAGCTTGAGCGATATCGGGCGATTGCTCGTGAATCGAGACGAGCACCCCACAATGATCGGCGTCGAAGCCGTATTCGGGTTTATCATAGCCGATCTTTCTGATAGTGTCGCGGGCGATCTTGGCGTAGTCGACGCGCGCTGTTGTCGTGATCTCCCCAGCAATGAAGACCAAGCCGTTTGTGGTGAACGTCTCGCACGCGACGCGGGCATACGGATCTTGCGAGAGTATGGCATCTAAGATGGCGTCGGAGATCATGTCGCACATCTTATCCGGGTGCCCTTCCGCTACAGACTCAGATGTAAAGAGATAACTGCTCATGGGACTCCTTAGGTCAGAGCGTTCTTGTCTGCATTATAGCACGTCGCTTGAGCGCAAGCTAGTCTCTGAGTAAGATAAGCGATGCTGCCGTTTGTACTCTTGGGGCTCTTGCAGGGGCTGACGGAATTTCTGCCCATCAGCAGCTCGGGACATCTCGCGCTGGCAGAACAGCTCTTTGGGATTCACAAGCCTGGGATCGTCTTCGATATCTTCGTGCACTTTGGGACTTTGCTCTCGGTGTTGTGGGTCTTTCGGGAGAGAATCTTCCGCTTGGTGCGTGCGCCCGCGCGCGGGGGAGAAGACTTAAGAGTTTTAGGGATGCTTATTGTAGGATCTCTCCCCACGGGAGCTTTGGGAGTGGCTCTGAACTCTGTCGCTGAAGCAGCATTTGCGCGGAGCTGGGCCGTGGGGCTGGGGCTGCTTCTTACAGCGGGCGTGCTCTTCTTTGTCGAGCGTTTGAGCAGACCAAAAGCAAAGTCGCTCGAACAGCTGAGCTGGCGCGAGGCACTGTGGGTGGGGCTGGCGCAGGGGATCGCGGTGTTGCCGGGGATCTCGCGCAGCGGGAGCACCATCGCTATGGGGCTCTTCTGCGGATTGCGCCGCACCGACGCAGCTGAATTCTCGTTTTTGCTCTTCATCCCTGCTATTACTGGCGCAACGCTCTTAAAGCTCGGTGAAGCAGTAGCTGATCCATCGGCGCACAGTGCCCTGTGGGGAAGCTATCTTGCTGGGACAGCTGTAGCGTTTCTCTCGGGCGTGATCGCGATTCGCTTTTTGATGCGATTCTTGCGCGAGCGTCGCCTGACGCCGTTTGCACTCTATTGTGGGATCACAGGGCTTCTTGCTGTGTTATGGGGCATAGCGAGGTAAAGCGCGTTCGAAGGCGTGCGCGACGCGCAAGAGCTTTCTCTCTTGAAATCTATCGGCGATGAGCTGTATCCCAAAGGGCAAGCCCTCCACTGTGCCTCCGGGAATAGAGATAGCTGGGGTGCCCGCGAGGCTTGCGGGCACGGTAAAAATATCTGAAAGATACATTGCTAACGGATCTTTAAGGCGCTCGCCCAGCTGAAACGCCGGCGTCGGCGATGTCGGCGAGATAATAATATCTACGCTCTGGAAAGCGTTCTCAAAATCTTGTCGGATGAGGGCCCGAACTCTCTGCGCCTTCCCATACCACGCTTCGTAGTATCCCGCGCTGAGCGCATACGTGCCAATCATGATTCTGCGCTTGACTTCGGGGCCAAAGCCCTGGTCACGGCTCTCGGAAAACATCGTTTCGACGGAGCTGTCGCTCGCACGCTTGGTGTAGCGCACCCCGTCAAAGCGCGCCAGATTCGCGCTCGCCTCCGAGGACGAGATCAGATAATATGTCGGAATCGCGTATTCTGTGTGAGGCAACGAGAGCTCCACGATCTCTGCGCCCAGCTCGCGAAACGTCTTGACCCATGACTCGAGGCACGCTTGGGCTTGGCCCGACAGATCACTTATATACTCTTTGGGCACGCCCACGCGAAATCCCTTGATCTCTTGATCGAGTTCTTGGGTGTAGTCTTCGCTGGGACGGGCTACACTGGTCGAGTCGTTGGGGTCATGCCCGGCGATATAATTTAATAGGATTGCACAGTCGCGCACGTCCTTGGTCATCGGGCCGATCTGATCGAGCGAGCTTGCAAAAGCTACTAAGCCGTAGCGCGAGACAAGCCCATATGTCGGCTTCAGCCCGACGATCCCACAAAACGATGCGGGCTGACGGATTGAGCCTCCTGTGTCGGAGCCCAAGGCGCAGATCGCCTCATGGGCGGCGACGGCGGCTGCTGAGCCCCCGGAAGAGCCGCCAGGGACGCGCTCAGGGTCATGGGGGTTGCGTGTGGCGAAGAACGCGCTATTTTCAGTCGATGAGCCCATGGCGAATTCGTCTAAGTTTGTCTTGCCTAGGATCGTCGCCCCGGCGTCTTTGAGCCTCTTTATGACTGTCGCATCGAAGATCGGCTGGAAATTCTCTAAGAATCGCGAAGCACAAGTCGTCTTGAGGTCTCTCGTCACGATATTGTCTTTGACCGCAATGGGGAGGCCTCGTAAAGGCTTCTCGCTCAAGCGCTCGCATTCTTCCAGAAGGCGTTCTTGAGGGGTCAACGAGATATACGCTCGGATCTGGGGCTCTTTCTCAGCGATAGCACGATAGAGATCTCTGATGACGTCACGAGCATGGATCTCGCCTTGCTCGATGAGGGCCAGCAGCTCGTGTAGGGGTCTTTCGTTGAGATTCATAACGAAAAAAGCTCCCAGTTCTTCTTACAACTGAGAACTCAGAACTTATAACTGTTGAACTGTGTCGTGCCGAGGGAGGGATTTGAACCCTCACGGGATTAACTCCCCTACGGTCCTGAGCCGTAGGCGTCTGCCAATTCCGCCACCCCGGCAAGCTAGGAGCTTGTGCCTCACCTTCGCCAGCCGAGAGCTGGCGAAGACAATCAACCAAAGACCGACGCATTATTCTAGCGCGCACGACTTGGCTTGTCAACCGATTTCAAGCTATACTAATCCCATGAGCGATGAATGTTTTATCATCG
The DNA here is from genome assembly GCA_938091745.1 of Candidatus Bipolaricaulota bacterium. Lineage (GTDB taxonomy): Bacteria > Bipolaricaulota > Bipolaricaulia > RBG-16-55-9 > DRXL01 > JANXCC01. Next base: position 124,360 of record CALLJK010000011.1, read on the forward strand.
TGAATCTCTTGGCAGGGCGGGGGCGGTGCCGGCGACTCTGGCCAGCTATTGAGCACGCCTTGAGGCGCTCTCGGCTCTCTTTTCGCTATGTATTTACAGAAGCCCCTGGAGCAGCTATCGCTATCGCCCAGCGCGCCGCACGAGATTTCTCTACTGTCGTCGCCGTCGGGGGAGATGGCACCATCCACGAAGTGGCCACTGGCCTCATGGGCACTCAAGCCAAACTTGGGCTCATCCCCGCAGGTACGGGGAATGACTTTGTCAAGATGCTCAGCATTCCTCCCAAGGACCCCATACAAGCCATCCCCATTCTGGAGCGGGGGCAGACGAGGCGCGTAGACGTCGGCCGTGTTGGGGAACACTACTTTGTTAATGGGCTTGGGGTTGGACTAGACGGGGCAGTCGCCTGGCGAGTCTTTCGGAGCTGGCGTTGGCCGGGGCTTGCTCCCTGGATCTATCTCTATGCCGCCGTGCGGGAAGCCCTCTTCTTCCGGAGCGGTGAGCTTGCAGTCCGTGCCCCAGAGTGGGAGCACGCTGGCACGGTAATGATGCTGGGCGTGTGTAATGGGCGGTACCTTGCTGGTGATTTCCGCCTTGCTCCGTATGCCGAGGTCGATGATGGGCTCTTTGATATCTATCTGATCGCAGACATGGCCCCGCTCAGGAGAATCTTGCAGATTCCCAAGGCGCGCCGCGGGGAGCATATCTCTCTGCCGGAGGTGCAGATCAAGCGCGCGCCATGGGTGGAGATCGTCTCAGAGAGCTCACTCATGGGGCATCTTGACGGGGAGCCTATAGAATTTCCCCCAGGGAAGCTGCGAATTGAACTCTTGCCCCAGGCGTTGGAAGTGATCGTGGGGGCCAGCTTCGCTTAACATTCATCTTCGCCATGGCGAAGGCGAATAGTCCAGACGAAGTCTGGTGGAGTGGAGCGGGCGACGGGATTCGAACCCGCGACACCCGGCTTGGGAAGCCGGTACTCTACCCCTGAGCTACGCCCGCATAGTAATTCTATTATAGACTTCCCGAGGTTGCTTGTCAATACCCCCGCCTTTACAATGATAAACCCATGCGCATACTCATTCGGTTCTCCGGGGAGATCACGGTGAAGAAGCGCCGCACGCGCGCTCGCTTCTTGGAGCGCTTAGCTGTTAATCTCCAAGACGCGCTCCGGACAACGGAGATGCCCTTTGCCTTCTCTGACGAGGGCAATCGGTTCCTCGTCGAGTCGGACTCCCCTCACGCTTTAGCGCTCTTATCTAGAGTCTTTGGGGTGCAGACGCTCTCGGTCGTCGAGCGCCGCTCGTTTGAAACCCTCGAAGATATTCTCAGAGCTGGAACAGAGCTCTATAGCTCTATCGTAGCGAAAAAGCGCTTTGCCGTGCGCGCGCGGCGTCTCGTGCAGGGGCAGCATCTCCCGTTCTCGTCTTTGGAGATCGAGCGCGAGCTGGGAGCAGCGCTGCGCCCCTATGCCGACAGAGTCGACTTAGAAGACCCAGACGTCACTGTCTTTGTCGAAGTCCGTTCGCACGAAGCCGACTTCTTCACGGAGAAGCATGCTGGGCCAGGAGGATTGCCCGTGGGCACCGCTGGCAGAAGCATCGCGTTGCTCTCAGGGGGATTTGATTCAGCCGTTGCGAGCTGGCTGATGCTCAAGCGTGGCGTTGCTCTCGACTATCTCTTCTGTCGTCTGGGTGGGAGCCTTCATGAACATGGCGCTCTCCAAGTCGCAAAAATCCTTGCCGACCGCTGGAGCTACGGGATCTTCCCCAGATTTCATTCTGTCAATTTTGAGCCCCTCGTCGCGCATATACAAGAGCGTGTTCAGCCTCGTTATTGGCAAGTGATCTTAAAGCGCTTCATGTATCGGGCTGCTGAGCGCCTTGCACGGCAGTTCCATCTCATTGGGATCGTCACAGGGGAGTCCATCGGGCAGGTCTCGTCGCAGACTTTGCAGAACTTAGCCGTTATCTCCCAGGCGACGACGATGCCCTTGTGGCGCCCTCTGGTTGGGCTCAACAAAGACGAGATCATCGCGCTGGCGCGGCGCATCGGCACCTATGAGTACTCAGCGACGGTCGCGGAGTATTGCGCGATCTTGCCCAAGCGTCCTACAACAGCAGCATCGCTTGCAGACGTGCTCGCTGAGGAAGAGAAGCTCGACATGGGGCTTCTCGACAAAGCTCTTGAGGGAGTGAGTACTTATGATCTGCGGCGCCTGGTGCTCAGTGCTTTGGAGCTGCCAGAGGTCGAGATCGAGGAGATCCCGGAGAGTGCTGTCGTCATTGACTTACGATCCCCCCAGAGCTACCGCGCCTGGCACTACCCTGGGGCGATCTTCAAAGATTTTCTCAGTGCTTTGAAAGAGTTCCCGTCATGGGACAAGAACAGAATCTATGTGCTCTATTGTGAGCTAGGGCTCAAGAGCGCTCATCTTGCGGAGCAGATGCGCCAAGCGGGCTTCCACGCATTTCACTTTAAGGGGGGCTGGCCCAAGCTTGTACAGTATGCGCTGGAGCGCGGGCTGATCCCCCCGGAGATCCTGCCCTCAAGCGCCTGGGGTTAATGCTCCACGTCAAACAGCAGCTGTTCGAACCTCTTCAGCGAGCATCGGCCTCACTGCCTGCCTTCGGCATCCGTCTTGATCAGCCAGAAGTCTCCGTCCCCTGCTCCAAAGGACTTTGTCTCGCCCAGCAGGATGAAGCCACCATCAGAAGTCTGCTGGACTGAAATGCCATAATCCCACTTACTACCGCCGAAGGTGCGCTCCCAGAGCAGCTTGCCCTCGGCATCTGTCTTGATCAGCCAGAAGTCTCCGTCCCCTGCCCCAAAGGACTCTGTACCCCCCAGCAGGATGAAGCCGCCATCAGAGGTCTGCTGGACTGAAATGCCGCCATCACCATCCCTACCGCCGAAGGTGCGCTCCCAGAGCATCTTGCCTTCGGCATCCGTCTTGATCAGCCAGAAGTCAGAGTCCCCTGCTCCAAAGGACTTTGTCTCGCCCAGCAGGACGAAGCCGCCATCAGAAGTCTGCTGGACTGAAAATCCATAATCCCAGTCCTCACCGCCGAAGGTGTGCTCCCAGAGCAGCTTGCCCTCGGCATCTGTCTTGATCAGCCAGAAGTCAGAGTCCCCTGCCCCAAAGGAGTATGTACCCCCCAGCAGGATGAAGCCACCATCAGAAGTCTGCTGGACTGAAAATCCATAATCCCAGTCCTCACCGCCGAAGGTGTGCTCCCAGAGCATCTTGCCTTCGGCATCTGTCTTGATCAGCCAGAAGTCTCCGCCCCCTGCCCCAAAGGACTCTGTAACCCCCAGCAGGATGAAACCACCGTCAGAGGTCTGCTGGACTGAAATGCCAACATCCTCCTTATTGCCCCCGAATGTACGTTCCCAACTCCCTGAAGAACCATGCACCTGTCCTCCTTGGACGCCACTGCTACCAGCCAAGGCCAAAACACTTAAGACCACACTTACTCCTATTACTGCATATTTGAGAGGCATCTTCATCACTATCACTCCTTTCTTTCCTTTCTTATTATCTTAGCAAGCCTAAGCTTTCACCGCATTGGTGGAGGAGGTGGCGGCGGCGGCGGTGGATCTCCTTCTGCTGGAGAGATCTGCACTGCTGTTGTTGGCTGCACCTGCGCTTGCTTCTGGGGTGCATCACAGCCTGCTCCGGGCCCTCTCCCTGCCTGCAAGCAAGCTTGGTCACGCACAGAGTCGGGATGCAGCTTGCCGCAGAGCGCGCCAATGCAAATGTAGATGAGAAAGTCGCGGTTTGTGCCATCCCGCATGAGGTAGGTTTTGTTTAGCACGAGGGGCACTGATGCGCCGGCAATCGTCCTACCAATATCCTGGCAAGCGATTGAAGATGGCTTCTAAGAGTTGCTTCAGCTCATTTGCTTGCTTTACAGCCTCCGCGTCGTTAGACTCGCCGATGTAGCTGTAAAAAGCTCTTATCGCTTCTGCTACTCTGGACCAAAGAGGAGTTTGCATCAGCTGTGCAAGCTCCCATGCTCTCTGCTGATGGTCAGTTGCCTAGCTTGTTCTAGCGTCGCTTGAGGAACAAGGCCGGCTTCACCTCAGGGAAGCCATTTAGAATCACCTCTGCTTCATTCAGCTCCAGCACTCCAAGGAGGCTATGGTCTGCCACCTTGGCTGCCACATTGTACGCATCCAGCGCCGTCTGGTAGTACTGCGGTGTATTAGCTCTTGGTAGCTCGAACCTGGTTAAACGGGCACCGTTCAAATCTGGTGGAGCAACGTTAAGGGAGGGAGCACAACCTACTACGATCGCTGCCAACATAACAACGACCAATGTACAGATCCCGATATATGAAGTTTATGCCTGAAGCAAAGTTTAGCTTTTTTTTTTTCAGCTGTCAGTGGCTGGGATCACCTTGAGCAGGAAATCGCGCGTGAATCAGCGTTCTGGTTTTTGGTGCAAAAGCTTGGATCGGTGACGTAGGCTACATGCTCCCCTGTGCCACACTCAAAGATGGAGTAGGACCTTGGCTTGTTACCCCTTGCGCAATATCTCGATGGGCAAGAGCTTGCGCCCTCCTATAAACTCCAGCGTTGCCCCGCCGCCTGTCGAAAAATAAATATTCTGTGCCCCGGCAAGACCCTCGCGCTGCAATGCTGCTGCTGTGTCCCCTCCCCCAATGACGGCAAATGCGCCAGATCGTGCAATTGCTTGGGCAACTTCTCGTGTCCCCGTGTCAAAGGGCGGCTGCTCAAACTTCCCCAACGGCCCGGCCCAGACGATCGTCTGCGCGCGCACGACTTGCTCTTGAAAGAGCTGGATCGTCTGCGGGCCGATGTCCCACCCTTGCCAACCATCGGGGATCTCACGGGCGGGAAAGATCGTGTGCTCTGCGCCCACGGCTGACTCCCGCACAGCCCGCACATCTTGGGGCAAGACCATCTCTGTCCCATGCTCGCGAGCTGTCTTTAGACACCTGTGGGCTTCATCGAGCATCTTCTCGTCCACAAGCGAGCTTCCCACACGCGCCCCCTGGGCCTTCAAGAGCGTGAACGCCACCCCACCGCCGATGAGAAACGCGTCGACTTTCCCAATGAAGTCTTGCAGCACCCCAATCTTATCTTTCAGCTTGGCCCCGCCCACGATCGCGAGAAACGGGCGCTGCGGGTTCTCCCTCACACGAGAGAGCATCGTGACCTCTCTCTCAAGAAGCAGTCCCGCCGCCGAGGGCAAGAACTTCGCGACCCCATAGGTGCTCGCGTGCGCCCGATGCGCCGTGCCAAATGCGTCGTTCACATAACAGTCAGCAAGACGAGCCAGCTCCTTGGCAAAATTTTCATCGTTGGCTTCTTCTTCGGGATAGAAGCGCACGTTCTCTAATAAGACGATATCTCCCGGGTGCATCTGGGCGATAGCGCTCTGGACGGATGGCCCAATGCAGTCGTTGAGCTTCGTGACGGGGCGTCTTAAAAGTTCTTGCAGGCGTTGGGCGATGGGATCAAGTCGCAGTTCTGGGACGACTTTCCCACCAGGACGGCCCAAGTGCGAGACTAAGATAATCTTTGCATGGTGCTGCAGGAGATGTTCGAGGGTGGGAAGGCTCTCTCGTAGGCGAGTGTCATCGGTGATGCGTCCATCCTTCAAGGGGACGTTATAGTCAACGCGCACGAGAACGCGTCTTCTGGCGACGTCAAGGTCGCGGAGACCCCGAAGCATCTTCTCTTATACCCCGCCTTCAGAGACGAAGCGCTTGAAGTCGGCGAGCTTCATCTCGCTCTCCACAAAAGCCCGGAAGCGATCCTCTGGGAAGTCTTGCCGCTCGTCCTCGACAGTGGGCATCTCCACCGCAGCTACTTGGAAGACTTCTTCTGAGACGTAGATGGGGCTGCCCAGCCGCAACGCAATGGCGATCGAATCCGAAGGCCGTGCGTCGATCTCGAGGGTCTTGCCGAGGTGGTCACGGATATGCAGCGTTGCGAAGTATGTCGAGTCTTGAATGCTGTCGATGACCACCATGTCCAGATCTCCTCCGAGGCCTTTGAGGATCGCTTTGATCAGGTCGTGGGCTAAGGGGCGGGGAAACTCACGTTGCTGCAGGACCATGGCGATGGAAGTTGCTTCGGGTTGCCCAATCCAGACCGGCACAACCTTGCTCGACTGCAGATCGCGAAGCAACAGCACCGGCATGTTCTGCGTGGGGTCCATCACCAGCGCTTTGACTTCGACTTCGCGCATTGCACAACCTCCTCTCAAAAGTTTAGAGCACGGTAACCCTATCGCACTGATTATAACATGCCGACCTGCGGCTGACAAAATAGCGCAGATTACACTCACACAGAAGCCCCCTGAGGCTTGTCAAAGAGTGCGCTCACTATTAGAATAGCACTCAGCTGCGCAAGGAGGCTTACTAGTATGTGTGGGATCGTGGGCTATGTGGGACAGCGCCCGGCCAAAGAGCTCCTGCTCGATGCCCTCAAGAAGCTCGAATATCGCGGGTACGATTCTGCAGGGATCGCGCTCGTCGAGGGCACTCAGCTCTTCTTGGCCAAGCGCGCTGGGAAGGTGAACGAGCTCGCTGAGACCCTCAGCCAAAAAGTCTCCCAGGCGACCGTGGGCTTAGGGCACACTCGCTGGGCTACCCACGGACCGCCAACAGACTCGAATGCCCACCCTCATTGTGATTGTCACAGAAAGATCGCAGTCATCCACAACGGGATTATTGAGAACTATCTGCCCTTCAAGGAAGAGCTGCAACATCGAGGACACAGATTTGTCTCAGAGACAGATTCCGAAGTGATCGCCCATTTGATTGAAGAACACTACGATGGAACTAATCTCTTAGAAGCTGTCAGGAAGGCGCTGCAGCCGCTGCGCGGCGCGTACGCGATAGCTGTCGTCGCTACGGACTCACCTGAGGAAGTTGTCGTCGCGCGAGCAGGCAGCCCACTCGTGTTAGGCTTGGGAGCTAACGAGAATTTTGCCGCGTCAGATATTCCCGCGCTCTTGAGCTTCACCCGAACAATGGTCTTTCTCAATGACGGGGAGCTGGCCCTGTTGCGCCACGACCGTGTCGAGCTCTTCGATTTTGAGGGCCACCGCATCAGCCGAGCACCCCAAAAGATCGAGTGGGATGTCGTCACCGCGCAGAAGCAGGGCTATAAGCACTTCATGCTGAAAGAGATTCACGAGCAGCCCCACGCCGTGGCCAACACCCTCCAGAATCGCTACGAGCTCTCTACGGGGAAGATCGTGCTCCCAGAGCTTCACGGGCTCACTGAAAGAATCCAGAACGCCCAGATGGTCTATCTTGTCGCGATGGGCACGGCCTACTACGCCGGGCTGACAGCTAAATACTTATGGCGCGAGTTTTTCAGAGTGCCCATTGCTGTTGAGCTGGCTTCCGAGTTTCGCTACAGTAAGCCCTATCTAGACGAAAACACTCTCGTGATCGCGATCTCGCAGTCTGGGGAGACGGCTGATACTCTTGGGGCAGTCCGCGAGGCCCGCGCGCGCGGCGCTTCGGTGCTCGCGATAGTCAACGTCGTGGGCGCGACGCTGACGCGTGAGTCCGATGCGACGCTCTACACCCACGCCGGCCCGGAGATCGGCGTCGCTTCGACCAAGGCATTCTCAGCACAGTTAGCCGCGCTCGCTCTGTTGGGATTCTTCATAGCGCAGCAGCGGGGCTGGCTCTCTCCAGCGCAGACGCGCCCAGCTTTGGAAAGCTTAGTCCGCGGGCCGGCCCTCATCGAGAAGCTCTTACAAAAAGAGAGCGAGATCGCGCGGCTCGCCCAGATTTTTTACGAAAAAGAGCACTTTCTCTTTCTCGGCAGAGACTTGCTCTATCCCATTGCGCTCGAAGGGGCGCTCAAGCTCAAAGAGATTTCTTATATCCACGCCGAGGGCTACGCTGCCGGGGAGCTCAAGCACGGCCCGATCGCGCTCATCGACGCCCAGATGCCTACTGTCGTGCTCGTCACCAAAGAGAGCGTCTACGAAAAAGTCTTTTCAAACATCGAAGAAGTCAAAGCGCGTCGGGGCATCGTCATCACGGTGACCGATCAGATCAGTAAAGAGATCGAGCGCGTCTCGGACTTTATTATAGAGATACCCCAGAGCTCGCGCTGGCTCGCGCCGGTACTCTTCGTCGTGCCCCTGCAGCTCTTTGCGTATCACATTGCAGACCTCCGGGGCACCGATGTCGATCAGCCGAGAAACTTAGCCAAGAGCGTCACAGTGGAATGAAGCTCGCGCCGTTGCGAGATCTCCCCAGAATTCTTCCAGGGATTACTGGGGGCAGGCCCGGGTGATCTGTCGAACTTAGGGAACCTCCACGCGAAGAGATCGCGCGGGCAGGGTAGTTGCTGAGGCATTCACATCACGCTGTACTCGAACCCGACGCTGATCCCCCACTCCGGCTCTTCATACCCTGTCGCGAGGCTCGCTTGCCCCTTCACTAAGACGCTCAGCGACGGCGAGACGAAGAAGCGCAGCGTTGCATCTAAGCCATGCGCTTGGTTCTCCTGACCAGCCTGCCGTGCCCAATTGTACGAGTACACAACGTTGAGATTCGTTGTGGGCGTCAGCAGCCGTGCGTAGCTCGCTGAGACCGTGAGCCACGTATTGTCCGTGAAGGGCAAGGGGATATAGAGTCGGGCCTGCGCCAGCACTTGACTGAGGGCATCGGGAGGCGTGGCAAAATTCGCAGCAACCCGCGCGAGCGCATTGGTTTCACCCATGGGGCTGATCACCGTATAGCCGAGCGCTAGCGTCGCGTCCCACCCGCAAAAACGTGATTCCCTCGATTGCACGATATCTTGGATAGCGACGACACCCGCGGCTCCGAGGGGCTTGCCGAGCTGCTGCTCAATGCCCTCCAATACTCCAACGATTCCAAGCTCCGGCTGGCGCGCGATCACGTCCGCTACGGCTTTCAGCTCGCTGTCTGAGAGGGGCTGCGTGAGAATCTTAGCTTCTTGGAGTGCCTGGCTGATCTGCATTGCTTTGGCAAGCGGGGTCACATCGCGGAAGCGTCCGGCCCCTATGCCGCCCAGCGCCCGCACGGTGAAGCCCTCTTGGAAGGGAGTGCTCGCTGTGTCCACCCCGCCAAACAGAAAGATGTTCTCATCGAGATAGCGTCGTAGGCTGCCTTCGCTCATCAGCGTTGTACTGAGGGCGATCTGGGGGGCGAGTTCTAGGCGCGCCGAGCCGCTGAGAGTGTAGCTCCATTCCGGCCCTTCTGCCCACATGATCCCTTGCACAGCAAGATGCCCAATGCTCGCGTTCCCGCGATCATTCAGATAACGATCCTCAAAGTAGCGATAGTCTCCTGACAGAGTCAGGCTCTGAAGCTGATTCTGCGGCGGCGTGTACTCGCACAGCGATGCAGTCATCTGGGCGTGGGTCATGACTCCTACACCGAGAACGACCATGAGAGCGAAAACTCCTTGTGCTATCAAGCGCATAGCTCATCTCTCCTTTTATGCTTTATTATCATGCTGCATTAAAGTATATATCATCAATGTCGAGACAGTCAAATTTGAAAAGACCAGCGCGCATAAGTATAATCAAGCGAATGCACCATAAGCCATAGGGAGGTTTGATGAGCGCAAAACGCTGTGTCTTGTTTTTAATTCCGGTCTTGGCCGTGATCCTGACGGGCTGCCCCAAGATCATCCCCGGCGTGAACATCCGCATCGAAGAGATTGATGCGAGCTGCCGCGGGGCTCAGTTCACTGCTCTGGCCTTCCAAGAGAATACGGCCCTTGGCCGGTTCGAGATGCGCGTGACTCATAAGCTCCTAGCAGAATTCATTATCCCTCAGGCAGTGGCTCAACGGATTGACTTCAGTCGGCCCATCTACATGCGCGTCTACATGACAGGGGGCCAGGCTTTAGAGTGCGTCTTAGCTGGCAAGGTCCTGACCTTCCGCGGGGTGCTCAAGCGGGCAGGCACCGACTCACGCACGGGCAATCCCGTCTACGTGCTCAAGTTCTATGAGGATTTTAAGATAGAACACAATTAAAATTATCAAAATAATTACTGAAATCACCTTATAGTAGCGATTATTACATTTCCCCTCTTGACAAACTCCCTCCTCTTGTATTATAATTCCCCTCAAGTAAATAAAAAGCATTGCTGTAGAAGGAGGTAGCCGTGCGCCATATCAAATCTATTGCAGTTGTCCTGCTCGCTCTGTCGTTAGGTTGGTTCGGCGGCCTTTCTCAGACGTCGCAGACCGTCACCATCAACGTCAACCAGTCGCTCTATCTCGACTGCTCAGCTTCGCTACCCATTAACCACACAGTCCTACAGTCGGAGATCGAAGGTCCACAACCATTCAATATCGGGACATGGAGCTGCAATGTCGATTCCCTGACGGCCTTCGAACTCAGCGCAGATATGACCGTCTCATCGACGACAATTCTGAACGTCAGCAAGGACGACTTCTCCGAGACGTGCACGCTGGCAAGTGGCGGCGGCACCCCAAGCTGCGGCGCCGGCGGAACTTTCGGGCCTATTACGCTTGGCACTGGTGGCAATACTGCGGGATCGCTTGGCGCTGACTTCTCGGGAGATGTCGCGCTTAACGTGAGCGACTGGGATGTCACCGCAACGCTGCCGGCCAGCGCCAGCGGCACGATCACCTACTCCGTCTCGGACTCGACGCCCTAGCGCAAAAAACATAAAAAGGAGGCCTGCACCATGACCAGAAAATACTTAGTCGCGCTGCTCGTCGGAGCTCTTGGGTTGTCTCTGTCGTCAGGGCTTGTCGCCCAACAGAACGTGACGATTGAGATCGGACAATCGCTCTATCTCGACTGCGTGCCGCCGGACCAGCCCGGAGATATTTATTATGTTATCTCACAGAGCGATATCGAGGCGCCGCAGCCCATTGACATCGGCGACTGGGGCTGCAACGTCGACGCCGTGACGCAGTACAGGCTCAACTCGCAGTTCACGTCCTTCTCCGCGCCCTATGTCGTCAACGCCGACACGTCGGACTTCACAGCTGACTGCGATACTGCCGATGATTATGGCACCTGTGCACCAAACTCGTCGCTCACCCTAGGCGATACAGACCCAAACACGCGACGCGGCACAGGATACAACACCGCTGGGACGGACGGCGCGGACTTTTTCGGGAACGTGTACGTCAATATGGGCGTCGGCCCCACAGGCTGGGATGTGCAGTCTTCGCAGCTTCCGGTCTACGTAACCGGCATAATCACCTACACGGTAACGGATACAACTCCCTAGACGATAGGGTCTTGCTAAAATCGTGAGGGAGTTAAAGCTATGAAGGGCTGCGCAGCCATAGTGCTTATAGTGGCGCTGCTCGCATGGGGTGGCTCCGCCCAGACGAGCCAGAACGTGCGCGTGACGCTCGTCATTCCCCAGCCGCTCTTCATCGCAGCCGTAATTCCCTCCATCACGGTCGAGATTACCCCCGTAGAGATCGAAGGGCCGCAACCGTTCAAGATCGGCGACTGGCACGTCAATATTGACGCGCTCACGCCCTACCGGCTCAATTCGACACTCGTAACTATAGACACAAATATCTTCGACGCAGGCCCAGAGGATTTTCTGACAGACTGCGATTTCTCTGATGACTTCGGGGTTTGCACGGACAAGACGTCGCTGTCGGAGCCTGACCCGCAGAACCGGCGGGGCTTCGGGGAGAACACTGCAGGCTTGGATGGCGCAGATTTTATGGGCGAGATCTTCCTCGACATCAGCTCGTGGGACGTGAGCACGTTGCCCGGCTTCTACATCGGCGTCATTCTCTTTACGACGACAGACACGACACCTTAGGAGTAAATATGAAGCTCGTTCGCGCGCTGGGAACACTCGTCTTAGCAGTCACGCTGGGAAGTCTCTTGGTGCAGGCCGTCTCCCAAGGGCCGAACTACGCGAGTGCCTCCTCGGCTGTAGGATGGGTAAACGCTAGCAATGCTGTCGGAACTCCCGATAACACGTGCGCGGAGCGCACTGGCGCTGCCGGCGGCTCTCTCGATCTCACGGGTTTTGGCTTCACCATCCCCGACGCAGCCGTCATTCAAGGGATTACAGTCGAAGTCGATATGGCAGCTACGTCATCAAGCGAGGGAGTCCGTGTGCGCTTGCTCAAGGGCGGCTCCCCCGTGGGTAATACTCAAGATATTTACGGCGTCGCGGGACAGGAGGACTGTAGCACCAGCGCCTTCCGCACTGTGGGCAGCCCCACCGATCTGTGGGGAGAGACCTGGACAGCGAGCGATATCAACAGCGCAAACTTTGGAGTGCGCCTCTCCAAGCTCGGCTCCGCAAACACAGCCTATGTTGACGCCGTGCGCATCACGATTGAATACCAAGATGTGATGACCGTGACGGTCATCTCCGGCGGGGCGCTCTCAGCGAACGTCAATAGCGCTGCAACAGTCGAGTCTGGGAGAGTTGAGTTTCTGAGCCAGACAACGCTGCAAGTCGTCGCGACGAGGAACTGGTGCGTCATCGCAATATCGTCGGTGACGAGCTACCCTCCTGGGGCCGATGACCCTGGCGCCGACGCCGTTGAGATCAGGAACGAGCTGGGGAATTTCACGCCGGCAGGATCAGGCGTCATCGTCCAGCGGGGCACGCCCACACCCGCCGGCGGTCTGACCGTAAACGTTGACTTGCGCGTGATGCTCGATGATTTTGGCGATGGCAAGATCGGCTCCTATCAGTTTGGCGTCAATTACTCCATTGAGGAGGACGGTGATGGAGCTGGCCTTTGCCCATAAATAGGGGGACTGATCGTATATGTGTAAGAGCATTGCAAGATGGGGCGTTCTGATTGGGAGCTTATGGGTGAGCGCGGTGCTCGTCCAGGGGCAGATCGGCATCTCTACTCTGAGCGTAGACGTCAATTTGCCTCCTGGGGGCAGCTTCACCGGAGCGTTTGAAGTCATCAATAGCAGTGATCAGCCCCGCGAGTTCACCGTCGAACTCAAAGATTACGACAGAAATATCGAAGGCGGCTTGGTCTTGCTCAATCCGGGGACACACCCGCGCTCGCTGGCAAAGTTTCTCTCGTTCACCCCAGCGCAATTTGCGCTTGCGCCAAAGCAAAAACAACAGATCACCTTCAAGATCGAGATTCCCGCGACAGAGCGCGGACCGCACTGGGCAGCATTCGCTATCACCAGCCCGGCGCCGTCGTCGGGTGCTCAGCCACCACCACCGCCAGGGCAGCAGCCGTCTATTCCCGTTACCATTGGGACAGCTGAGCAATTCGTCGTCAAGATTCGTCATACTGATCCGACAAATGCTGTCAATCGCGGGCGGATCGTGAGTGTCCAAGCCCTCCTCCCAGAACGCGACAAGCCCTTGCGCATCGTCGTCGAATACGAGAACACAGGGACGACCTTCCAAATCGCCAAGACGCAGTTGCGCATCGTGAACGCCAAGGGTGAGATCGTTGTGCAGAAGAGGGCCGAAGATATGGCGCTGCTCCCCGGCGGCAAGCAACGCTTAGAGATCCCCGTGACAGAGAAACTGCCGTCGGGGACGTACTTGGCGTTAGTGATCATTGACTTTGGCGGCGACTTCTTAGTTGCCGGGCAGGTGCGCTTTCAGATTTAAAAAAAAACAATCTTAAGGAGGCTCTTATGCTGAAGAGGGCGTGTGCGGGGATTGCGCTCTTGCTCATGAGCGTTTTCATAGCTCTTGCTCAAGGGCAGCCCATCGAGCTGATCGCGCCGCCGCCACGCTCGGCCCTGCCCGGCGACATCGTCACGCTCACATTTGTCGCTGTGAATCGTGGGACGGCTCCAGACACATATCTCTTCTCTGTAACGGCCCCTGTGGGCTTTCAAACGATTGGCGCGGTGCCGCCGTTGACCATCGCGCCAGGGGCGCAAGAGCCGATCTTCGTCACCCTGCTCGTCTTGCAAGAGACGCCTGCGGGAACATATACGATCACCCTCGAAGCTGTCTCTCAGAGTGATCCCTCCGTCAGGGCGAGCGCCCAAACGACGATCACCGTCGAGAAGACCACAGGGGTGATCGTGCGAGCACCTGATCCCCAAGAAGTCGACCCCGGTAGCGAAGTGATTCTCACGTTCAGCGTCACCAACCGGGGCAATATTATAGACGCGTTTCGGCTTGACGCGTTCACGCCGCGCGGGTTTTCTACAAAAGTCGAGCCGGCTCTGGTCGAGCTGCTCCCCGGCGAGATGCGTTCGGTCTTGGTCAGTGTTAAGATTCCTGAAGACATCCCCTCAGGTTTTGAGACAGTCACGCTGACGGCAGTTTCCCTGCGCACGGAAGGGGTACAATCCAGTGGCGCGACGACGCTCATCATCTTGCCGCCCGAGGCTGCCAAAGTCCCCACGGCGCTCTATTTACTCGCCCCAGCTGAGTTTTCTGTTGGAGCCAATGTCGCTCTCAGCGGCACCACCCTGACCCCACTGATCTCGTTTCTCACCTATGCGACGCTGCCTGAAGAGCAACGCTTCAGCATAAAGATCACGATCTCTGATATAGCTAGATCGCAGATTCCCGGAGGCTTGCCCATCAGTGTGAAGGAGTTCCTCTTCACGTCGCAGCGAAGCACGTTCTTTGTGCATCTTGGGGATCTGCCGCAAGCGCCCTTGATGTACAACGCGCTGCCGCGCCGCGGCGTCGAGCTAGGATTTACGAATTTCTTCTCGCTGATGGCAACTTTCGAAGACCAAGACGGAGATTTCACTCAAGAGCAGCGCGCAATGGCGCTGAACTTCAACGGGACGAGCCTGCGCGCCTCGCTGGCGCGGTTGAGTAACTCCGGGGCTAATCCTTATGCGCTCACGGCAGCGAGCTTCAGAAGCGGCGTGCTCTCTGCTGAGGGGGCCGTTGCTGAGGTGAGCGCGGGGCTACGACGCATGTTCTTCCTGCGCGCTGCCCCAGCATTCTTTGGGGTAACCCTGGGCGGCGAGTATCTGCGCGTTGAGCCTAATTTTCCAAGCTTAATCAGCGTGCCCTCGGTCTTGGCTGATACCCAAATCTGGACGCTCTTCGGCACTGGCTCCGTCAGAGCATTAGCGTTCACTGTACTGGTCTCCGGCAAGAGAACCGATCTCTTCAGTCAGCTCACCGTGCAAGAAGTCACCTCGATTACATCACAAGGGCGATTGGTCGTACGGAGTTTTCTGCCGGGATGGCCCAGCGTCTTCTTCGATATAAAGTTCATCTCACGGCGTAGTAGCGATCCCCCGTTCCCACTCATAAGCACCGACGAAGATATCAAATCCTTGACTATTGCTGACATCGCCAGTCCCGTCAGCTACATTTTGACTTTCCAGAGCAATCTCTTCCGTGATAATCTCAATCCTGCCAATAACACTGATACGTTTGAGTTCACAAGCGCGCTCATCACGCGCCCTCTGTTTGGGCTGGAAGGGCTGTCACTCAGCCTGAGCGCCAAGGGCACCTTCCAAGTCGATCCCAATACAAACACGACGCTCGATCACCAAGTGGCGTTCATCGGCCGCGTGGCGTTCACGACTCCGCGGGTCTCTATGTTCTTGCTCATCGGGCTGAATAATAATCTGCTCTATCCGTTCTTCTCAAGCTATTTTGGTTCGTTCAGCGCCACGCTCTTTGGGCCGGTGAGCGCCTCATTTGCGTTTGCGTTCACCGAGCCGTCGTCGCTCAGCTTCAATATTGAAGTGCGCACGAAGTTCGCCATGCCCTTCGAGTCCGTGATTATCAGAGGGCGCGTCGAGGGCTATCTCTTCATTGATCTGAATAACAACGGCCAGCGCGACCCAGGCGAACCCGCCGTCAAGGACGCGCTCCTGCGCTTGGATACCCAATTGGCGCGCACCGACGCCCAGGGCTACTTCAGATTCCCACCCGTTGATCCCGGCACTTATAAAGTCGAGATCGCACGAGCGCCCTTGGGGTTAGTGCCCACAGTCCCCATGCCGATCCCCGTGACAGTCGCCATCGGGCAGATAGTCACTCTCGAGATCCCCATGCGCTCGGTGGGCATCATTCGCGGGCGGGTCTTCGACGATAAGAACCGCAACGGCCAACCTGACCCCGATGAACCCGGCCTAACCAACGTGCGCGTCTTTGCCGTGGGCACGACAAGCGCCGAGACGCGCTCCAGCGCCACTGGGCAGTACGTCTTACAAGTGCCGCCGGGCACCTACACGGTGACGCTCGACCGCACGACCCTGCCCAAGCGCTATGAGCCGACGACGCCGCTCAGCGTGACCGTCACGGTGCAGACCGGCCAGATGGTGACTATAGATTTTGGCGCATACGAAGTCCCACGACCCGTGCTCTTCGCGCCGATAGCTGACTTCACGTTCACCCCAGCACAACCAAGAGTCGGCGAGAAGGTAACGTTCGACGCATCGGCGTCGACAGACAGCGACGGCCAGATCGTGCGCTACGAGTGGGACTTCAATAGCGACGGCAAACCCGACGCCGTGGGTAAGATCGTCGAGTGGGTCTTCACGAACGCCGGTAGCTTCCCTGTGAAGCTTACAGTCACGGATAACGACGATCTGCAGAATTCTGTGACGAAGGTCGTCCCCGTGCGGCCATGACAAGACGTCTTCTCGTTGGGGCGATCATTCTCATTCTGATCGCACTTGGCGCTCTGTGGGCTTGGGAGAGATTTTCTGTCAAATACGAAGAGAGCTTCGGCCCAGTAAAACTCTCCCCGGCAAAGACGACAGTGCCGGGCGATCCCGACGATTTTGTGACGCTTGTCTTCACCCTGCACAATCTGAGCGACCAAGAACGTTCTTACGAACTGCACGCTGAAATCCCATCGGGCTGGACGCTGCTCGAAAAGCTTCTGAACGTCACTGTTGGCCCTCACGCCCAGCACGAAATTTTTCTCACTCTGCAGATTCCGCCGGGGACGCCGCCAGGACGCTCTATGCTCGCTCTTCGTGCCCAGAGCAATTCTGAGTTCGCTCTCGGGCGAACGCAGATTGTCGTGCGCGCCCGCGAGCGCCTCAAGCTCGCGCTTGCCTCCCCAGATCTGATCGTCCACCCTAACGAAGAAAAGAAGCTCTTACTGACCGTGACCAACCGTGGGAACGTGTCAGCTCGCGTTTCTCTCGCCGTGACGGCGGCGCCGGTGGGCTGGCAGTTTCAGCTCCGGGAAAGCTCTATGAGCCTTAGGCCAGAGGAAAGCAAGCTCATTGAGCTGCGGGTCAAACCCTTGGCCGACGCAGCGCTCGCGCCGGGACGGTTCACAGTACAAGCGACGTCTCGTTTCGCGCGCGACGAGTTCTCTTTTACAATTGTGCTTGTGCCCTAGGGCCCCCGTTGAATCTCCCCCCTGAAAGTGCTAGAATGAAGCTGAGCGTATTGTGACGAGGAGGATGTAGGTTGTTCCCCAATGACGACGAACAACAGAGACGGATCCGCAATCTTCGGAATATCGCATTGGTGATCATTGTGGTGATCTTCTCTGTAATCTTATTGCAGGCGTTTTTCGGAAGCCCTGATTCTGCGGAGAAGCAGATCCGGTACTCGGAATTTCTCGCATTGCTGCAAGCAGGCCAAGTGACAACAGTGACTATTAAAGGGACGTCGCTGGCGACTATCCTTGGGCGTGTGCGTCCGCCGAGCGCCCTTGCAGAGAACCCTCAGCTCGCGGAGCTCGAGGGGCGCCGCAGTCAAGAGCAACAGCGTAAAGAGAAGATCGAGGCATTACTAAAGTATCAGGGTCGGCGCTTGGCATGGATTGAAGCATTGCGCTCGGAGCTTCCCCCGCAAGCGCTGGCAGCAGCCCCGGTAATCCAACGCCAGCTCAGTGGGCTTGCCCTGCGCCATGCCGAAGTCGAACGCTCTGTAGAAGCTCTTGCGCAGGCGCGGAAGGAGAAAGCCGATGAGATCAGTGCTCTCATGCAGGGGATCTTAGGGAAGGCTGAGCGCTTCCGCACAGAAGCCGTCCTCAGTGACCTTTTGTTAGAAGAGCTGAGAAAGAACAAGGTGGACGTAAGCTTTGAGGGAGCTGGGGACTCGTCGTGGGTCTTTTCGGTCTTGCTCTCGCTGCTCCCGTTCTTTATTATCTTATTGCTCTGGTACGGGATGATGCGGCGGATGCAAGGCGAAGGCAGCAGTGCGTTAAACTTTGGGCGCAGCCAAGCCAAATTAGTGACAAAAGAGTACTCACGCGTCACGTTCGATGACGTCGCGGGCATCGACGAAGTGAAAGAAGAAGTCCAAGAGATCGTAGACTATCTCAAAGACCCGCAGAAGTTCACGCGCATCGGCGCACAGATCCCCAAAGGAGTGCTCTTAGTGGGCCCGCCAGGGACGGGCAAGACACTCTTAGCACGCGCGATCGCCGGTGAAGCCGACGTGCCGTTCTTCTCGATCTCTGGTTCAGACTTCGTCGAGATGTTTGTGGGCGTCGGTGCCGCTCGCGTGAGAGATCTCTTCAGAAGGGCCAAAGAAGAGGGCAAGGGCAAGCGCGGCGTGATCATCTTCATTGACGAGATCGACGCCGTCGGAAGAAAGAGAGGCGCAGGCATCGGCGGTGGTCACGACGAACGCGAGCAGACTTTAAATCAATTGCTCTCTGAGATGGACGGCTTCGACAAGAACGAGCATGTCATTATTCTCGCGGCGACCAACAGGCCCGACATTCTCGACCCAGCGCTGCTGCGTCCCGGGCGGTTTGATAGAAAGATCACGGTGCCGCCGCCGGACTCTAAGGGCCGCGAGGCTATTTTGAAAGTCCACACGCGCAACAAGAAGCTCGGCCCCGATGTCGACCTCAAAGTGTTAGCGCGGCGCACTCCGGGGTTTGTCGGCGCAGACTTAGAGAATTTGTGCAACGAAGCGGCGCTCTTGGCCGCGCGGCGCAACAAAGAGTTTATCGACATGAAGGACTTCGAAGACGCCATAGACAGAGTGATCGCGGGGATCGAGCGCAAGGGGAGACTCTTGAGCGAAGAAGAAAAAGTCAAGATTGCGTATCACGAGGCGGGACACGCCCTGCTGGGCAAGCTGCTGCCTAAGGCCGACCCCGTTCATAGAATCTCGATTGTCCCGCGTGGGGAAGCGTTGGGGTATACGTTACAGCTCCCGCTGAACGATAAGTATCTCTTCACGAAAGAAGAACTATTAGACCGCATGACGGGGATCTTAGGCGGACGCGCCGCGGAAGAGATCGTCTTTGGCGAGATCTCGACGGGCGCGTATGACGACCTCAAGAAAGCTACGGAGATCGCCAAGCGCATGGTGGTCAGCTACGGGATGAGCGAGCGCGTCGGCCCCATGAATCTGGGCCAAGAGAACGGTAACGTCTTCTTGGGGGTCGACTTAGTTCTGAATCGTGAGCACAGCGAGAAGATGTCAGCGCTTGTCGACGAAGAGATCAAGAGCATCATCGAGTCATGCTACAAGCGCGCAAAGGAGCTCCTGCAGCGCAATCTCCAAGCCCTGCACAAGCTCGCCAAGAGGCTCTTAGAAGTCGAGGTCTTAGAAGGCGAGCAGCTCGACGCGCTCTTGAAAGACTCGCTGGTGCCCCCCTCTCCAGCGCCACAGTGGGCTTAAAGCTCGATGCCAGCCATCAGCAAACGTATAGCACTCTTGGGTTCGACCGGCTCGATTGGGACGCAGACGCTCGCTGTGATCGAAGCTCTCAATCGAGCCGGACATAATTTCTCTGTCGTGACTCTTGCCGCGGGCCAGAACTTAGAACTCCTAGCAGCCCAAGCCGAGCGCTTCCAACCCGCGCTGATCGCCATCAGACGTGCGAAAGATCTGGGCAGACTCAGGCAGCTCTTGGGGACTTCATGGAATGGCGAGATCGTTGTAGGTGAGGAGGGACTGCTCGCAGCGGCGACACATCCGCAAGCTGACTTGGTCGTCAACGCCTTGGTCGGCGCGGTGGGGCTGATCCCAACGTTAGAAGCCCTCAAAGCGAAGAAAACCCTCGCGCTGGCAAATAAAGAGTCGCTGGTCATCGGGGGGCATC
Source organism: Candidatus Bipolaricaulota bacterium (assembly GCA_938091745.1). GTDB lineage: Bacteria > Bipolaricaulota > Bipolaricaulia > RBG-16-55-9 > DRXL01 > JANXCC01. Next base: position 144,309 of record CALLJK010000011.1, read on the forward strand.
TGGTCAAAGACCTAGCCCCCCAACCCCCTTCCCTGAAGGGAAGGGGGAGTTCCCCTCCCTCTTTAGGGGAGGGGCAGCAAGGGGAGAGGTCCATCATCATCCCTATAGATAGCGAGCACAGCGCGCTCTTTCAGCTCCTGCAGCCCTTGGGGAGGGACGAGATCGCGAGAATTCTCTTGACGGCCTCGGGTGGGCCATTTCGTACACGCCCGCTCGACTCCTTCGCCCAGATCACCGTAGCAGAAGCCCTGCAACACCCGACGTGGCAGATGGGCAAGCGCGTCACGATAGATTCAGCGACGCTCGTCAATAAAGCGTTCGAAGTCATTGAAGCTCATTGGCTCTTCGATCTGCCCTACGAGAAGATCTCTGTATTGATTCACCCGCAGAGCGTTGTACACGGCTTGGTCGAGCTGGTAGACGGAAGCATGCTCGCCCATCTGGGCATAACAGATATGAAACTGCCCATTCAGTATGCGCTCACCTACCCCGAGCGCATCCCATCTGCGGTCGGGCGCTTGGACTTAGTGAAGCAAAAATTAGAATTTGCGCCGGTGGGGCAGGAACGGTATCCTGCGTTCTGGCTGGTGTGTGAAGCCGGGCGTCGTGGGGGAACGTTTCCGGCAGTAGCTAACGCTGCTGATGAAGTCTTTGTGCAGAGATTCTTAAACAACGAGATCTCGTTTGTGGGGATCGCGCACGGGCTGGAGCGAGTGCTTTCTGAGCACATAAGCACGCCTGATCCCAGCGTCGAAGAGATTTTTGAAGCCGATCGGTGGGCGCGCCAGCGCGCTAGCGAGATCGCCCACGACGTGATATGATAGACAATACTAAAAGGAGCAGAGTATGGAGAACGCGCGAAAATGGTTTTCCGTTTCGGCTGTGTTGTTGCTGCTTCTGGTCTTCATTGTGGCCTTCACAAACTACAACCAGGAATGGAAGCGCTACCAACGAGCGTATCTGACCAAAGTGCTCACGGATAAAGCCCAAGCTGAAAAGGGCGCGCTCTCGCTCTTTGATCGGATCGCTATCGCTATAAGCGCTGAAACCAACCTTCAGATTAAGAAGGTCGTCACCGAAGTAGGCCGCAGCGCTGATCTGTGCATGACCTGCCATGCCAACGTCGGCGTGCCAGGGTTTACTCACGAGCCTCTGAAAGATTTGCTGGAGACTCACAAGAATATAAGAATTATCGAGCAGTTGCCGTTCGACCAAGTAGGATGCACCTCGTGTCACGGGGGGGATTCGTTAGCGCTCAGCTCGGAGCTGGCCCATCACGAGATGCGTACTCGTTTTGCCCAGATCTTCGAGGAGTCTATAGAGAAGTTGCGCTCGGAGCGCTGGGCCGAGCGCCAGCGCGGAATTGAACGGATTCGATGGATGACCGCTAAAGATTTTGGGTTCGTCTTTAACGCTCCTAAAGAGAAGCGTGAGGAAGCGATCGAGCGCATTCTCGCGTGGTGGAAACTCCATAAAGACACGTTCCTCGTCGAGGGCTTTGGGGAGCGCAGCTCGCCGTTTCGCACGGAAAACCCCCAAGCCAAAGTGATCGAGGCCCGCACCGACGTCTCAGTTGCGGGCGAACCGTTGCAGTTTGTCGGCTCGGCCACGTGCGTGGCCTGCCACGCTCACCCAGAGATCAGCGATGTCTATATCTCTGAGTCGAGCAAGCGCCACGTCGAGATCTGGTTCCGCCCAGAGTTTATGACGAGCAAGAATATCGAAGAGTTCAAAGATCATCCGTTCATAGACGAACAGACCTTAAAGACAATAGACGTGACCTGTGAGGCGTGCCATGGCCCGGGGAGTGAGTACACGAAGCTGATGCAGAAGGGGATGGCGCTCGAAGCTGCCGGCCAGAGCGTCGAAGCCGCAGCGCTCATCGGCAAGGCGAAAGAGATCGGGCGGGCCAACGCCAGACAGAATATCAGCGAGCACGACCCGGCTACGGGGTACTCGCGCGTCTGGGCGATCTTTGAAAGACTCATTGAGAAAGCGTTGGCTGCGCAGGGCCAGAACCGCCCTACAGAGTAAATCAACAGGCCCTCACCCCTTCCCCTCTCCCTCGGAGGGGAGAGGGTGAGAGGGGTCTGGGGTGAGGACCTCTGGGAGAGTTGACTTTCAGTTTAGTCTCTTCTACAATGAAGTCAGAGTATTTTACTCGGATTTTGGGGTGTCTCCTATGAAAGTAACACGCAAGAGCGATTACGGTCTGCGGGCCTTGTGCACCCTGGCACGCCAGTACAACGGAGATCCCGTCTCGATTGGGCAGCTCTCCGCGGAGCACAAGATCCCTGAACCGTTCTTGGAGAAGATCATGCAGGAGCTGCGCGAGCATGGTTTAGTCGAAGCGACCCACGGGCGCGGTGGCGGGTATCTGCTCAAAAAGCGCCCCTCGCACATCTCGCTACGCGAGATCGTGCACGCCCTCGACGGCCCCATCGCGCTCGTGACCTGCCTCGATCCCGGATTAAAATGCTCCATTGAAGAGGGCTGCCCCACCAGTCCCATCTGGGAGATCGTTAACGAGAAGCTCGAAGAATATCTGGCATCGCTCACGCTGAGCGATGTCATGAGCATACAAGAGCGAGAGAAGGTCCCATCATGACCCTGAGCGAGCGCGCCCGCCAAGCCCTCCACAAGATTGAGATCCCCCGTGCCCACCGATCGCTGGGCGATCTGGTCGAAGACCTCTCGATTGATGGCTCAGCGGCCCACGTGCGGCTGAAGCTGCTCCCCGCCTACGCGTCGAAGTCCCAGCTCAAGTCGTGGGTCGAACAAGCTCTCAAAACAATCCCAGAGATCGAAACCATTCACGTTGAGTTTGTCCAGACGCCGCGCCCTCAGCCTAGAGTCCCTCATCCGACACAGAAGCTGCACTTCCCTCACATTGCTCATATCATAGCGATCTTCAGCGGCAAGGGCGGAGTGGGCAAAAGCACCGTCAGCGTCAATCTCGCCGTGGCGTTAGCCCAACAAGGCGCGCGCGTCGGGCTCTTCGACGCTGACGTGCATGGGCCGAATATCCCTACTCTTATGGGATTGAGAGAGCCACCGACCGTCAACGCTGGAAAACTCGTCCCAATCTTCAAATACGGCGTTCATGCGATCTCTATCGGCTTATTAGTCGGGGGGGGAGACCCGCTCATCTGGCGCGGCCCCATGATCTCGAAAGCGATCAACGAACTCTTAGAGAGCACGGCCTGGCCAGAGCTGGACTATCTGATTGTCGACATGCCCCCGGGGACCGGTGACGCTCAGCTTGGGCTGGCTCAAGACGTTGAGCTCACCGGAGCAATTGCCGTGACGACCCCGCAAGAGGTCGCGCTCTCCGACGTGAGAAGGGGTATCGGGGCGTTCCAGAAGCTCGATGTGCCCATCATCGGGATCATCGAGAATATGGCGTATTATATCTGTCCGAAGTGTGGGCAGAGAGAGTATATTTTCGGGCAAGGGGGCGGCCAGAACGAAGCCCACAGACAGAATATCCCGCTCTTAGGCCAGATCCCCTTAGATCCGAAGCTGCGCGAGGGCGGCGACGCTGGGGTCCCTATTGTGATCGCGGCACCGTCGTCACCTGCAGCACAGGAGTTCAGAAAGATCGCCGATACACTTATCACGAAATTCAGAAATGAGGTGACCACCGATGAACGCTGACGAGATCCGCGAAATTATTCGCGAGAACGTCTTCGATCCGGAGCTGGGGTACAACGTCGTGGACTTAGGGCTGCTCTACGACGTGGAGATCCGCGGCGACAAAGACGTGCGCCTGGAGATGACGCTGACAACCGTAGGCTGCCCCCTCTACGAGCAGATTCAGACTGACTGCGAGCGCGCTATTAAAGAGCACTACGGCGAGGACGTCAACGTCGAAGTCGACTTCGTCTTCGACCCGCCGTGGAGCCCAGAGATGATGTCTGAGGAGATCCGCGCGGAGATGGGATTTATCTAGATGTCTCTTTGCGTCTACTGCCGCAAGCGGGCGGGCAAGCGCGCTTGCCCAGCGCTAGGAGGGCTGATCTGCCCAAGTTGCTGTGGGCAGCATCGCGGCATTGAGATAAGCTGTCCCATCAGCTGCAAATATTTCAAGACGCATGAAAGCTATCAGCGCGTCCGGCTCGCCGAGGAGTTTCACACCCTATGGGTAGAGAAGACCGAGCCGCTCTCCAAGGCAGGCAAAGAGCGCCTGATCGATCTTATCGTTCTGATCGAGCTGCTCGTCTATCAGTTCTATCGCGAGCGAGCACTGGGCACGGATAGCGAGGTCGTGGAGGCTCTCGAATTTTTGCAGCGTCGGTTCAGCCCGGTGCTCATTGCGGAGGCTGGAGGCACAGCGCTAGCTACGCATCTGTGGAACGGGCTGCAAGAGTTTTTGAAGAAAGAATCGTTGCCATCAGAAGCAGTCTCTGAAGCCCTGGAGAAGAGCGTAGAGATCTTCAGGTCTTATGCCAATCCCGCACAGCCAAGGAAGTATCTGCACGGGATGCTGGGGCACGTCGAGAGATTTCTGAAGCTCCCCGATGAGCTGAAAGAGAGCCCGTCGCTCATCGCTACTCCGAAGATCATCGCGCTGGAATAATCTACTTCCACGGGATGACCCACTCCCACTGCGGCCCGCGGAAGTACTGCCCAATAATGATGAGCACAACTGCTGCGCCCACCATCAGGGTAAAGAGCGCGGTGGTGACAGGGCGATCCCGCAGGCGCCGCCCTGGGGGCTTGCTCTTATCCTTGCGCCAAAACTCCAGATACGGCTCGATATACGGGAGAGCGATCAGAAAGAGTATGAAGAGCGTGGGCACGATCACCCCGCCGATGGCCACGCTCGTGAACGGCCCAATATTAGGCGAGATCGCCAGAAGCTCTTGAATGCCCACAAAATACCACGGGGCTTTCTCGGGGTTGGGTGTGAACGACGGCGTCGCTGGTTCTTCTAAGGGCGCATCGCGCAAGACCGAATAGATTCCCAGCCCCGCCGTCAAGAAAAAGAGCAGCGCGAACGCGACATAGAGAAAGTACGGGTAGGTGATGATCTCTTCTTCTTCAGCGGGCAGACGCTTCGCGAACGCTTCTAAAATCTTCTGGATCTTCTCGTCGGTCAGCTCAAACTGCGTTGGGATCTCGCGCGCTTTGTGGTCTCTGCCGATGTAGCTGAAGACCGCATAGAGCACCTCGAAGTCGTTGGGGTCGCCGCCGCCCTCTAAGAGTGATTCTGTTCGGCTACTTAAGTCCTTCAGTCTCTTTACGGTGATCTTCTGAGTTGAGGGCAGCTCTCTCAAGGGGATCTTCTCAGCAGCATAGGCGAGGACATCGCGCACCAGTCCTGGCTCGATCTGAATCGCTTCGGCGACCTCGTAGCCGGGAACTTCGACTTCTATGTCTTGAGTGATGGTGATTTGACAGGAGAGCCGCCAGCCCTTGGCCAGCTGCTCCTCACCCAAGACGTCTTTTTCGTTCTGGTTGGGGTCTCCCCCGCCCTTGAGCACCCTGACCGCACAGGTTGAACATTGCCCTTGGCCTCCGCAGGTCGCGGGAAGCTGGTCGTCATAGCGCTGCTCTTGGATGAGCTTTAAGAGATTCGTCCCAGGGCGGACGTCAAGCTCTTTCTGGCCGAGGATGACGACTTTGGGCATATGAACTAAGCTTTCACTCCCGCTTCTAGAGCAGCTTGTGTCAATCTCTCCAAGACGGGCTTGCCGCCGGGGTAGCACCCGTCAATCTTGGCTTTTCCAGCTACGAGCGCCTCTGCGAACTCTTCACACGTCGGGTAGCCGCACGCCAAGCAGTCGAACCCGGGGAGCACGGCGCGAAGCTTCGCCGCTGCAGGCGAGAGTTCTTTAGCTTTGGGGGCTTCTTCGGCGACTTTGCCTTCGACCTTGGGCCAGGACATCACTAACGGCTTAAACAGCTCGATCTTCAGATCGTTCTTCATGGAGATCTGACACGACAGGACCCAGCCCTCCTTGCGCAGCTTATCGCTTAGGGGGCCGAGCATCGCTGGGGTGATCTGTTCGGGTTTGAGTCCCTCTAAGACCTTGACGCGACAGGTCGCGCACGTACCCTTACCGCCGCACTGCGCAAAGAGATCGTAGCCCGCTTTTTTGAGGGCTTGCATCAAGTTCTGCTCCAACGGCAAGACCAGCTCGTTGCCGTCGTTGACGATCTTGACTTTGGCCTCGCCTTCGACTGTGAGCAAATTCTTTACTAACCCTAAGATGAGAGCGACCGAGATGGCCATGAGGGCCATCGTCGCCACGGGAACAAGATAGACCATCTTAGCCTCCGAAGTCGCGAATATTGATCATTCCCGAAAAGCCGACAAAGCTCATCGCCATCAGCCCTGCGATGATGAGCGCGATGCCGGGGCCTTTGAGCCCCTCGGGGATCGGGGCGAAGCGTAACCGTTCACGAATCGCCGCCATCAAGATAATCGCCAAAGCCCAGCCCACACCGCCGCCAAAGCCGTAGGCCACGCTCTCCATGAACCCCAAGTTCCATGTGGCGATAGCAAAGAGCACCCCGCCCAAGATCGCGCAGTTGACAGTAATCAAGGGCAAGAAGATCCCCAGCGAGCTGTACAGCGCCGGGAGAAAGCGCTTCATGAACATCTCCACGACCTGCACCAAGAACGCGATGGTCACAATGTAGACAATGAGCGAGAGATACCCCACTCCCAAGGGGTCGAGCACGAAGTGCTTGATGAGCCAGTTCGCGGGGAGAGTCATAGTGAGCACGAAGATCACCGCCATGCCCATCCCCGACGCTGATGCATACTCTCCCGAGACCCCAATAAACGGGCAGATCCCTAAGAACGTCGTGAGCAGAATATTGTTCGTTAAGATCGCGCCGAGCACAATTAAGAAGATGTCCATATCTTAAGCACCTCCGCCGATCTGGCCACCGGGTGAGAAGTGCTTGACAATCCCGACATACAGCCCGACGAGCAAGAACGCCCCCGCAGGGATGATCATGACCACCCACGGCGTCCAGCCGCTGAAGATCTGAATCCCGAACAAGCTGCCAAAGCCCAACAGCTCGCGCACAATCCCCAACAGCGTCAGGGACATCGTAAACCCTAAGCCCACGCCCAGCGCGTCGAGGGCCGATAGCCCCGGGCTGTTCTGGCTCGCAAACGCTTCAGCACGTCCGAGCACGAAACAATTCGTAATAATTAATGGGACGTACGGCCCCAGGGCCGCCGACAGCGGCGGCAAGTACGCGCGCAAGAAGATATCGACAATTGTCACCCAAAATGCGATAATGATCATATACGACGGGAGCCGCACTTCAGAGGGGATGATATTACGCAGGGCTGCTACAGTCACGCTTGACGCTACTGTAGCGATAAGGGTCGCTAATCCCTGGGCCATGCCGTTGATGGCCATGTTGGTCGCACCCATGGTGGGGCACATCGCCAAGATCATTCTGAACGTCGGGTTGTCATCCCAAATGTCACGGACTAATTCTTTCCAGCCTTTCGTTTGGGGTAGCCGTTGCGTCAGCGGGATCGCTGGCGCAGATGCGTGCTGCACCGTAGGGATCGCTGCTGTCTTTACTTCCGTCATCTGCCTCAACTCCTTCTGAGCGACTTTAGCTCGGTCGCGAAAAGCATACTATAATAGTCTGCTTTTTTCAAGATCGCTACTTTTGCTCCTTCTGCACGATCTTTCGCAAGCTCGCGATCGTCTTGTTGAGCAAGTCTCTCACGGTCGTAGACGTGTACGTTGCACCGGTGATCGCATCGAACTGATTGGGGGCTTTAGGGCTATCGGGGTCACGGAATTTGATAAACTCAATGCGTGGCCCGGTCTTCATCCCCGCAAATTGGCTCCAGAATTGCTCTTCCGTCATGCGAAAGCCCAGCCCAGGGGTCTCACCGATCTCAAACGGGACGACATGTGCCCCAATAATTTCAGACAGATCGGGCTTGAGAGCCACTTGCATCGCGACGAGACCCTGAAAGCCACTGCCTGCAATACGGATTACGTAGGCCATCAGCTCTCCGCCGACCTTGTCTTTGTAAATCTTCCAGTAAGTGAAGCTGTCGGCCTTGACTTCTTCGATGTGCTCTTTGAAGTACTGATCGACTTGCGCCGCGGAGAGCTTCGGCAGCCCTTCGGCGGGGAAGAGTTCTTCAGCTTTATACAGCCCGACTGCAACGAGAATGCTCGATCTCAAACGAGCTTTGGCGTTGGCTTCAATAGTGGCCTTGGTCACTTCATTCACTGCCGCCAACAGCCCGCCGGCCACTGCCGCAATGACTGTCAGCACGATGATCATGCGCCACTCGTGCGCTCCCATCAGCTTCTTCTTTTTTGGTGGTGTCTTAGCTTGTTCAGTCATAGATGAATCGTGTCACCTCTTTTGCACCGCTGGTGCCGAAAAGCTCTTTGGGATAGCAAACCTATCGAGCAGAGGGGTGAACATATTGCCAATCAAGATAGAGAACGTCACCCACTCGGCGTAGCCGGTCAGCCCACGCCCTAAGATCGTCAGAACGCCCAACATTATACCGAAGATCCAGCGGCCGCGGACGGTCATGGGGCTTGTGACGGGATCAGTTGCGTTCAAAAACGCCGCAAAGAGCAGCCCGCCGGAGAGCACAGCATAGATGCCATCGGGAAACTTTTCTGGGTTCACAAAACTGAGAAACTGTGAAGTCACCCCAGCGCTGACGATCATCACGATCGAGACGCGCCAGTCGATGACCCGCGTGCGCAAGAGATACAGCCCGCCCAAGATCACCAAGATCGCCGAAGTCGCTCCGAGCACATCGGCGCGCCCAAAGCCCGTCAGGAGCGTAAACAGATCAGGATTTGTAATATCCGGGGAGTTGAACGCTCCTAACGGCGTCGCCTTGGCGATGGCGTCTAGGCCTTTCACAGCGGGAGACCAATGCAGAAAACCCCCAAGCCCGTCGGTCAAGGGATTGAAGGGCACGTACCAGCGAGTCGTCATTGCTGAGGGGAAGGCGAGCAATAAGAACGCCCGTCCGCTGATCGCGGGATTGAAGATATTATAGCCCGACCCGCCGAAGAGCTCTTTGATCCCAATAGCAAACGCGATCCCCACCGCGACCATCCAGAAGGGCAGCGTCGGGGGCAATGAGAGCGCATAGAGCATGCACGTCACGAGCAACCCCTCGGTGATCTCATGACGACGGATCGCACAAAATGTAAATTCGACAGCCATCCCCACAAGATACGACAGCACGATGATCGCCAACGAGCGCCAACCGTAGAAATAAATGCTCGCCAGTGCTAAGGGGATGCAGGCAACGATGGGCGCTCCCATATAGCGCTGCATCCCGATGGCGTCGCGAATGTAAGGGGCCTGGCGCGCGGTCTTATCGCTGCCCCCGAAGACCGAATCCTTCACGCCTTCTACTAAGATGGCCAAGCCCTTCAAGCCCCGCGTTTCCAGATCGTGATGGACTCTCTCGAAGATATTATAAATTCTGTCTTTCACCATAATCGCTCCTTCCTATGCCCCTTGGAGGATCTTGCGCTTGCCCTCGCGAATCTGCTCCAAGAGCGGGATCTTGCTGGGGCAGACATAGGCGCACAGCCCGCACTCGATACATGCGAAGAGATCGATATCTTGTGCCTCGCTCAACAGCCCATTCGCTGAGTATTCCCCAAGCAGCGCTGGGACGAGATTCTGCGGGCAGACGTCTACACAATAGCCGCACTTGACGCACGGTCTGGGGTTGCCGTTGAGGCTTGTCGTGGCACGCTTGTAGCGTACCCACGGCAGACTGAGATATGCCCCGGTAAAAGAGTCACGATCAAAGCCCGGCCCAGCGACGGGGAAGAGCTCGCGTTCAGCTTCTCTAAGAGCAATCACCGCTGGGGTCTCTCGCGTGATCGGGGCATCCAGATCGCCCTGGGCCTGCCCGCGCAGGACGCTTCCTAGTACGATCCGCCCGTTGCTCTTCAAATTATTCTCTAAGAGATTTCCAATGGGCGTGCCCACGCGTACCCGATAGTTCCCTGGCTCTTTGATCGCCGAACCGGCAACCGAAACAACTCGTTCGACGAAGGGCTTGCCCTCGACGACAGCTTCATACGCCGCAACACACTGCTGCACGTCTTGCACGACGCAGCCGACATCAGTCGCATAGCCCCGCTGGGGCAGAAGTATCCCTAAGAGCGTACGAACGAGCACGGCGTCGTCGCCCTGGGGATACTTCGGGCGTAACTGATGAATCGTGCACCAATCATAATACTCTAAGCGCTCGATCAGTTCTTCGTAGATTCTCGGCTTGTTGTATCCAAGCCCAATGTGTACTTGCACGTTGCCCAGGGCTTGGCGCAGGATCTTGAGGCCGTTCACGAACTTGTCGAACTCTTCGTACAGTAATTGATCAGTTGCTTCGCAGAACGGCTCGGTCTCGACGGCATTAATAATAAGATAGCGAATCTTCTCAGGTGTGGCGAGCGCAGAGTGATAGACCGTGGGGAAGCCCGCCTGTCCCCCAGAGGTCACCCCGGCTTCATAGAGGATCTTCCCCAATTCTTCTGGGGGAAGTTTCTCGTAATTAGCCGGGCGATCGAGCTTGACCCATTCGTCCTTCCCGTCGGATTCGATGATGACAGAGAGGGCTTCGCCGCCCAAGGGGTGCGGGCGCTTCTCGATCTTCGTCACTTTCCCCGAGATGCTCGCGTGGACAGGGGTTGAGGGCTTAGTAGAGTTTGGCTCAGCTCGCCCGATGACCTGCCCAGTTCTTACATAGTCGCCCTCCTTGACAGTAGAGGCAACTTCGGCAGAAAAACCTTGGCGCAGGGGGATAATAACTTTTGCAGGCAGCGGTGCGGCTTGTAATCTCTTGCCGCGCGGCGTGCCCTCAAAGAGCCCGAAGTAGTGCCCACCCTTGAATGTCTTCAGCGATCCTAAGACAGCCATTTTAGCGTCGCTTCCTTTCCTCGGTCCAATAGGGCTTGCTATACTCGTCCTTGCGGATTCTCCAAAAGTGCAGCGCGACTAAGAATATCAATGCCATGGGGAGCACGAAGACATGGATGACGTACCAGCGCAAGAGCGATGGTTGCCACAGATCCGTGCCCCCTAAAATAATCTGTTTCACATACGGCCCGATGAACGGCGTGCTGTCGGCGATGTTGCTCGCGATCTTCGCTGCGTAATACCCCAACTGATCCCAGGGCAGAATGTACCCGCTGAACGCAAAGAGCACCGTGATCACGAAGAGCAAGACCCCGATGACCCAATTGAATTCCCGAGGATTCTGATACGACCCTGTGAAGAAGACCCGCAGCATATGAAAGAAGACGGCGAAGACCATCAGCTCGGCGGACCACTTGTGCATATTACGTATAAATCTTCCCAACGGCACAGCGTTGACGATCTCGCGGATCGAATCGTAGGCGCGCTCCACCGAGGGCACGTAATAGAACATCAGGAAGACCCCAGTAATGGTGAGAATGACGAAGAGCCACGTGGCGATCACGCCCATCCAGAGCCAGTTGTAGCTCAATCGCGCTGATTCTTTGTGAATCTTTGCAGGGAGAATATGGACAAAGAAGTTGCGGCGGTTCATGGCGAGGCGGTCGGCTTCCGTCTGGGGAAGCCCCTCGCGACGGAAGATCGAGAGCCACACCCGCGAGCGCCGAATACCCTGCACGATTAAGAGAAGTTTGTCCATCATGAGAATTTGATGTCGCTGCCGTCAGGCTGGGGACCTTCGATCTCCTTCCCATCAGCCGTGAGGTACTGTGTGCTGGGGACGACTTTCGCGGTGTCGACTTGGAGGCGGCCATCGGGCGTCAGTTCTAATTTATAGAACGGCAATGGTCTGGGTGCCGGCCCGCCCAGCACTCTGCCGTCTCTAGCAAAGACGCTCCCATGACAAGGACAAAAGGCGTGTACGACGGAATATTCTTGGCTGGGCGGCCCGAAGGGCTTGTAGCTGCATCCCAAATGGGTGCACGTCATAGAGAGGGCCTGGAAGCCCAGGGGCGTGCGAAAGATGAAGACCCTCTTGGCTTCGAGGGGCCGCATCTCACCAATTTGATAGTCACTAGGACGCCCGACGGTGAACGTCGTCGTCGGCTCATAAGTCAATTGGGGCTTGAGATAGTAGGGGACGCTTTGGGCAATACCCCCTATCGCCACTGCCAGCGACCCCCACCCCAGCCAACCCAAGAAGCGTCGTCGCGTCAGCAGGCTTATGGGAAACTCGACACTTGAGTCCTTGCCTACCTCCATTCAATACACTTCTCCTTCTTTTATGCGCTGATTATAACAAGGGCTTTGTAGCCTGTCAAACTTCTCTCTTTTTTACGAGAAAGCCCCTCAGTTTGCTATGATCTAGATCATAGCTGGCGCTGACGCCTGTCATGTGAGGGCCTTCGCTTTTTTTGCTATGATATTTTGCGTGATGTTTACAGGGATTATCATCGACACGGGGGAGGTCATGCATGTCAGCTCGGGCCGTCTGACCGTGAGTACCTCCAAGCTCTTCCCAGAGCTAGAGGTTGGGCGAAGCATCGCGGTCAACGGGGCGTGCCTGACGGTCATCGAGCTGAACCCAGCTGCCGAGAGTTTTTCAGCAGAATTGAGCCCGGAGACTCTCGAACGTACGAATCTGGGGCTGTTGCGTCGGGGCGATCTCGTGAATTTAGAGCTGCCCTTGCGATTCTCGGATCGCTTGGACGGGCACTTCGTGTTGGGCCATGTCGACACTGTGGGAGAGCTCGTCTCGATCTCCCGAAAAGAGAAGGGTGCCGTCTTTCGCTTTCGGGTAGATAAAAAATACTCGCGCTATCTCATCGAGAAGGGCTCGATTGCCCTGGACGGGATCAGCTTGACGATCTTCAATATTCGTGATGGCGAATTTGATGTCGCGATCATCCCCCACACGCTGGAGCAGACCAATCTGCGCCTGCGGCGTCCAGGGGATAAAATAAACGTTGAATTTGACGTATTGGGAAAGTATATAGAGAAACTACTGCCGACCTCTCTCCTAGCCCTTCCCCGACAGAGGGCCGGGGGATAGGTCTCCAAAGGAGGCTTTTTCTATGGCTTTTGCCAAGATCGAAGAAGCGCTTGAAGCCCTCAAGCGCGGCGAGATGATCGTCGTCGTGGACGACGAAGACCGAGAAAACGAGGGTGACGTCGTCGTCGCTGCTCAGTTTGTCACCCCGGAGAAGATCAATTTCATGGCTAAGGAGGCCCGGGGTATTATCTGTGTGCCCATGACCGGGGAACGTCTCGACGAGCTTGGGATCAAGCTCATGGTGCAGACGGACTCTGGAGGGAAGGGCTGTGCGTTCACGGTCTCGGTGGACGCTCGCGAGGGGATTAGCACCGGCACGTCTGCCTACGATCGCGCTCACACTATTAAGACGCTAATTGACCCTAAGACGAAGCCCTCGGATTTAGTCCAGCCGGGGCATGTCTTTCCGTTGCGCGCGCGCCCCGGCGGCGTGCTTCAGAGAGCCGGGCACACCGAAGCCAGCGTCGATCTCTGTAAATTAGCTGGGCTCTACCCGGCCGCTGTGATCTGCGAAGTGATGAACGAAGACGGCACGATGGCCCGGCTGCCCAGCTTGGAAAAATTCGCTCAAAAACATAATCTACTCATTATCAGCATTGCTGATCTCATTCGCTATCGCTATGAGCGCGAGCACCTGGTCGAGAAGATCGCCTGGGCGAATCTCCCCACGGAGTTTGGCGAGTTCACTATTCACGCGTATAAGAGCTTAGTAGACGGGAAGGAACACATCGCGCTGGTGAAGGGCGACGTCGCTGGGAAAGAGAACGTCTTGGTACGGGTGCATTCGGAGTGTCTGACGGGGGACGTCTTCGGCTCACTCAAGTGCGACTGCGGCGAGCAGCTCCGGCAAGCCCTGCGCCAGATCGCTGACGAGGGCCGCGGGGTCTTTCTCTACTTGCGCCAAGAGGGGCGCGGCATCGGCCTGGGCAACAAGATCAAAGCATATCATCTGCAAGACAAGGGACTGGACACCGTCGAAGCGAATCGTCAGTTGGGCTTCAAAGAAGACCTACGCGAGTACGGCATCGGGGTTCAAATTCTCAAAGACTTGGGGCTGAGCACGATCCGCATCTTGACGAACAACCCCAAAAAGCTCGTAGGGATCGAAGCCTATGGCATCAAGATCGTCGAGCAGATCCCTATCTTAGTGCAACCAAACCCGCATAACTATAAGTATCTGAAGACGAAGAAAGAGAAGCTAGGACACCAGCTCGATGCGATCTTCGTCAATTTCAGTAATGAGCCTTAAGATCGCGGTCGTCGTCAGCGAGTTCAACAAAGAGATCACCCAAGAGATGCTCAAGGCTGCCCACGAAGAGCTTCAGCGGGCTGGGGTTTCGGAGATTGAGATCTTCTGGGTGCCGGGGGCGTTTGAGATCCCCGCGATGGTGAAGCGTCTTGCGCAATCAGGGCGCTATGACGGGATTCTGCCGTTGGGTTGTGTGATCAAAGGGGAGACGGCGCATTTTGAGCATATCGCCCGAGCGGTGACCGACGGGCTGATGCGCGTGACGTTGGAATGCGACACTCCGATAGTCTTTGGGGTGCTGACGCCCTATACAGAAGAGCAAGCCTGTGCACGTATCTACAAAGGGGCTGAAGCTGCCAAGAGCTTGATAGAATTGATTACGTTGCGGTGGAAGCTAAGCTGACCAGGAAGCGTGACAATGCCTTCATACTATTTAATCTCTTGACAGTGCCTCAACAAGTAGTTATCATACAAATATACAAATCTATGAATCACTCCGCCTATCAAGGGGGCTCTCTATGCCAACAGTCAAGGTAGGACGAAGCCGACAAGTAGTCATCCCTAAGGAGATTTGGGACAAGCTGCGATTGGAACCAGGCGACTACTTTGAAGTGAGGGTTGCTAAGACCGGGATTCTCTTCATCCCGAAGAAACTCGTTGATCGAGATCCCTGGTATTGGTCGGAGGAAGGCCAGAGGCATATCAACGAGGCCCTTGAGGATATCGAGGCAGGGCGCATTAAGGAGTTCAGCAATGTTGACGATCTCATTCAGGACCTCGAATCCTAGTCTCTATGCGCCTTATCCGAACCAATCACTTCCGACGTGAATGGAAAAAGCTGCCTGTTAAAATTCGGCGAAGAGCCCAAAAAGCCCTCCGTCTCTTAATCAGCAATATTCGGCATCCCTCACTGCGAGCGAAGATCGTTGACGAAACGAAGCGCATCTGGCAAGCGCGAGTCAACGGCGGTTACCGCTTCTATTTTCAGATTCGCGATGACGCTTACTACCTGCTTGATATAGGGCCACACCCGAAGTAACTTATCGCCCAAAGATCGCGATCTTCAATGCTTGCCACCATCTGTCTCATTAAGTCCAGGAGATCCCACGCTGGCGCACGTGACGCCCGTCAGTGAAGACCTTCAATGAGCCCCACTGAATCGTCGTGGCGCGTTCAACTGGTGTTAAGATCGAGATCGTCTCACTCGAAAGCTCTTGAACAGTTCCCAAGCCCGCAAGGCGCTCCCCCATGCAGCAGCCTACGAGCGAATCTTTCAGCTCGCCCCATAAGAGCACCGAGAGCGACTCAACCCCTAACGCGCGCTGCGCTTCAGCGACAGAGAAGGGCCAACGCTCAACGACAAGCGTTGCTGTTGGGGGCAAGCGCCATGCTGCGAGCACAGGGCACGCGAGGAGATTCGATAAGAGCTTTGTATCGAGGGGTTCTCCATGCCCGATGAGCGCACGCTCTACCCCAAGTTCTGCGAAGTGCCACACCTGAAGCTGAGCGTTGCGAAAGTATTCTCTGAAAGCATCTTCGCGGGCGCGAATGCGCTCCTCCCGCGACTTGCTCCCTGTGTGCGTCACGGGAAGCTCTATGACTTTGATATCTTGATGGGCGTAGAGCTTATAGTACGCGAGCTCTCCAGCGCGTTGCAGCAGCACGAGCACATCAGGGTGCACAAGCCGAATCAATTCGCTCTTGTAGGCGCGCGCGGCTTCGCCGGTGATATAGCCGTCGGTGTCGATGAGCAAGGGCCGAGCAGTGCCACGCAGACAGTGCGCGATTCCCGTGAGCACTGGCAAAAAATTCCCTCTGGGAGAGATGTCTCCCACGAAATAGCTTGCGCGGATCTCCATGTTCTCAGTGAAGAGCGCGCCGCGGGAGATGCACGCCGGCAGGCCAAGCCAGCTCTGCCCTACATCAGCATCAATCACTTCTCCCCCAAGCTGTTGGTGAAGCTGACGAATAAGTGTTGTCTTGCCGGCGTCGGTCGCGCCGAGAAAGAGCACAACCGACTCCGGCGTGATCGACTCTAAGAGCTTTTCAAGCACGATCTTATATTTTACTTGCTCGCGACGCTCACGCCATCTAGCGCAATCGCTGGGGTGTGCACAAAGCCGAAGACCCACTCCGGACGATCACTGAGCGCAATGAGCTTGTCTTTGAGCAAGTCATAGACGTTGCCTGCGATCATCGTGTTCTTGACGCGCCCAACGATCTCCCCCTTGCGCACTAGGAAGCCCAGCAAGACAGGATTGGAAAACTCGCCTGCGAGGGGATTGCCTCCTCCCAGTTGCATGACGTCCTCTACTACGAGGGCTTCATCTAAATCTTTGAAAACCTGATCGAGGGGTTTTTCACCAGGAGGGATGACGCCGCTTGTAAAAGCGACCCCTGGAGGGCGCCGGAACCCTCCACCCCTAAAGCCCGATTTGAAGCCGTTGCCCGTGGGCTGGGCTTTCGCGAGCGCTGCCGATTTCAAGTCGTAGAGAAATCCCTTGACGACCCCTTTCTCAACCAAAAACTTCCTCGCTGTTGGCGTGCCCTCGTCATCATAGGGCGTTGATCTAGGCGCAAAGTCGATCGTCCCGTCGTCTATGAGCGAGAAGCGCTCATCGAAAATTTTCTGATTGAGCTTCTCGCGCAGCGGCGAGACACCCAAAAAGACGTTGCGTCCGTCTAGCCCTACCATGAACGGCATTAAGAGCACGAGGACCCCCCCACGATGGAAGATCACCGGCATCGCTTTGGTTTCGACTGGGGCAACTTTTTCGGCAAGACGCAGTCTCTCAATAATGCGCTGGGCTACTGCTGTGCCGTCTAGCTTGTCGGCACGTCGTGAGGTATCTTGATCATAGATGATAAGAATATCTCCTTCTTGTGCGCGCGTGACCGACGCACCTACGCTGACAACGGTGCGTCGACTCACGAGCTCCAAGCCGCTGGTATTGCATAGGGTGACTTCTTCAAGCTCTTTGACAGCCCACGCGTCGATCTGCAATGTCGCATCATATGCTTTGATCTTCTCGACGATCTCTTCGCCTAGTGCGATCAGCTTCTGTTCGTCGAGGTGCTCAACGTGCGGGTCGAAGCACTGCACAGATGGGGCAGGCTGCTTTGCGGGGAATCGAAACGGCGCGGGATCGCCCGAGCGCGCAGATTCGAGCGCGTTCTGTAAGAGATTCGTGTCGTCGCTGAGATCGGTCGTAGTCGAAAACCCCAAGCGCCCATCTTTGATGATGCGCAGCGCCCGACCCGCAGTCTCTACAACCTTAACCGATTCCAACACCCCGGCACGGAATCTCACCGGTAGCTCCAAGCTATGGAGCTCGTAGATCTCCGCTCCGTCTGTCTGCTTGGCAACCCTTTCTAACAGATCTGTCGAGCGAATTTGGTTTCTCATGCTGCCTTCCCTCCTATGGTGAGAGTGCGCACGCGGATGTGCGGGCCGCCAGCCGTGATCGGCAATGGGAACTGCCCGTCCTTGCCACAGCCTCCTGAGCTGCCCTTAATGACGAGATCGTTCCCGATCATCTCTATATTTTTGAGCGTCTCGAAGACGTTGCCCGTGAGCACCACATCGCGCAGGAGCTCTCCGAGCTGGCCCTTCACGATCTCGTATGCGTACATGGCTTCGAACGTAAACTGTTCGATCATCGTCTGGCCGCCAAAAGACCCGCAAGCATAGATGCCATAGTCTATATCTTTGAGCATCTGCTCAAACGAAGCTGAGCCAGCTTCGATATACGTATTGCGCATCCGGACGATGGGCTCAAACTGATAGTTGACGGCGCGGGCGTTGCCCGTGGGTTGAGCACCCATCTTGGCTGCCGTCTCGCGACTGTGCAAGAAACTGTTTAAGATCCCATTTTTAATGAGATAGACCTTCTGTCTGGGAGTGCCTTCGTCATCGTACTTGAAGTTCCCTCGGAGCCCTGGGAGATAGCCGTCATCGACGACGTTCAGTTCCTTGACCCCGAATTGTCGCCCTATCTTGAGGACTTCTTGAAGCCGAGGGTTCTTGAAGAGAAAGTCTGCTTCGCACAGATGCCCAAACGCTTCGTGGATGAAGACCCCAGCGAGATCTGGGTCTAAGATAACCGTGTAGACACCCGCGGTGACGGGCTTGGCTTTCAAGAGATCGAGAGCGCGTCGTGCGGCTTTGAGCGCCTTCTCTTCTTGGTTCTCGACGGCTTCAAAGCCTGCGAGCCAGCCGTGCGATTCTGCCCCTCTCTGGATGTTCTTCTCTCCCTCGCGCGCCGTGGCTGACACAAGCAACGTTACGTCGGGACGCTCTTCGACAATAAAAGTCCCTTCAGAGTTCGCATATGTCACCTCTTTGAACGAATCCGTATAGCGCGCGTTCGTGGAGACGATCTTATCGCTTTGCTTCAGCATCAGCTCATTGTATCTGCTGAGAAGCTCTTGTTTTTGGCGCAGCGACACAGATCGTGGGTCTTTTTTCAGGGAGACTCGCACCTCGTCTTGGACGGGCTGAGCCGGCGCCAGTGTTACTCTCTCTAGGACTTTGGCGCTGACGGCTTTCGCAATACGATATGCGTCTTCGACGTGCTTTTCTAGGTTATCGAGCGAGTTGAAGACGGCGATCCCCCAACCGCCCCCTACTAAGCATCTGACGATCCCACCCAGCTCCGACGACGCCTCAAGATTCTCTAAATTCTCCTTCCGATACGCAACTTCGGTGCGCCACTCGCGCTCAACCCGGATCTCCGTATAGTCGGCGCGGCTGCGCTCTAACGCCTTGAGAATTTGGTCACGCATAGAGATCACCCTTTCTTTAGTAATGGCCTAACAACCCACGATCCCGCGCGACGCCTTCTAGACGCTTGAAGAGCGCATAGCCGATCAGAAAGTACGTCGCCGAGACTGCTGCCAAGAACGCTACGTCCGCGAAGGGCATGGCATAGAGCGACTGCCCACCGATGAGGACTCGCCCAATGAGATGGACTCCCCACGTCACAGGGAGGAACTTTGCCCATGGGAACGTCTCCAACGCACTGGCTGCGATCACCAGCGCGACCCACACGAACTGAAAGATCTGAAAGACCGCTTGCACTTGCTTGAAGACCAACGCCAGCCCGCCCATAGCAAACCCAAACCCGTAGACGCCCCACACCGTCAGCAGCATCAACGGGATAAGACTGAGAAAATCGAGATGGAGCCATTTGCCCGTCACGGCCATCATGAGCATAAAGAGCCCAAGCGTAAGAGTCAGATTGATGACTAAGAACGATAAGATATAGCTCAAGCTCACCCAGCCAAACCCCAGAGGAGACATGTAGAGCTGTTCGAGCGTGCCTTGCTGCGCTTCGTTGATAAAATCCCATGTCAAATCTGAGAACGCAAAGATGATGAACGTCCAGAGCATAAACCCCATCACGATGCCCTCTAGTGTGTTGCCGAAGCTAGGGCTGCTCCCTCCCAGCCATTGTGCCCCATAGAAGATCACGAGAAAGACCATCATGATGCTGATGATCCCTGCGGTGAGATTGAACGGGTAGCGCCAGATGATGAGGAAATTCTTCTTCATCATCGCCTTGAGCAGATAGAGATATCTCATAGAGGCCTCCTCAAGCTTTCTTATCTGACTTGATGAACTAACTTGTCTTGGGGTATTATAAGCTTGCCATGAGACGCACAAGCGTTCCGAAGAAGCCAAAGCAGTCTTACATCTTTCGCGTCGTGATCGAACCCGATGAAGACGTCTATCATGCGTACTGCCCAGCGTTGAAGGGCTGTCACAGCTGGGGCCACACGTACGAAGAGGCTCTGGCGAACATTCAAGAGGCTGTGCAGTGCCATGTGGAAGCCCTCCTCCAAGCAGGCGATCCCATACCCACTGAACCATCAAGTGACGTCGAAGTCAAGCCTGTCTTAGCTGTCGCTGTCCATATATGATTCTCCCGCGAACCATCACGGCTCGCAAGTTCGTCAACGCTCTGCTGAAAGATGGCTTTGTCTTGGTACGTCAGAAGGGCAGCCATCAGACCTACCGTCATCCCGATGGCCGAACAGTGACCGTGCTCTTTCACCGTTCCGGTGAGACCTTTCGCCCCGGCACCCTGCACGCTATGATCAAAGATGCTGGGTGGACAGAAGCCGATCTGCGGCGCCTCAAACTGATCAAGTAAGTTCATTGCTTCTCTCCCTTCACAATGCGCAAAAAGATCTCTTCTAGGTCGGGATACTGCTTGCCCACCGACTCTAAGCGACAACCGTTCTCTTTCAGCACGTCAATGATCTCATAGACTTTCTGGCTGTCGAGCAGTTCGGCTTCGATAACCGTGTGTTGGCCGTCGGCGTTGATTTTTATGAGATCGAACTGCTCTGTGAGCTTCTGCTCTTGTGAGGGGCTGAGATGCCCCGCGATCTCGAAGCGATAGGCGCTCGCTGAGAAGAGTTTTTGCAGATTCTCTATTCTGTCGTCCACGACGATCTTGCCATGATTGATAATAATGACTCGTTCGCAGATGTCTTGGACGACGTTCATGTCGTGACTTGATAAGAGAATGGTGCGCTCGCCGCGCTCAGCCATGCGTTTAAGAATCCAACGCAGCTCATAGCTCGTCTCGACGTCGAGCCCTAGCGTCGGCTCATCTAAGAGCAGAATAGGCGTGCGCTTGACGAGCGCACACGCGACAGCCAATTTCTGCTGCATCCCGCGTGAGAGCGCCCGCGCTTGCTCATGGATTTTTTCTTTCAAGCCGAACGTCTCGATCAGCTCATCAATGTGCGACTGTACAGAGCGTAGCGACTGGCCCTGTAAGCCCGCAAAGAACTCTAAATTATCTTTGACGGTGAGGCGCCAGTAGATATTGCGATTGCCCTCGAGCACTGCTGTGACTTTTTCGAGAGCCGCGCGGGGATTTTTGATCGCATCGGCTCCATCGACCCAGATCTCGCCCGACGTGGGGCGCAAGATCGTGCAGATAGACTTAATAATAGTTGTCTTCCCCGCACCGTTAGGGCCGAGCAAGCCGACGACCTCGTTCTTATAGATATTGAACGAGACGTTGTCCACGGCGACGATGTCGCCGCGTCGGCGGCTGCGATAGATCTTCGTCAGATTCTCTACACGAATGACGGGCTCAGCCATGGGTACTCCTCTCCAGAAATGCTTGGATATGCTTGGCGAACCCCATCAGATCGTCCAAGTTGTGCTGAATGATCTGATAGATCTTGTCCAGCTCGATACGCAGATATTCATGGATGATAAGATTGCGCAGGCCGATCATCTTCTCGAGCTTGGGGTGAAGGTCTTCTGGGATGATCTTCTCTTGAGCTAACAGTCGCGCGACATCGCGATACTCCTCAAGTCGACCCAAATTCAAGCTTGCAACCAAGTGCGTTCCGATATCGATGACAGCTTGAATTGCCGTCTGCAAAAGATGGAGGGCGTAGACATGGTCGCGAGGGTTGACGATGAACTGCTCTTGAGGAACGTGCTGTAACTCGCGTAGGAGCGTGAGTTGCTCCTCAAGCTTTTTCAGGCGTTCTTGTATGATAGTCCGGTCGAACACCGAACCGTCCCTCCCTCAAACGGCGCTTGAGATGCTCAAATTGCATCTCGAGCACGGGCTTGAAGTCCAGATATTCCGTAATAGCACGCAGCTCGAAGCGCCTCCGCGCGCTCACGTTGCAGCTATAGAGGAGCTTCCCTGTAGTGATAACTTGGTACTTGAGCAAGGGCGGTGCGTGATTGAGAATGACAAGATCGATCTTATCGGTATTGAGAAGCTGCATCAGATCGAGAGTCATCTGAAGCCGTCGGTCGAAATACTCAGCAGCGGGGATGTCGTCGGGTAAGAGCACCGCGATGTCTATATCGCTGAGCGAGGTCAGAGTGCCCTGAGCTGCTGAGCCAAAGAGATAGAGCGCCCCCACCTGATGCTCTTGAGCGTATTGCACGAGTCTCTCTTCAAGCTTTATAAGATCCATAGCCTTCCAAGATTACTCCAGATGTTCTCTCAGTGCCACTGCTATGTTACTATGCTCCTTTGCGCAGCTCTTCTATTTCTCTTTCGACCTCGCGCAGCTCTTCTTCGATCTCGCGCTTATACTCTTCGAGATCGCGCTTGTACTCTTCGAGCATCTTCAGATACTCCTCGCGGCGCGGAAAGCGCCACGGCTCCCCAAAGAACGCGCGGAACGGCCCACGATGCATATAGAACCCAAACGGAAAGTCAAACCCGATGAAAAACCCACGACGACGCATCGTTGGTCACCTCCCCAGTGTTTATCTTTTCTTGATTTGGATATCCCCGCTTGACGTTTCAATGTTGATCTGGGCGCTAGGGCTTTCCCCCACGGTGCCGCGCAGCGCGCGCCTGCTCAACTTGCCCGTAACCGTCAAGGGGAAATCGGTCTCGATCTTTCCTGAGCTTGTCTCCACAACGAGCGCAAAGCGTGCTTCGGCGGGCAAGCTCACTGTGACATCTCCAGAACTCGTCTCCAACTGCCAGCGAGTGCCTGCACCTAACCCCGACTCTGCCTGAATGTCGCCGCTGCCGGTGTCAATCTGAACGCTGCCGCCGATCTCGTGGAGCGTCACATCCCCTGAGCCTACATCTATCTTCACATCACCTGCGATCTGGCGGAGTTCAATATCACCGCTGCCAGCCTTGGCACTCACCTTCGCAGCGCCCACAACTTTGATATCGCCGCTCCCTGTGCTGACGGTGACCTCGCCCTCAATACCCGTGACCTCAATATCACCTGAGCCTGCTTCAGCGCGCACCGGCCCGCGAATATCTCTCACGGTCTGATCCCCAGAACCAGAATCGAGATCAGCTTCGGTCTCATAGGGCGCTTGGATATCGAAGTCTATCGAGATAGACGGACCGAAGGGCCAAGAGATGCTCTCACGATATCTGCTCAGGTCGCCGATCTTGACAGTGTTGTCCTCGATGGCGATGGGTGGATCGGCTTTGATCTTCTCGACAAGCTCGCGTGCTTGATCCCTTGTAAGAGCATGAACGAAGACGCGAGCGTGCACGAAGACTTTATCATCCGCGCCGCGCTCGATGCGGATATCCCCACTTCCGGCCTCGACGATAAGTTTAGTTCGTCCACTCACCGAGAGGGTGCGCTCGAAGCGATCTTCAACTCTTGCCATCTCGCCTCACCTCCCCAGCTTCGCTTGTTCCTTCACCACGCTCTTTGGGTCAACGTGCAAGAACTCCGAATACTCGACTCGCTCAATGCGACACTCTGGCCCGAGCGTCACGCGCTTGCCGCGCACGATCTTAGCCCTCGTCGCTTCGAGATGGATCTCATCGGCTTCGATCAATTCTGCCGAGAGCTCGATCTGGCGTCCCCACCAGCGCGCCAACCAGCCCCACAACGATTCTCTCTTGCGCACAGTGATGCACTCCCCGCCGATCTCCCGCGCCCACGAGCGCTCACCCAGTTCGAGCTCCAACTGATCGGCCGCCAAAAGCCCCGCGATGCGAAACGCCCCATGACCACGAAACTCGGATGCCTCAACATCGCCATCAGCTGTGAGGACCCCACTGAATTTCGCGCGCTGCGCCCGAAGATTCTTCGCGATCTTCGTTACCCCGGCGCTCGAGAATTCTTGCGCGTGGACACTGCCTTCGACCTTCCCCGCCCCGGCTGCTTTAAATTGCTCGCTCTGGACGTCACCACCGATTTTCCATGCTCCGGCCGCGTCGCATTTTTGAGCCGTCACAGCCCCAATAATCCTGCACGCCCCGGCGACGCTGACTCTGTTCGCTTTGACTTTCCCGATGATCTTTCCCGCGCCGGAGATTTCTACAGATTCAGCTTCGACGTCGCCATCGACTCTGCCGGCCCCAGAGATCGTGACGCGCTCGTAGAGACCCCCAGAAGCTTTCCCCGCTCCTGCAATAGAGAGACTGCCACGCTTGGTCGTCATACTTTCCTCTGCTCCTTCACCTGCGCCCCCGGTGCAACCTCTAAGCTCTCAGAGTATTCAACAGATTCGATCTCGCAGCCCTCGCCGATCTGGATCTTCTTTCCCCGCACCACACGCGCTTTGGTGTTTTCTAAGAAAATCTCGTCGCCCTCGATGGCGTCGGCTTCTAAATATCCAGACCCTCTGGACCACCCAAAGGCGTGCTCCAAGCCTTCGCCTACCGCACGAGACACTTCCTCGCCAATGCGCCCTAGGTCTTCGAAGATGCTCTCCAATGTCTCTTCTAAGCCCTCCGGCCCACGTCTCATGTGAATATGCACGCGCGGCTCCCGCCGCCATCCCCAGAACGGTCGGCCACGACGACGTACTTCAATGCGCGTCCCGCCGATCTCCGTGACTTTGCCGCCGCCCAGCTCGATCTTGACCTCTTCAGCTGAAAGCAGCCCGCCAATCTCAAAGCCCCCGCGCGACAGAAATTTTTCGGCCTCAACGTCTTCAGATACCTTGAGCGAGCCCGCGCTGGTTATCTCTTTGGCCTTGAGAGAGCCCTCGACCGTCTGTGTCCCAGCGATCTTCACTTCGTCGGCGTGGACGTCCCCCTCGATGGTGCACGAGCCAGCGGTCTTCATCAGCTCAGCCCTTACGTCGCCTGCGACGCGACACGAGCCAGCTGTCCTCAGCTCCTTGGTCTTGACGTCCCCGTCAATGCGACAGGAGCCAGCCGTCTTAATAAAATTCGCGTCGACGTCGCCCTCGATCCGCCCAGAACCCGCAACGGTCACAGTGTCATAATAGCCGCCGCTGATGCGCCCCGACCCTGCTAAATGAACATTTGTGCGCTTCTGTTCAGACATAGCCTCCTCCTAGCGCCGCGCCTGCCAGAGCCGATAGAGTAAATAGACTAACGCCGCGACAAAGAGAAAGATGAGCACAGGGTGACCAGCTAATAGACTCAGCACCAGCCCAACTAAGATGATGGGCACAAGTATCGGTGCTAAGATGAGCAACGGAATCCCCAAGATGGGGAGGAGCACGATGCCTACGATCCCCAGCGCCAACGCTATGGCGAAGAGCACGATCCCGCCCACCAGCACGCCTACAAACACCACGATGGGAATCACGATAATCCCCACGATGACCAAGACGGGAATGGCGATGAGCCACCCTAGCCAGCCGCTTGCCTCCCAGCCGCCGATACGAATCTTCACGGAAACCTCCTTTGCTGGCCCTCACTCCCCCAGGCTTCGCCTGGACCGTATGCCTTCGCCGGCCCGTGGCCGGCGAAGATGAAGCCCACGCGCAGCGTGCCCGCAGGGCGGAGTGAGGGCCTCACTGTCTGTCGCGTTGTGAGCGCAAAGAGTTCATAGCGTCCCCAGCTTCAGCTTCACGTCTTCTACGATCTTGCTCAGCTCAAGCTTGATAACAAGCTGCGTCTGTGGGTCGAAGAGACACTCTTGGGAGAAGAGCACGCAGAAGCTGAGATGGGGCTTGCGCGAGAGCAGAGCGAAGCTCCCTGGTAGCTCCTTGCGCGCCAGCGCAAGAGTCCACGCAAACTCTTTCGCTTGGAGCTTGGCAAAGTCGCTCGACAAGAGCGTTGAAATCACTAAGTTCAGCTCTTCGGGGTCGAGCTCGTGCTTGCGGAGCGTCTCGATCACTGCTAAAAAGATCAGCTCGCGGAAGCTAAACGGCCCCGACTCTTTGCGAATCGTCTCATAGTACTCTAAGACTTCCCTGCTCAGCCAGCCCAACCCCAAAACTTCGTCGCGCTCGAACCGTCTGTCCTTGAGCTCCGGGGAGAGCAGCTGCGCGATCTCTTCGAGCGATTTTGTGTCTTTGAGCGCCTTGATCTTCTCGATGCGCTCCAAGATCTTCTGCTTGGGCAGAAACGTCTCTTGCCCCGTGAACGTCGATTTTCGTATGAACCACGACTCGGGGATCAGCCCCTCGCGCTTCCAGCGATAGAACTGCCCGTAAGAAATCCCCGTCAGCTCCAGGACTTCCTTCTTGCTGATCAGCTCCTCTTCGGCCATGACCGATCTCCTTAGGGGCCTTCGGCCCGGTACGCCCATTATAACATAACACTGTTTTGTTTGACAAGTCAAAAAAATTTAGAGCTTCCAGTTCATTTGGCCATTGGTGCCGAGAGCTTTAAACGCAAGAGCGAGAAATTGCGCCCACGAAATCTGCGCGCTTTGCGCTTCTTTTTGCTGCGCTTGAGCTTCGTTGAGCAAGCTTCTCAGCGCTGCTTCGCGCTCGAAGCTAGCCTGCTTCTCCTTCACTGCCAGCCCGATATGCAGCTCATTGAGGATATTGAACATCGTTGCCTCCTTTAGCTGCGATAGCGTTATTGTAACATAACACTGTTACGTTTGTCAAGGGTTTCGACGTAGATCAACAACGGTAGTTACTTTCGGCGTCTGGACCTCCGGTGCCAGCCCCCTCGGATTAAGTCACCCAGCGAGATGTCATACGCTGCGACCAATTCGTGGACGACTGGGCTGGGCAGACCTGCGCGTCTCAGCTCGCGCTCGTAGCGTCGGACTGCCCGGTACTTGCTCCATCCTATCGTGAGCGCTAGCCAGCCTAGCTTCAAGAGCAAGCTCTCTACTGTCCACAGAGCCAACAGAACCGTTCTAGCCCAGCGCCACGCCTTCATAGTTTACGACTCCTTCTTCAGCTCTTTCTCAATCTCTTTCTCTCCAAGCTTCAAGCTTGGCTTGGCCAGATCTCTCAAGCTGATCATATAGTTCTTAGCCATCTCCATCGCTTGGTCTTGAGGGATGCCCTGCTTGATCAGCTCGCTATAGAAAGCGCCAACAGCCTTGCCAAATTGCTCGCCAGCTTCCGCTGAATAGACGGCATCTCGCAGGCCCTTCAACAGCGCCGGAATCTTCTCGGCAACCTTGTCCAGAATCTTGGCTACATCATCCGGACCCCATTCTTCTTTAACCATCGTTTCTTCACCCCTTTCTGCGCATCAGGTCCCAGCCGAGGGCTTCGATCTCCGGCTCGAGTCTTACCCGCCCGCGCTCGTAGAGCACACCGAGCGAAAACCCTAGCGCAAAGATCTGCCAACTGAGCTGGGCTATCGTATGTCGTCCTTCAGAGTGAATTCGTTCAATCGTCCGAGCGAACATCTCTTCTGACGGCTCTGGAACGCTTTCGACGCTCAACGCGACCAGCTCTTTTATCTGCTGAATCTCTTGCAGCTCGCGCCGACAGCGCGCACACTGAGCAAGATGCACCTCGACTTTAGCGCGCTCTGCTGCTGTCAGCGTGCCGTTGGCGTACCAGGGCAGAAGTTCTCTCAACTCTTGGGAGCAGCGAAATCTCATAGAATCTCACCGCCTACGCTCAGAATCTTTTTGAGCTGCTCTTTCGCATAGTAAACACGACTCTTCACCGTGCCCTCTGGACACCCCAAAATCTGCGCGATCTCCGAGTACGAGAGATCGTTATAGAACGCGAGCATCAGCACTTCGCGGTGCTCCGGAGAGAGTTTTTCTAAAGCAGTGCGCACACGCTCGATCTGGGTTTCTCGCTGGGCGATCTGTTCTGGGGTCGCGCGCGGCGACGTGCGTTGGTCGAGCTTTTCTCGCAGAAACTCTGAATCGCGCTGGCGCGCCCGCGCCTGATCTAACGCTTTATTTCTCGCGATCCCTAAGACCCAGCTCGACACCTGGCTCTGCTCTTTAAAGTTCTTCGCACTCTTCCAGACAGCGATCATCGTCTCTTGGACGACCTCCTCAGCTTGGGACGGATCGTTAAGATACCCTATAGCGAAGCGAAAGATTCTCGGTGCATAGCAGCGAAAGAGCTGTTCAAACGCTCTTTCGTCTCCCTGAGCGATCTGGCGAACCCATGCGATCTCATCGTGCATCCGCATGCTCCCGTCGCGATTATAGCACTTGTGAGTCGTCCCAGAGAAGGGGAGGGTTCAGGCGAGGGTTGACGGTAGCGAGTTTGTTGACTAAACTTAAATTGTTACATCTTCGCCAGCCTTAGGCTGGCGAAGGCGAGGCTCAAGCTCCTAGCTTGTGCGCCCGTAGCTCAATTGGAAGAGCAGCGGCCTTCGGAGCCGCGGGTTGGGGGTTCAAGTCCCTCCGGGCGCGCCAGCAGGCTTCGCCAGACTTCGTCTGGACTGTACGCCTTCGCCCGCCGGAGGCGGGCGAAGATGAAGCCCACGCGCAGCGTGCGGGGGTGGCGGAATCGGCAGACGCGCAGGACTTAGGATCCTGTGGGGCAACCCGTGGGGGTTCGAGTCCCCCCCTCCGCAGAATAGTTTGACAGTTTCCAGTTGCAAGTTCTCAGTTTCATGCTGAGAACGCTGAAGTTATTATTGCACTGGCTCTGCTAGCTGCGCCACCGTCCCTACAATCGCTTGCACGATCCGCCGCGCATACGCGAGGTTGATCGCTTCGAGCGTATCTGCTGTTGTGTGATAGTACGGATTGAAATCCTCGGTCTCACCGAGCTCTGTGTCTTCAATAAGCAAGACCGCCGGATAGCCCTGTCTGGCGAACGACGCGTGGTCGCTCCACGGCGGCGCTTGATCGGGCACCTCCGGCGCAAGCGCTAAGCCGTAGTGATTAGTCGTAGTTATAAGAAGCTGCGCTAGCTGAAACGAGTCTTCATCGGGGGCTTGGATCTCGAAGACCCCGTTGTCGTCGCTGTCGTAGCCGATCATGTCCATATTAAAGACGCCCAAAATCTGTGCGCCCTCGCGCTTGAGCCGCCCAGCATACGCCCGACTGCCCACCAGCCCTTGCTCCTCCCCGGTGAAGAGCACAAAATAGATAGAGCGCTTAAATTTATATTGACTCAAGACGCGTGCGGCTTCGAGCACCCCGGCACTGCCGCTGGCGTTGTCGTCGGCTCCAGGAGCGACCCGGCTCGATCGAACCCCCTGCGCGACGCTGTCCAGGTGCGCTGTGATTAAGATAATCTCTGGGCTTTCAGGGTCTGTGCCCGGCAAGACAGCTTCGACGTTATAGGACAGTCCCGTCCGACATGAGAGCGAGTACGGATCGAGCTTGGTCTGCAACCCAAGCTTCTCGAGGTATTGGCGTGTATACTCGACAGCTCGATCGATCGCCGGACCGTCACAGGCCCAGCGCGACCCTTGAGCATTGCAGGCTTCGCCGCCATCGGCAGACTGCAACTGACAGATATGGTCGCGCAGTTGTGACTCCTGCACTTGGTCAATGAGCTGCGCGATAAACGGGTCTATTGGTTGCAGCGCTGCCTCGACGACCGACAGCTGTGAGACGAAGCTTGCAGTTCCCAATGCCCCAAGGAACAAAAAGACTACTACAGTACCCACGAGAAATCTCTTCATGACTAGACTCACCTCGTGGCAGCTATTTTGCCGATTTTTCCGGAAATGTCAAGCGAGATCTCAGATGAGGTTCTCTTTCAGCCGGATCTCAAAGGGCTCAGCGATCTTGCTCAAGCTCTCTCGGTCACGCAGATAGATCTTGGGGCCATCGAGTTCGATGTAGCCGTGCTCTTTAAACGAGCTGAGCGTCCGGATAGCTGTCTCTGTCGAGATCCCGGCCATCTCCGCTAACTCCGAGCGCGAGAGATCTACACCGATGTAAACCCCGCGTTCTTCAGGATTTCCATAGACTTGAGCCATCATCAGCAGCAGCCGTGCTAGACGCTCGTTGCTCCCCCCGTAGCTCGTCTCGATCAAGCGATCTTGAAAGGCCTTGATCTCCCGCGATAGCTTCTCAATGATCTTCAGAGCAACTCTGGGATGCCTCTCCAAAAACGAAATAAACGGCTCACGTTGATAGAAATTCATCCTTGTGGGTTCGAGCGTCTGGGCATAAGCAGTATAGACTTCCCGGTCGAACATGGTCTTTTCGCCGAGCATTTCCCCGGGACCAAGTAATTTGAGAATCTGTTTCTTCCCTTGGGGGGAGTGCTTGGCTAGTTTGACTTTCCCTGTACAGATCACGTAGAACCCAAAAGCCGGCTCGCCCTCTTGAAAGATCAGCTCGTCCTTGTCATACGAGACTGGGCGGGCCATAGCCCGCAACTCCTTGAGGCCTCTCTCGTCTAAGTCTGAAAAGATCCACGAACACTCGCCGCGACAATCCGCCGGATGCCCTCCTGGAGTGATTGCCATACCACACCTCCAGCTCTAAGTTTACGCTGTCACGCTCACAAACTCAAGCCACTCTCTCTGACCCACCACACGCTGACATACCCTTGCACATGTGCGCTTATCTATTATATCATAAATTCGATGAGGCGAGTGAACTGGACGATCACAGAACAGCAGCATCACGCGCTGAAGAAGCTGTCCCAACAGACGGGCTTATCTATCTCAGAGCTTGTCCGTCGCGCTCTAGACAAATATATTGGGCTGTTGGGCGAACACAGTGAACAACTTGATCAGAGCCAGCTCACCTCGGGAGGCTCTCATGACACTAAGAAAAAATAGCTTTCACATGGCCAGCTCGGAAGAGATCAAATCCGGGCATGTCACGGATATCTACTTTCAGCGCGCTCGACAAATTCTGCAGAAAAAGAATATCGACAAGCGGGTGCGCCTGGAAGTTACACTGAAAAAGCGCTTCCCTGAGGGCTGGGACTGGGGTGTGCTCTGCGGGCTGGAAGAAGTGATCACGCTCTTACAAGATCTCCCCGTCGATCTGTGGGCACTCCCTGAAGGGACTATTGTACACGTGCACGAGCCGGTCTTAATGGTCGAAGCAAGCTATCAGAAATTCTCTGTTTATGAAACAGCAGTCCTTGGATTGCTCTGTCAGGCGAGCGGGATCGCCACGAAAGCTGCTCGCTGTGTCAAAGCCGCTCAGGGTCGGCCCATTTATAGCTATGGCGTGCGCCGTGTTCATCCAGCCATCGCGCCGATGGTCGAGCGTGCTGCATATATTGGCGGGTGTGCAGGAGTCTCGAGCGTGGTTGGCGCAGAACTTCTGGGAATTGAGCCGTTTGGCACGATCCCCCATGCGCTCATTTTGATCTTAGAAGATTCAACGACAGCGTCACTGATGTTCGACGAAGTTATCGAAAAGACCGTGCCGCGCATTGTTCTGATCGACACGTTTGGCGATGAAAAATTTGAAGCGCTAGAGAACGCAGAACTCCTCAAGGGGAACATTGATGCTGTGCGATTAGATACGCCCAGCTCGCGCCGGGGTGATATGCTCGAGATCGCGCGAGAAGTCCGGTGGGAGCTGGACACGCACGGCTATGAGAATATTAAAATTTTTATCTCTGGGGGCATAGACGAAGACGTCATCCCCCAGCTGAACGAAGTCGCCGATGCTTACGGGATTGGCACGGCAATCAGTAATGCGCGGGTCTGCGACTTCGCGATGGATATCGTTGAGATCCGACAATCTGATGGGCAGTGGGAGCCGACAGCGAAGCGCGGCACGCGTAGTGGCGCGAAGCAGCTCTGCATCTGCGACAAGTGCGGGCGCCGAGAAGTCTCTCGGTGGGGGCGAGAGCCGCGCCAGTGCCCGAAGTGTCTCACCCCGTGGGAGCCGCGCCTCAAGCAATATCTTGACAATGGGAAGCTCACCCAGGCGTTGCCCACAGCTCAAGAGATTCGCGCTTATGTGTTAGAGCAGCTGTCTCGGCACACTCTATAACGGGCGCTCGTTGGGCAAATCCGATAGAGATAGTGGTGTTGGCTCGATTGGCTTAGGCTCTAGTCCCAGCACCTTGCGCACCAAGGGATTGCGTCTATCGAGACGATATCCTTCGATCTCGCGGCTCTCCCCCGGATAATACTTGAGGACGATGCGGCCGTCGCGCTTGAGGCGCTCGAAGAAATCTCGCGCTTCAGCCCATGTCGTGAAGCTGAAGTCCGGCTGCTCCATGAGCTTGTCGATCACGAGCTTCCAGCCAATATAGTGATATGTCCCTTCCAGAAGCTCGCGCTCCAGACGATCGAAGAGCTTAATAAATTTCTCAAGACGCTCGTCTATCGCTGTATCGGCGTTGAACGGCACATAGACGGCGACGTCCTTAAGCACTTGCGCAACGGTGCCCTCCAGCCCGCAGATGATCACTTCCTTGCCGAAGTCGTTGCGCGCCAAATTGACAACATCTAAGAAGATCTTGTCTCCGGTGAGCAACACATAGCGTGTGATCTCTTTACGAAATGCTAGGGTGCGTAGGACGTCTACGGCCATGCGCATATCTATTTTGTTCTTTGTGGGGCGGCCCTCACGATCTCGGTCTTTGGGGACGTTGATCGCTTGGACGCCTTCGTTATCGAGATCGAGTTTGAAGTGTTCAGGATACGTAAGCTCGCTGAAGTCTGCATAGACATTGATGAACTTGACACCTCCGAAAGACCGGGCTTTTTCCACGAGTTCATCGGCAGTGAGATCCCGTCCGTATTGATGCCGAAAACCGATATAGATATTCTCCAAGTCGACAAAGACGGCAGTTTCGGGTTGTCCATTCATAGAAATTCCTCCTTGGTTTGAGACACAATCGCGCGCCTGTTCAGTTATCAAAGATCACGGCTTTACTTCATTATAAGAAGCGTTTGCCAAAAGTCAAATGCCGGTTGAGTGAGGGCTTGCTAGGAACTCCAAGATCGCCCTGTGGACTTCTTCAGGGCGCTCGCGCGGCGCCCAGTGGCCACAACCAGAAATGACAAAAAGCCGAGCGTTCTTGAGGAGCCGGTGCGCGCGCCGTGCAGCCTCAACAGGCACAACGCGGTCACGCTCCCCATGAATGAGCAGCACCGGCGCTTCGATGCGAGCAAGCTCGCGGAGAAAGTTCGTCTTCACTGAATTCCAACCGATCTCGTCGCGCAACCACCACGCAAAAGCCCTGCGGGCGTGAGGGTGCCTGGCCCATTGGGCGACTTCCTCGACAAGCTCTGGCGTGATGAAGCTGGGATTACCCGTGAGCACGCGCATCCCCCAGCGCAGGAGCACCTTGCTGTAACGGATGGGCAGCACAGCTATATTCTGTAATGTTGGCCAGCGCGTCAGCGCCCACACGAGAAAATGCCAAGGGAAGCGCTCCTGTAGGCCGTAGCTGTCCACAAGCACAAGCTTCTCTATGCGCTGCGGCGCGCGCAGCGCCACCCCAAGCGCAATCGCCCCACCCATCGAAAGCCCGATCAGATTCACTGTGGGAAGCTCAAGCGCGTCCAGCAGCCTCTGCATGAACTCGATAAAGAACTCGGTCGTATAAGCGATAGGGGGCTTGTCGCTGGCGCCATAGCCGGGAAGATCGGGAGCATAGACACGAGAATACGGCGCGAGCGCTTCTACAGCTAATCGCCACGAGAGCGACGCCGAATCGATCCCGCCGCCATGCAACAGAACGACAGCCGGGCCGCGCTCCCCGGCCCTAAGACAGCGAATGCGTAGCCCCTCTACGTGGAGCCACCTCTCGTGAGTCATCTGTGTTTATTTTGAAGCTCATGGAGAGCTTTTTCAAGGTTTTGCATGCGCTCCTCAAGCTGGCGCACACGTTGGCGCAGCGCTTCGAGCTGCATTTGCATCGTCAGCAGGGGCAGATAGTTGGAGCGCTCATCCGTCTCGACGTTATGCACCCACAGCGCCGGCTGGACTCCTGCGGGAAAGTCTTCGTTCTCTATCTCTACGCGAAACTGCACATACGCAAGCTGGACGTCATCGAGCCACAAGGGGAAGAGCCAGCCGTTCGTCTGCTGCGCGAGCTGGCGCACGTGATCCCCATCGGCAAGATAGAGCGCCGAGTACAGCGCAAAGTCCATCCCCACGCGATAGCTGACGACGGTGAACGCCAGGCGCCGCCCGCTGGGAGCGACAGCGATCTCGTGCAATGCTTCTGCTGTGGGCAACTCCATGAGGAGCTTGTGCGCTCTGCTGGCCAGCTCAAGGCTGTATAGCCCCAGACGCACATCTTGTGCCGTGCGCGGAGGCAGCGTCACAAGATTTGTATAGTAGAGCGTCTGCCCATCAGGGGAGAGCGCCAACGGCCCTGGGCCACGCACGCTCTCCGGATGCGAAGAGAACAAGACGTCTCTGACCAAGACCGTCTCTTCAGCTGTAGCCAACTCGTAGCGTATGATCATCCCTAGATTGACGGAGCGCTCCGGCTCCTGACGTGCGAGCAGCATAGCTTTGCTGTCGGCAGTTCAGATGACGCGAGTCATATAGCCTGTGGGCAAGGCTGTGATCTCCTTGGGCGGGTCCTGCTCGATATCTACAATGATGACTGTAAAGTACTTATTATCGGAATAGCCCCCTGACTCTTATAAGAACGCGATATATCGTCCATCGGGCGAGGGGGCCAAAGCACTGATACTCCCTTCATCTGTCCAAAGCAGCTGCGCGTCTTGCAGTGACAGGGGCTTGAGCCGCAGCAGCACCTAGGGATCATAGAGAGCGCGCTCCAGATCGTCGAAACTCACGGAAAGTTTATAGATCTTTTGGGAGTCTCCGATCACATAGAGCGCGTCATCAAAACCCCAGCGAGGCCATGACAAGTCTTCGGAAGAGTCTTCAACTATAGTGAGAGTGACTCCCAACGCCGGATGGAAGAGCAAAATTTTGTTTGCACGATCTAAGGGTTTTTGTGGGGGCGGGAA
>CALLJK010000012.1 GCA_938091745.1 Candidatus Bipolaricaulota bacterium
ACACTGATCTTCACGAACACCCGCGCGCTCACTGAGAGGGTCGTGCACACGCTCAAAGAGAAATTTCCCCATTACGTTGAGGTGATCGGTGCGCATCACAGCTCGCTCAGCAAAGAGCTGCGCTGGGATATCGAACGAAGATTGAAGAACGGGGAACTGAAAGTCGTGGTCTCCAGCACGAGCTTGGAATTGGGCATTGACATTGGGTACATAGATTTGGTGATTCTGTTGGGGTCGCCCAAGAGCGTCACACGCGCGTTGCAAAGGATCGGGCGCTCTGGGCATAAGCTGCACGATACGATCAAGGGGCGCGTCGTCGTCACCGATCAAGACGATCTCGTCGAGTGCGCGGTGATGATGCGCAGCGCACTCCAGCACAAATTAGAGAAATTACACATTCCCAAGAACTGTCTCGACGTGCTCGCCCAGCAGATCTTTGGGATTCTACTTGATGGCCCTATCTATGCCGATGATCTCTATGAGCTTGTCA
The DNA here is from genome assembly GCA_938091745.1 of Candidatus Bipolaricaulota bacterium. Lineage (GTDB taxonomy): Bacteria > Bipolaricaulota > Bipolaricaulia > RBG-16-55-9 > DRXL01 > JANXCC01. The sequence continues at coordinate 491 of CALLJK010000012.1, forward strand.
CGCGCAGCTATAACTTCGCAGAGCTTTCGCGCGAGCACTTTGAAAAAGTTTTAGAGTATCTCGCGGGTGAATACACGGACTTAGAAGACCGTCACGTCTACGCAAAAATCTATTATGACAAAGAGACAGGGGCGATCCGCACGCGGGGGCGGCTCGCGCGTGTGCTCTATATGACGAACGTGGGCACGATCCCCGACGAATCGTATATCATTGTGAAAGCCGGCAATAAACGAATCGGTCAGATCGAAGAGGGCTTTTTAGAGATGCTGCGCAAGCACGACACGTTCGTGCTTGGGGGTGAGACCTATAAATTTAAATTCTCGCGCGGGATGACCATCCAAGTCGAGACTGCCCAAGAAGAGCGCGCAACCGTGCCCACGTGGTTTTCCGAGATGCTCCCGTTGAGCTTTGAACTCGCTTTAGACATTCAGGGGTTTCGCTCTGCACTCTATGAGCTGTTCACACGAAAAGCTTCATCAAGTGAGATCAAAGAATTTATTCGTTCGGAGTTACAGCTCGACGCGCGCGGGGTTGAGTCGCTCTACAGATATTTCGCTGAGCAGCACCGATACTCGCGGCTGCCCCATCGGCGCAAGCTGTTGATAGAGTTCTATCACGAAGGACTGAAAACAATCGTGATCTTTCACGCGCTCTTTGGGCGGAGGGTGAATGATGCGCTGAGTAGGGCTTTAGCGTATCTCATCGCGCGTCGTGAAGATAAAGACATCGAGATCGCTGTCACCGATCACGGCTTTTATCTTGCGTATGAAGGCTCCGTCAAAGTTATGGAGGCGTTTGATCTCTTGAAAGAGCGTGATCTTCGGGAAGTGCTGCGCGACGCGCTGCGCGATACAGAAATTCTGAAGCGAAGATTCCGGCACTGCGCCACACGGGCTTTAATGATCTTGCGCAGCTACAAGGGGCAGCGCAAGTCTGTAGGCCGCCAGCAGATGAAAGCTGCGATCTTGCAGAACGCCGTCGAGCGCATGGACGAATACTTTCCCATTCTGACAGAGACATATCGTGAAGTGATGGAGGACGCGATGGACATCGAGAACGCGCAGAAAATTCTAGACGAGATTCGGTCAGGGCAGATGGAGCTGGAGGGCTTTGTGAGCCCGTCGCCGTCGCCGTTTGCGCTGCACATCGTGATGCACGCGCGCTCTGACATTATCAAAGTCGAGGACCGCCAAAAGTTCTTGCAGAAGATGTATGAGCGGCTTTTCTCCACCCTGGTGCGCCTCGAGCGCGGCCAGATCCGCGGCGAAGGAGATAATCGTTAGCAAAGGCGTTTGCCTTTCTCTCGCTTGCCCCGTATAATCCAAGCACGCCTAACGTGTACGCACTATGGCCAGGAAGGACCCAAATCAAATGAGTCTTTGGGAACACCTAGATGAGCTACGCGCCCGCGTGATCTACTCGCTGGTCGTGATCGTCTCTCTCGCGATCATCGCGTATATCTTCCGTGAGCAGATTATGGCGTTTCTCACAGAGCCACTACGGACTATGAGCGGCTCGCGCGCAGAGCTCTCAAGATTGCTAGAGTCATGCCGTACCTTGCTCGTCAACCCTAATGCCCCTCAAATGTCCGAAGATCAATGGTCGAAGCTGGCGTTTGAGTGCCGGCGCTTCCTCTTCCACGGGGGCAGCTTAATATTCATTCGTCCTACCGAGGTCTTCTTCGGCTACATTAAGCTTGCGTTCTTTGTAGGGCTGTTAATCGGTGCGCCGTTCGTCTTGTATCAGATTTGGCAATTCATCGTCCCAGCGCTCTTTCCCCATGAGCGCAAATACGCGCGCTATGGATTTCTCGTGGGCGCAGGGCTCTTCTATCTTGGCGCGTTCGGAGCGCTCTTCTTTGTAGTCCCTGTGGCTTTACAGTTCTTGATCGGGCTGGGAGGGAGCTATCTCCAAGCCGCGTTTACGTTCGAAAACTACTTCTCTTTTATACTCTGGCTGATGCTGGGGTTTGGGGTCTCGTTTGAGCTGCCAGTGGTGCTCTTTCTGCTGGCGAAGATCGGCTTGGTCTCACACGCGTTCTTGCGGGAGAAGCGCAAATACGCTATAGTAATAGCGCTTGTCTTGGGAGCGCTGCTCACGCCTACCCAAGACCCGTTCACCATGATGACCTTGGCGATCCCACTGGTCGTCCTGTATGAAGTGACGCTGTGGGTCATCCGATGGACTGAGGGCAAGACCGCCAGAGAGATCGCCACAGAAAAGGGAGGCTAGACTATGGGCGTCAGCGATCTAGGCAAGGGCAAAGTGATCGAGTACGAGGGCGAGCTCTGGATTATTGAAGAATATGCGCACGTGAAGAAAGCGCAAGGGCGTCCTGTAGCGCAATGCCGGCTTCGCCACATTAAGACCGGCAAAGTGATCCCGCAGAACTTTTTCGATTCGGCACCGGTCAAGATCGTTCAACTAGAAGAGCGCCCCATGCAGTATCTCTACAGCAGCGGGAATCTCTACACGTTCATGGACTCCGAGACGTTCGATCAGTATACGCTCACAGAAGAGCAAGTGACGGACGTCAAGCCCTATCTGAAGGAGAACATGGAAGTATCCGGACTCTTCTATCAAGGGACGTTTGTGAAGGTCGAGCTGCCCATTACTGTAGAACTCCAAGTCAAACAGACCGACCCAGGCGTGCGCGGCGACACCGTCAGCAACGTGATGAAGCCTGCGATCTTAGAGACCGGCTTAGAAGTGAAAGTCCCACTCTTTATCAATCCAGGGGACTGGGTGAAGATCGACACGCGAACAGGGCAATACGTCGAGCGTGTCAATCGCTGATCTCTATGCGTTCTGAGCGTAAAATGGCTCAGCGAACTCGGTGGAGCGGTCAAGTCTCTATCGCTGAGGAGGTTATCAGCTCGATCGCGAGCATCGCTGCCCAAGAGGTTGAAGGAATCAGCAAGCTCAAGGGAACGGCGGCTGATGGATTGGCTGCCCTGCTCAATAGCGAGAAGCGCCGGGGCGTCGCAGCACAGCTCACCAAAGACCAGACGATCCGCATTCGGCTCAAGGCCGTCATTCGCTATGGCTATCCCATCTCTGAGGTCGCTAAGAAAGTCCAAGCCAAAGTCAAACAAGAGATCGAAGGAATGACCGGCTTGCGGGTCAGCGCTGTCGACGTTTATGTGCAAGAGCTCGATACTAGTGAGATGAAGTCGTTACCCAAGGAGGGGAAGCCGTGAAACAAACAATCGATTATATCGCAGAGATTCTCTACGCTGGGGCATTTCTTGTGTGTTGGGTTGGAACAGCAGGGCTGTTATGGATCACCTTTGGGGTGGCTACGGCTCCTCCAGATAAGCTCTGGGAGATGTTCGTGGCGTTTATAAGAAGCAGTTGGGGGGTTGTGCTGCTCGACGCTTTTGCGTTGGTATTCTTTCTTGTTGGCTTGTATTTCTTAGCCCAGCTCTTACAAGCACGGCGGCGCTGGAAGCGTATCCAGCATGAGAGCCCACGCGGGCCAGTGGAGATCTCGCTCTTTGCGATTCGCTCGTATATCGAGCGCATCTTGGCGTATGAGTTTGGGTTGCCGCGATATCGCGTAGCTCTGGAAAACACAAGCAATGGGCTGTACGTCTTTATTCGTGCCGAGCTTCCGGTTGGGCAGAACGTGCTCCATACGGCAGAGAGAATCCAGCAGACGGTCGAAGAGACCGTTGAGGACCGTGTGGGCGTGAAGGTTCATCGCGTGCAAGTGATCGCAGCGGGTATTACCAGCGAGACACCGGAAGAGCGCCCGCTCTTCGGCGAAGGAGAGATCAAGTGATGGCGCGGCTCTCCCCCAGTGTCCTTGGGGCAATCGTAGGAGTGCTCGTCGGGTTGCTATGGATTTGGTTGGGTGTGCGATTATTTCTGATTTTATTCTTAGCTATGCTGGGATTTGCCATCGGGAAGCTCTTTGAGTCGGAGGAGTTGCGCGAACGGGTCCGCGAACTCTTCTTTTTCTTCTACCGATGAAGACATTGTCGCGCCGCGCCGCCCGCGAACGCATTCTCAAACTGCTCTTCCAAAGGGACTTTCGTGAAGAGGCCTTAGAAAAGCTCCTTGAAGAACAGCCCACCGACGACCCCTACGTGCGTAGCTGCATTCAGGGCCTAGAGGAGAAGCTCCCTGAAATCGACAGAATTATTACAGAGCGCGCGGAAGGCTGGCGTCTCGAACGGTTGCACTCTGTAGACAGGAATATCTTACGCTTGGCTGTCTATGAGCTTTGCTATCGTGGCGACGTGCCTCCCCAAGTCGTGATCGACGAAGCGGTGGAGCTCGCCAAGAAATACGGGGGCGAGCACTCCCCGGTCTTCATCAATGGGATCTTAGATCGTATCTGGAAGGAGCGAGCACAACGCTCATGAAGATCCTAGTGACGGGCGGGGCAGGGTTTATCGGTTCGCACGTCGTAGACGCCTATATCGCTTACGGACACTCAGTCACAGTCATCGATAATCTCTCGACAGGGTACAGGGAATTTCTCAACCCCAAAGCGCGCTTCTATCAGACAGATATCACAGACCGTTCAGCCGTGCGGGAAATCTTCGCACGCGAGCAATTCGATTTAGTTAATCACCATGCAGCGCAAGTGGACGTGCGCGTTTCCGTCGCTGATCCCCTCGCCGATGCGCGTACGAACATCATGGGCCTGCTCACGCTGTTGGAAGCATGTCGAGAGTTTTCTGTAAGAAAATTTATTTTTATCTCATCGGGTGGGGTCATCTACGGCGAGCCGGAAGAGCTCCCCGTCCCCGAAGATGCCCCCAAACAGCCGATCAGCCCTTACGGGGTCGCCAAGCTCGCGAGTGAATTTTATCTGCTCAGCGCTAAACAAACGTGGGGATTGGAGTATATAGCGCTGCGCTACGCGAATGTTTATGGGCCGCGCCAGACCCCCAAGAGCGAAGCCACGGTCATCAGCACTTTTTCGCGAGCCCTTGCTCGCAATGAGTCAGTGACAATCTTCGGTGACGGCCAGCAGACGCGGGATTTCGTCTTCGTGAGCGACGTTGTAGCAGCTAATCTATTAGCGACAGAGCGCCTCGAAGAGATCAATCGTGCCCCAGTGCGCTCGATAGACGACCTGGCGTTCAACGTTGGCACAGGGCGGGAGACGAGCGTGAATGAACTATTACAGCGATTCTCTTACACCCTGGGCAAGCAGTGTGATGCGCGTTACGCCCCACCACGGCTAGGGGAGCTCCGGCGCAATGCGCTCGATATCTCCAAAGCCCGACGACTCTTAGGTTTTATACCAAAGATCTCTCTCGAAGAAGGCCTACGTGTGACGATGGAATGGATACGGTCGACACAAATGTGAGCTTGGTTACAGACATCGTGCAATTGGCCTGTTATACTGAGATCGAATCACCTCCTTGGGCTTGGCTGACCCCAGCCAAGCGAGTCGCAAACCCTCTCACCTCCTAGGGGCGGCCCCACAAAGGCCGCCTTATTTATCTCTTACACAAAGCTATGCAAGCTTGCGACAAAGTAGTTGATCCCGATCCACGCGTAGAGCACCGCGAGATACCCTAAGACGGAGAGCCAGGCGACTAAGCCCCCACGCCACCCCGGATCGCGTGCGCCCCAGGTGAGCCGCGCGTGCATATAGACCGCGTAGACTAAAGCCGTCACCAGCATCGCTGTCTCCTTGGGGTCCCAGCCCCAGTAGCGGCTCCACGCTTGCTCGGCCCAAATCCCACCGAAGACCAAGCCCCCAATCGCGTAGAACGGAAACCCCAGCGCGTTGCAGCGATAGATCATCTCTTCTATGGGTTCTAGGCGCTCCCACGCGATGGGTTGGCTCTCCCGATGCACGAAGAGCAAGAGCCAGCCAAAACCAGCACACAGCACAGCAAAGAGCGCCACGGATGCGAGCATCTTCTCTAACTGCAATGTGGCAAAGAGCGGGATCACCACAAAGATAGTCGTCACGAGCACAGCGAGCAATGCTCCAAAGAGCAGAAAGAGTTTTTTCTCATAGCGGCGCCACAAATACACAAGCGTCGCACCAAAGCCGCTGGTGAAGAACGCGATCCCGAGCACCATAAACAGAACGTGAATGGTCAGCCAATAGCTCTGAAGGCTCGCGGGGACGCCCGTAGGAGCGCTGGGCGCAAAGCTCGGCGATGCAGCCACAGAGAGCATCACGAACGCCGCACCGGTGACGAAGACCCCAACTTGCTTGATCTGAAACCAGCGCTCCATCATAAGATAGATTAACGGGATGAGCCAAGCGAAGAACGTGAGCGTCTCATAGGTCGTCGAGAGGGGCAGGAAGAACGCTTTGACCCATTGGGAAGCGTTGCCCAGCTCAATCGCGCGGGCGATCACCCCTGCGGTAGAGATCACTAAGCTCATAACAAGAGCGCGGGTGGCCCAAGCGCCCCACGCGATGCGTGAGAGACCCCCTGAAGCGCTCGAAGCGACAATGCCCGGTGCTCCTGAGCGTTCCCCTTTGCCTGACGATACTCCCAACACGACATGGAGCAGATAGAACACGAACGTCACGAAGTAGCTCACCGTGCTCAGATAGAAGAGCACCACGCTGGGATATTTCACGATCTCCTCCTTGAAGAATTTATGTGACCAACTCTGGCTCAGGATGCGTCACGACCCCAAGCCGCTCGATCTCATCCCCAAGACGGCGAAACTCCTGCGCAAACGATCTGAGATTGTTGCGCACCGTCCCGGAGATCACGATCTCGCCCTCTGAAACGTGCACCCAGATCTGTCTGTGCTTGAAATACATGTGCACGAGCAATCCCAGAATTATAAAGAGAAAGCCGAAATAGACAATGGGGCGACCAGGGTCTTTGGTGATCTGCAAGCCCGTGAACTCCGGGGCGGTCATGCCTACAAGCTTAACTCTGTACGGCATCTCGCCGCTGACGCGGGCCAGCGCCGTCTCCCAAAACGTTTGCATCTCCGGGCGGGAGAAGGCCCACGTGCGCATGAGCCTCAGCCCTTGGGCGTCGTAGATCTCTACGAAGACTGCTGGGTTCTCTAGGCGTTGTGTCCGGCTATACGCGATGAGATTCTCCGTCAGAGCAAAATCGGGCAGAAACGCCCCGACCTTCACAAAGATATTCTCTGATGGGACTTCAAAGCCGTCGTCCACCGTGCCCACAAACTCGCCGATCTCTGTGCCGTTGGCACGAAAGAGCGCAAGCGTGACGCGCGCGGCCCCCTGCCAATCCGTCCCAAACGCCGACTGATAGAAATTATAGCCCTTGTAGCGCAGCGGCGCGTTCACTTCGATAGTCTTTGTCACGATCTCTTTGTCGTCCTCGATCACGGTCAGTTCGGTGCGCCAATCCATGACGCGCTCGGAGTTCTTGTAATTTTCACTCCAAAATCTCTTGACCCTCACGGCGAAGTCTGCGCCCGGGAGGTTGATAGTATCCCCCTGATGGGCGATCTCAAAAGTCCGATACCCAAAGAGCATGGTCACCAGCCCGCCCACTATGACAATCAGCAGACTGATGTGAAAGATATCAATGCCGAAGCGTTCCCAACGCCATTTTTCTGCGAGAATCTGGGAATTCTGCTCGCGCACGCGATAGCCATGACGCTCAAGCAGCGCGCGAATCCTTCTAGGGGCGTCAGAGCAGACAGAGCCAGAGAGCACATACGAGTGCTCGAAGCGCCGCAGGCCCTCTGGGGGAATAAAGCTCATCGGGAGCTTCCAGTAGCGCCACGACGCGCTGAGTCTTTTGAGAGTGCACGCGGAGAGATTGAGCGTAAAGAGCGCCATGAGGAAGAGAAAGTACCACGACCCGAAGATGTTCGTGAGCTGAAGCTTTTTGAGGGTATTGTAGCCCTCGACGCCGTAGCGCGCGATGTAATCGACTTCGCGAGTAAACGTCTCTTGAGGGATGAGCGTGCCCACAAGCGCTAGCAGTGCGATGAGCGATATTAAGACGATGGCAAGCGTGATGGACGTGAAGAAGCTATACAGATCGTGCGCGATCTCTCGAAAGAATGCCCTCATAGCGAAGCTACTGCGAGTCCAAGGCTCGCGTGGTCTTTTCGAACGCTTTGATCATATCGGCGACGCTCATCAAGCCGAGCCACTTGCCGCGAATGATCCCGTCCTCGTCAATGAAGAAGCTCGTGGGCAGGCCCGTCAGCTCGTAGAGCACGAAGACTTTCCCGTTCGTATCGAGCAGGTTCGTATACGTGATCCCGTATTGACTCAGAAACTCTTGCACGGTGTTGGGCTGATCGTTCCAGTTGATCCCGACGACGTGAATTTTCTCACCGTATTGGCTGAAAAACTCTTGGAGATCGGGCATCTCTTTGCGACACGGGGGGCACAAGCTTGCCCAAAAATTGAGCAAGACGGGCTTGCCGCGCAGCGCGCTCAGTCTCACACTGTGCCCATGTGTGTCTTGCAGTTCGAAGTCTGGGGCGCGAAAGCCCAACGCCGGGCGCTCCTCATCGAAATGCAGCTCAGCGTTCTTATCGAGAAAGACCCCTTGCTTAAACTTCAGGACAAACTCATTGATTTGATCTTCGCGCCGCAGGGCACCGGGGGTCTGTGGGCCGGGATTGTAGAAAAAATACGAGTGGGTGATCAAGCCGAGCCATCCTAATCCCGCCAGAACGAGTACGCCAACGAACAGCCTTTGCGCCATCGCAAGAGAGATTATACTGGGTGCAGCACACTCGATCAAGGTATTTGAAAAGACCCCCGTGCTTCGGTAAACTAAGTAACTGTCATGAGTGCTCGCTTTTGCTTCTACGTCTTTGTTCTTATCAGTCTGTTTACGCTCACAGTACAAGCCCAGGACCCGCGCACTCAGATAATGACGCGCCTGCTGGGCGAGCAAAGCCCACAGGAACTCGAGGTCAAGACGGGCCTTGTCAGCTATATCTTCTCTGAATCTGGCGGGACGCTCAAGAGCGTCTATCTCTATTTCTCCGCGCCTTGGGGCAACCCTCCCGTGGAGATCCTGCCCGACGTCAAAGTGAAGCCCCAAGATCTTTCGCGGCTCTACGCCGAGGGTGCAACCTTTCCGTTCACGCTCACCGTCGGTTCAGTCCCTCCAGAAGCTCCTTATCAAGCAGAGATACTCCCTAGCGAAGACCCGAAGATCCAAAAAGTCACGTTCACCCATCAAAACGATACCCTCAGAATTCAGAAGACTTTTACAGTCATCAATGCCCCAGACTACACCATAGACATAGAATTGCGCTTAGAAAATCTTTCTCCTGAGATGCTCTCGCTCCCCGAAGGATTTCAGTTGGCGTTGGGGGGTGGCGTTCAGGATGCCCGATCTGAAGCGCGGTTTCTTTTCGACGGCGTGCGTTCCAACGAGATTGTGCAGAACTATAAAGTCTTCGACGGTTTGGGGTTCGTTGGCACTAGTCTCTTACTGTGGCTCCGCAATAATCCTGAACAGAACGATATTCGTCCCTGGGTGGGCGTCGATTCCAAAGGCAGACAGATTTTGGGCGTGCGCTCTACAGGGCTGACCCTCGCGCCCAATGAGAGCCGCACGTATCACTTTACGCTCTACGCCGGACGGCTCAATTTGGTCTTTTTAGAACAAGCAGAGTTGCAGCATGTCACCGATCACGGCCTGTGGAGCCAAGCCCTCGCCGGTGTGACAAAATTTCTCAATCTGCTCTATGAATACACGGGCAACTACGGCTGGGCATTGATTCTCTTCACGCTGATTATTCGATTGTTGATGTACCCCCTGACGCGAGCACAATTCCATTCGATGATCAAGATGCGCGAGATTCAGCCCAAATTAGAGAAGCTCCAAGCGCGCTATCCCTCCCTGACACAATTACGCGCGATGTACCCCAAGATGCCCGAAGACGAACTCAAACGTCGTGCCCGCGAGAACCGCGAAGAATTAACGAAAAAACAGATGGAGCTCTTCCGCAAAGAGGGGGTCAACCCCATGGGGGGATGCTTGCCAGCTATCTTACAGATCCCCATCTTTATTTTGCTTTGGCGCGTGATCATCTATAGCGCTGAAGCAATCCATCTCAGCCCCGGCTTCCTCTGGATGAGCGACCTGAGTCAACACGATTCGCTCTATATCATCGTCGCGCTGACAGTGTTAGCCCAGATTGTTCAAGGGAAGCTGACCCCAGTACCCACCGCCAGTGGGCAAAACCAAGCGATGACGTGGCTCTTCCCCATCGTCTTTGGGTTTTTGTTGAAAGATCTTTCAGCGGGGTTATGGCTGCACTATCTTGTCTCGACGCTCGTGCAAGTGGGGCAGCAGCTTTTTGTCATGTGGGAATTGCGACGGCGCCCGACGCCCACCCCCACAGAACCCGAAGGAGCTTTGGAGACTGCCAGCGATGGATCCCACGATCAAGCAGACCATTGAGGACTTTCTTGCGGGGCTCTTCCGAATCGCTGGAGAGACAGCCCTGTTGCGCTTGGCCGAGAGCGACGAAGGGATCCTGATTGACCTGCAGGGTGCTCAAGTCTTCGTCGGGCAGAACCAGCGAGCGCTGCGCGCCTTGGCTCACCTAGTCGAGATCTATATCAAACGCACGTTGGGAAAAGACATTAGTGTACACATTGACGCGGACGGTTACCGCGAGCGACGCAAGGCCGAGCTGAAAGAGCTAGCATTCCAGCTGGCCGAAGAAGCTCTGCGTGAGCATAAAAAGATCGTGCTCGACCCCATGGAGCCCTATGAACGCAAAGCTATCCATGAAGCGCTGAGTACCTTCCCTCGTGTGCGCACCTATAGTGAGGGCCAGGGCGAGGAACGAAGAGTAGTTATTGAGCCAATCTCGCCGTAAGCGGTCACCCCCACACAAGACAAAGATCACCCACGAACGCTCCCGCAATCCTTCCCTCAGCACGGGAATTCTTCTAGACTCACCCTGAACGAAGGGGGATTCCGCCACAGAGATGACTCCGAAACACGTGCGTCAGAGAGGGGTGCTTCATCTCATTGCTGTTATCCCCCTCTCTCTTTCTCTTCTTCTGCTCGATTCCCGGTTGTGGGGGATAACCCTCGGTATAGCGATACTCGTGGGCGCTGCTCGCTATCATCGGCTCAACATTATTAGCTTAATCCTGGCAGCGCTCTGCGCCTACGCCGCAGGCTACCGCATTGAGTTTCTCACCAACCCTGACGGGGGAGTCTTCTATCTCCAGCACTGGAGCGGGCTCATGACGCTGGCGTGGATCATCGCTGTGAGCCAAGGGGTCTCTGTTGTAGGGCAACTCGATCCTTCAGGAAGACTTCTCATAAAGATACTCATCATCTCCAGCGGAGCTCTCACCCTGATCGCTCTCCTGCAAGGACAATGGCTGGGCATGATGCTCCTCGGCGTCTTGTTTGTTATAGTACTGGGGCTGCGAACGCACGCTGTCCCCCCGAAATGGTGGAGCCACGCTGCTGGGTATGGATTAGCTGTAGCTGCTATCGTAGGGTTAGTGAAGACACCAGCATCAGTAGCGCTCCTTATGCCCTTGATCGCTCTTGTATTGCCCTTTACCAGCACGCTCTCCATTGCATATACCCACAAACTCTCTGGCTCATGGCTCGATGAGTTGCCCATCGGGCGCACGAGAGCGCTCATAGTTATGTATCTGCTCTCGGCGTACATGAGCGTTTTAGCATTCTTAGTGACTAGAACAGACCTGGCAGTGTTCGCTGGAGTTATAGCAGGAACAGGGATAATCATAGGACTAGGGTGGTGGTCCCTCAGGCGTCTTCCGCACACTGAAGTCAACGCGAAAAAATTCGTGCTCTTTGGGACATCGATTAATTGCGTGACGCTCGACGAAGCTGTGCAGAGACTAGAAAGCTTTCTGAGCACTCGCGCGTCGGCTCTCGTCTGCACACCAGACACGACAGCTATCCTGCAGGCACAGCGCGACCAGAGATTACGAACAATATATGAACTTGCTGACTTAGTGACTCCTGACGGCACAGGGATTGTGTGGGCTGGACGGCTGCTAGGTGCGCCGGTACGCGAGCGCGTCTCAGGGATTGATTTGCTCGAGAAGCTCTTCTCGCGCGGCCGAAAACTCAAGCTCTTTCTCTTAGGGGCAGCGCCGGGAGTAGCCGAACAAGCAGCCCAGAAGCTCTGCGAAAGATACCCGCACTTACAGGTCGTCGGAACGCATCACGGTTATTTTCGCCCCGACGAAAACAAGCACATTCTGAGACTCATCAACCAAGCGCAGCCCGATATACTCTTAGTTGGGCTGGGCATGCCCAAGCAAGAGCTGTGGATATATGAGAATCGAGCGAAGCTCAATGTCTCTGTGCTGATGGGCGTTGGCGGGTGCTTTGACGTCTGGGCTGGGAGACTGAAGCGCGCACCGACACGATGGCAGCGTCTGGGATTAGAATGGCTCTATCGAGTCTTTCAAGAGCCAAGAAGACTCGCGCGCGTGAGAGCAATCCCGGTCTTTGTGGGGCAGATCTCGTTGATGAAGCTCACACGAACGCTCATAGAATAGACGGCTCCAAAATATCTTCGATCTCAAGCTGCACTTGCGGGCGGCCCGTCCAAGTATCGCAGCCGAGCTTGAACGCTAAGCCTACCGTGCCCGCACGCTCGACTTCATAGGCAAACGCCCCAAGCGAAAACCCAATCGCCGAAAACTCCCTGCCCCCGGCTTCTACTCTGATCTTCAAATGCTGGCTCCCGTTGCCCACCGTGCGGAGTTCTTTAATCTTTGCTGAGCGGAGCAAGAATCTCGGGGTCGGGTGCCCCATGCCAAACGGCGCTAAGCGTAGTATATCCGTGTACGTCTCGAGCGTGATCTCTTCAGGGGAGAGCTCGGCCTCGAGCTCATGGACGGGGTCTCCAAGATCGCGCAGGGCTTCCCGCGCGTAGGCGCATAGGCGCTCTCGTAAGATGGGTAGCTTCTCCGTACGAATGGAGAAGCCCGCGGCCATCGCGTGCCCCCCGTACCGCTCAAAGAGCTCGCTATATCTCTCTAAAGCTTGGATGATGTCAAACCCCGGAATGCTCCGACACGACGCACGACTGAATTCGTCTTCAATCGAGACCAACACCGTGGGGCGATAGTACTTTTCGGCTAAATCCGAAGCGACCAACCCGATGAGCCCTGGGTTCCAATACTGCCCGGCAAGGAAGATGAGCTTTTCACTTTGCCAATTGGGGTGGCCGCGCAATTGCTCCTCAGCTTGGTACAGCAAGTCGTCTTGGGCAATCTGGCGATCTTGATTGTACGCCAGGAGCTTTGTCGCGAGCGCTTCGGCCTTGCTGGGCAGAGCCGTGACTAACAGCATAAATGCGTCACGGGGATCGCCGACACGATTGGCAGCATTCAGCTTGGGCACGATAATATAGCTGACCTCTCCCGTTGTTAGTCGTTGTGGGTCGAGAGAGAGCTTCCCCAGCAAGACACGTAGGCCTAAGCACATCTGCCCCTGGGCAATGCGACGTAACCCTTGGGCAACAAGCCGTTTGTTCTCGGCATGGCCGTCGCGTACCAACGGGACGAGATCCCCAACAGTACCTAGCAGCACCAAATCTAAAAATTCCTCGCACGCCTGCGGGGGAAGCCCCCGTTGCTCATAGAGCGCGCGGACCAACTGAAACGCGACACCGACAGCTGCTAAGTCTTTGTTGGGGTAGGGACATCCCGGTTGCTTCGGGTTAATGATAGCATGGGCTGGGGGCAGCTTCGCCGGCGGATGATGATGATCGCTGACGATAACGTCAATGCCGTGCTCTTGCAAGTGCGTGATAAACTCGCTCTCGGAGATGCCACAGTCAGCTGTAATCAAGAGCGAAAAGCCCTCGTCTTTCAGACGGTGTATGACGGCGTCGCTGAGGCCATGGCCCCGTTCCCGATCTGACAAATCGACCTTGACCCCGTGGGCACCGAGTGCCCGGAGGGCTTTATAGAGCAACGCCGCGCTGGTAATGCCGTCGACGTCGAAATCACCCTGAATGAAAATTTTTTCGCCCTGGCGCAGGGCACGATCAATGCGCAAGACAGCTTCTCGGACTCCCACAAGCTCCCAAGGCGAATGGAGCTGGGGCATCTCATGATCGAGAAGCTCTACGGGACTGTCAGGGGCGCGTGCAGCCAGGACACGCGCGAGCGGAGCCGAACACCCTAACTCGCGGGCAATAGCTGCCGCTCGCTCGCTAGAAAAATCTTTCAGACGCCAGCGCCGCTGGTAGACCAGCGATCGCACGAGGGCTCCCTGAGCCATGAGTTACGCGGCGTGCGCCACAAGCTGCATAAATCGCGCCTTCAAACGCGCGGCTTTGTTCTGATGGATCGCCCCACGCGCGGCGGCCTTGTCTACAGCCTTGGCCAACTGGGGCAAGAGCGCTTGGGCTTCTTGCTTCTGTCCTGCCATCAAGTGCTTGCGAATCTGGCGGATGACTTGACGGATAGCCTCCTTGCGCTTCACATTGCGCAAGCGCGCGCGCTCACTCTTCCGCAAAGCCCGCTTGGCTGCTCGTGTATTGGGAATACCGGATCACCTCGATATATCAGAAGAAATCTGCAATATCTTATCAAATCACAGCAAGCCCGTCAAGGACATCTGGGCATCCTTGTCGAGCGCGTCCTTCTTTGTTAGTCTTACAGCTATGGGATGCCCACAAGCTATTGCTGGTGTCGTTGACTGCGTTGACGTACAGGCAATCATTAACGACAACGCTCAGGTTATCCGTGAGAACCGAGATCGTTCGCGCCGGTTTCCTAATATCTATCAGCTCTATAGCCCGACAGAGCTGATCAGCACATTTTCGCATCTGACCCCGAATCTCCCCTTCGATGAAGTCTTTGGGAATTATGTGCTGCCCAAGATCGCCGATGCCGCTGGGATACGCCGCGATCATGTCATCAACTGCGCTTATGATAACTATATCCCCCGCACTGATACCCCCAAGGCACATACCGTACAGTTGGGCATTGTCAACCCCAAAGTGCTCCACCCACAGATCATTCCCAGCTTACAAGACGGGTTCTTCTACAATCCCAACGAACTCGTCAAAGATGGGCAGAATCGTGTCAAAAGCGCTCCAGAAGAGAACTTAGACGTCTTTCGAGAGCGATTCGATCAGATAGAAGCGATCTTGGAGAAGTACTCTGGCCCAGGAAATGTGACTGAGAAATTGCTTAAGATCCGCCAAGAGTTCTTGGCGCTCTTGGGCATAGATACTATCCCTGAGGTCGCTTTCTCCAAAGTGTTACAGCCCAAGATCGCTGATGTCTTAGAGGCTCTCTATAGGGAGGGCTTTCCGTTCTGGGAGATGCCCGTGCCTGAAGAGAAATATATCAAAGATACATTTCTCGTCGAGGGGATCGACGCGCAGAAGAGGCGTCGCCACGTGCGCTTTGAGAACAACGCTTTCGTTTTTGAGTATACTCCTCAGCAAGAGAAGCGCATCCCTGCAGAGAAGATCTTCGATGCCATGAGAAACTTTGAGGTGATCCCCACTATGCCGTTGGTCATCTTAGCAACAGCGACAGCACCGCAGATCCCCCACCTGGGTGGAGGAGTCTGGAGAGAGTATGCGCCTAAGCATGTAGATGCCCAAGCCGAATGGCTGGGTATCTCTGAGCATAGCAGCACGCTCATCTTGAGCACAGGCGGGCACGTCTTGCTGAGGGCATTTCGCCGTAACGAAGAGTTTATCGGATTTCCCGTGATCTATCTGACCTACGGACCGGGGCGCATTCGCGAAGCCCTCGAGAACGGTTACATCCGAAGGGTAGAGTTCAAGCGCCACGTGCTCCTATAAGACTGTGACTTGAGCTTTTCTAATCTCTCGCTCACCATGACGGAGTGTTACTGTATACTGCCCTGGTCGTAGATTGACGATCTCGCCGTCATAGGGCGCTTGCCCGATGCATTGGATGCAGAATCCCTCGGAAGGCTTCGGAGCAATCACAGAGATGTGCACGATCAGCTCTGAGTTTTTAGCTTCAAGCATGGCATCAAGCTGATGGCACGGATCAGGCATAGTCATCCGACCGGAGAATTTTATAACCCCCGTGTCGGCATGGACTTGAGCGTCATCTAGGCCTACACCGCAACTTGCCTCTCCCTGGTGAAAGCTCAGCATCGGAGAGCCAACGTCCTCACTATGAGAGCACCCCTCTAACAAGACTAGGCTTGTCAGCGCTAAGGACGAGCTGAGAAATTCTCTGCGCGAGAGCATAAGCGTCACCCACTTAATTGTACAACTTCTAGGATGCTTGTGCGAAGAGAGTTCCTTGCCGGATCCTGATTCGTTTGCTATACTGCAGTCTCTATTCATAAAGCGAAAGGAAGAGAACCCTCTATGGTCAGGATCATCGATACTACGCTAAGAGATGGGCATCAGTCGCTGATAGCCACACGCATGCGCACTGAGGATATGCTGCCCATTTTAGAAGAGCTCGATAGAGTGGGCTTTTACTCCCTTGAAGTGTGGGGCGGAGCTACGTTCGACGTCTGTCTGCGTTTTCTAGGAGAGAACCCGTGGGAGCGCCTGCGCAAGATTAAAGAAAGAGTCCACAAGACCCCCTTGCAGATGCTTCTGCGCGGCCAGAATCTTGTGGGCTATCGTCACTACGCTGACGACGTGGTAGAAAAATTCGTGCACTTATCTGTCAAAAACGGTATCAATATCATCAGAATCTTCGATGCCCTCAATGATATCAGAAACATGGAGGTCTCCATAAAAGCAGCTAAAGACGCTGGAGCCATTGTGCAAGGGGCTCTCTCGTACACGATCAGCCCCGTGCACACAATCGAGAAATTTGTGGAGATGGCTGTTCAATTTGAGAAGCTTGGCTGCGATGTGATCTGCATTAAAGACATGGCGGGTCTCATCAGCCCTCAAGTAGCTTACAATCTGGTCTCTGCGATCAAGAGGGCTGTCAAACTGCCCGTGAATCTGCATACGCATATGACAAGCGGGATGGGGGCGCTTAGCTATTATGCTGCTTGCCAAGCCGGGGTGGACATCATAGACTGCGCCTTCTCTCCCTTTGCCGGAGGAGTCTCCCAACCAGCTGTTGAGCCGCTCGTCGCCTCGCTGCACAATACCCCTTACGACACTGGCCTAGATCTCAATCAATTAGTAGAGATCAGCAATTACTTTGCGCAAGTCAAGCAGAAGTACCAAGAGTTTAGCAGCCCCGTAGCAGAACGATCAGATGTCAGTGTATTAGTGCATCAGATCCCAGGGGGAATGATCTCCAATCTCTACGCGCAACTCAAAGAGCAGGGTGCGCTCAACAGATACAACGACGTGCTCAAAGAAGTACCGGAAGTGAGAAAAGACCTTGGGTATCCACCCTTGGTCACGCCCACCAGCCAAATCGTGGGAACACAAGCTGTCGTCAATGTGCTCACGGGCGCACGATACAAAATGATCATCGAAGAGGTGAAAAAGTACTGTTTGGGGTTATATGGAGCTCCCCCTGCCCCCATCAACGAAGAGTTACTGAGAAAAGCTATAGGGAACAAGAAGCCCATAACGTGTCGTCCTGCAGATCTCTTAGAACCAGAACTCGAGCAAGCACGGAGAGAGATGGAAGCACAGAATATCCCTATACATTCAGAAGAGGATCTACTAAGCTACGTGATGTTACGACGGACAAAGTGAGGGAAGCTAGCTCGCTTGATAAACAAGCTCATACTTGCCAAGGCGAATCTTGTGGCCGTCCTTGAGCCCTTGACGGCGCAACTCCGCCATGACCCCTAACGCCTCTAAGCGTTCATAGAGATACTCTTGGGCGTCGCGCTCTTCCAGAGAGAGCCTACTGAGACGCTCAACCGATGGCCCACTAAGCACAAACGTCTCCCCATCACGATGGATCTCGAACGCCGGCCCGCCGGTGAACGTATAGACACGCCGTCTCACCGAAGCTTCTTCGAGAACGGGGTGCGGCTGCGTCGCTTTCAGCTCCTCAAGACGCCGATAGCATTCATAGACGAGCTCGCGAGTGCCCTCGCCGGTCACTGCTGAAATTAAGCGCAGTTCTATCCCTGCAGCCGCAAAGCGCTCCTTCGTTGCTTGACGCTCCTCGTCGCTTAAAAGATCGATCTTGTTGCCCACGACGATCTGGGGTTTTTCTGCTAACGTTGGGGAGAATGAGCGCAGTTCGCGATTGATGATCTCATAATCAGAGAGGGGATCACGCCCTGTGGGCCCCAGATCTATTAAGTGAATCAAGAGTCGTGTGCGCTCGACGTGCTTCAAGAAGCGATCTCCCAAGCCCTTCCCCTCATGAGCCCCTTCGATCAAGCCGGGGATATCAACAACCACGAACTCTTTGAACTCTTCGACTTGGACGACCCCTAAGTTGGGCACGAGGGTCGTAAACGGGTAGGGCGCGATTTTCGGGCGTGCTGCAGAGATCTTCGCGATGAGACTCGACTTCCCCGCGTTCGGAAACCCGATAATCCCGACGTCAGCTAAGAGCTTGAGCTCTAATTTAAGCCAGCGCTCTTCCCCTGGGGCGCCCTTCTCGCGAATCCGCGGGGCTTGACGAGTAGAGCTCTTAAAGTGCGCGTTGCCCCTGCCGCCCTCGCCCCCACGCGCCACGACGATCTCCTTTCCGGGTTTGTCCAAATCAGCTAAGATCTCTCCGGTGTGGAGCAGCTTGACAACCGTACCCACCGGAACGCGAATAATTAAGTCTTCTCCGTCAGCGCCGCGACGCTCGTTCTTGCCGCCGTGCTGCCCATTCTGGGCTTTAAAGTGCACTTTGTGCTTGAACGCTAAAAGCGTATTGATATGGGGGTCAGCACGGAGAATGACAGAGCCTCCGCGCCCGCCGTCACCGCCGTCGGGGCCCCCCTTGGGGACAAATTTTTCTCGACGAAACCCGATAATGCCGTCACCGCCTTTGCCCCCAACGACGCAGATCTTGGCTTCGTCAATAAACATAATCTTTATCTTTTAATATACAAACAGAAGAGCCCGCCGAGGCGGGCTCCCCCAGAGCGATCATCAGAGCCTAAGAGCCCTATTGCACGTGCACGAGGTTCCCTTGGAAGACCACATGCCCATCGCGCAGGGCAAAGAGCGTGTGATCGCGCCCCAAGCCGACTCCTTCCCCAGGGCGAAATCGCGTCCCACGTTGCCGCACAATGATGCTGCCCGCACGGACAAATTCCCCACCAAACGCTTTCACGCCGAGGCTCTTAGGGTTGGAGTCGCGCCCGTTGCGCGAGCTGCCGCTGCTCGTCTTGTGCGCAAAGAGCTGTAGGTCAAATCGCCTAGATGTTAACATTGCCCACAACCTCCTCGACCTTGATATAGTCTGGGTACTCCCGCTCCATCGCGCGCAGCCCCAAGACCATTGTCTCCAAGATCGCGTCGATCTCGCGATTCAGAAAGATATCGCGCTCGACTTGACAGTAGAGATACCCCTTCTCTTGCTCAACTTTGGGTCTGAGCTTCAGATACTCTTCCAAGCCCAAAACCGCCGTCTGTAATATCGACGAGACCCCAGCGCAGACAAGATCGCGTCCGGCTTCGGCATAGCCTGTATGGCCGCGACTGCGAAACTCGCAGATCCTGCCGTCTGCATCGCGTACGATCTCGACAGACGTCATAGCCGGATCTCCTTGATGAGCGCCTCCATGTAGGGTTGCCGATGGCCGATCTTGCGGCGATAGCGCGTCTTGCGCTTATATTTGAAGACATGGAGCTTCGGCCCACGGTAGCTCTTGGTAATTTCAGCAATAACTCGTGCGTTAGGCAGATACGGCTTGCCCAGCTGCGGGGCATCCCCGCCCACAAGCAAGACGTTCTGAAACTCGATCTGTTGGCCGACCTCCACGCCCTTCAGCTTCTCAATCACGATCGTATCGCCTGGGGTGACACGATATTGCTTACTCCCAGTCTCGATAATAGCATACTGATTCATAGCAATACTAATTGTAGCGAATCGGAGAGCCTTGTGCAAGAGCCGACATTACCCAGCTTTCATCTGGCTGTACTTCTCTTGGAGGGCTTTGACGTCAATCTTCTGCAATAGAACTTGAGCTGGGCCGAGCTTCGCTCCGGGCTCGACCTTGAGGACATCTTCGAACGTCGGGTGCTCCAGCCCCAGCATGGGGTAGGCTCTCTTAGAGAATGCTGGTACGAACGGCTCAAGCAGGATCGTCACGGCCTTCACGAGCTGCAGGGCCGTGAGCATCACTTCGGGCTTATGCCCCTCCCACGGTCTGTTTCTCTGAACGTATTCGTTCCCCAAAACTGCGAGATCGCAGACGCGCCGCAGCGCCCCAGCCAACTGCCCCCCTTCAATGATGCTCTCGTATTCTTCTTTCACAGATTTGATCTGTTTAAAGATCTCCGGGTAGACGTTAGCCTGCGGGTAGATTCCCCCGTAACTACGATGAGCTAATGAGACCAGTCTGTTTAAGAGATTGCTGATGTTGTTAATGAGCACGCCGTTGACGGCGTTGTCTACGTCTTCCCAGCTAAACTCGATATCTTTGCGCTCAGGGCGATTGTAGAGCAGATAGAAGCGCCAGTAGAGCGGGTCCATGAGCTCTAAAGCGTCATCGCTGAAGAGCCCGATCTTCTGAGACTTCGAAAATCTTTGCTTCCCAATCCATTGGAGGTGTTCTGTGGCCGAGATCTGATCGGGCAGATGATACCCCTCCCCCGACGCTAAGAGCTGCCCGGGGAAGATCAGCGTGTGAAACGTAATATTGTCTTTGCCTTGGGTGTAGACTTGTTTGACGTCGTCACCGAACCAGAAGTCGCGCCAGCGCTCGGGTTCCCCTCTCTTCTCGAAATACTCTATAGTTGCTGAAACGTATCCCAACGCCGCTTCGGCCCAGACGTAGATGACTTTGCCCTCAGCCCCAGCAAAGGGCGCAGGAATGCCCCAGCTCAGATCTCTCGTCACGGCGCGGGGCTTCAGCCCGTCTTTCAGCAGCCCATCTGTGAAGTTTTTGACATTGGGTGCCCAGTCTTGGTGAGCGCTCACGTACTCACGGAGCTTCGGCTCTAATTTAGGCAGATCAAGATACCAATTGCGCGTCTTCTGAAAGACGATATTGCTCTGCTTGCAAATCTGGCACTGGGGATTGATGAGCTGTTCGGCTTCTAAGATCGCGCCGCACTGGGGGCACTGATCACCGTAAGCCTTGTCGTACTTACAGCGCGGGCACGTTCCTACTATAAACGAGTCCGCCAGGAACTTCTTGCAGTTCTGGCAGTAGGCGCGCTCCTCGTCTTTTGCGAAGATATAGCCGTTCGCTTCCATCTTCTTATAGATCTCTTGGACGAAGCGGTGATGGGTTGGCGAGCGGGTGATCGTGTAGTTCTCCAAGAATATATCGAACTTATGGAGCGTTTCGACGATCTGCTGGTGGACTTGTTCGACGAGTTCTTGCGGGGTGATGCCTCGCTGGAGGGCTTCAAACTCCATACGAGTGCCGTGGGCGTCGGTGCCGCTGACGTGCACGACCTCGTGCCCCTTCAGCTTATAATATCGAGCAAAGACGTCTCCAGAGAGCAAACACCCAATGAGCGTGCCCAGGTGGGGCACGTTATTAGCATACGGCCAGGCGCTGCAGATCAGAATCTTCTTGGCGAAGGCGGATCACCCTTTCGACGTAGGCAAAGTATACCGAATAGAGCTTGATCTGGCAAGCGGTTTCTTTGCTTGATTAGGGAGTATGGGCAAAAATTCAGCGACGCTTCCAAGTTCCTAACCACTGAACGTGCTTCTGCAACCGACCACGACGAAATGTCCTCACAAGTTTCTCATCAGCGGTGATGAAGAGAGCATCTTGCTCCTGAGCTAAAGCCACATATAAAGCATCATAGAAAGTGCAGTCAAACGCGTATGCGATCTTCCAAGAACTTCTCATCAAGGGTAACGACGCATAGAGTTGAATCGGGAGAGACTCACAAATAGTGTCCAGAATGTGCAATGCTTCCGAAGGGGAAAGCTCTCTGAGCCGCCGCTTCTTCCATAGGATATTCCCGACCTCCGCCATTAACAAGTCTGGGGCCAGCAGAGGCACCCCTGTCGTGACACTCTCCTCTAAGAAATGATCGGCTTGCTCAGAGAGCTTTTCTGGGATATACCATTTGACGACAACACTCGCATCTACGACGTAGCGAGTCATCGAGCGCGATCCTCGCGAAGCAACTCCACACTGTCGCCAAAAACTCGACCTGAACGGGCTAATTTATCACGAATCTCCCGCGCACAAACGAGCGCTGTGTCCCTGGGAACTTGGGCATGCTCTTCAAGAAGAGCCTGCAGTTCTTGTTGGAGAGAACGGTGTTTTTGCAAGGCACGCTCTTTGAGCGCCCTCAAAACTGATTCCGGCACATTGCGAATCAACACATTAGGCACGAATCGTCACCCCTATGCTATCATAATGATAGCACATGCCATGAGACGGCGCAAAGAGCACTCTCACCCTCGCGGCCAGGTCTCCTCTAATCTTGCGATCTCCTGGCGCGCTTGGGCAACTTTCTTCTGAAGCCACTCTAACAGCACGTCCAGCTCCGCCCAGCGTTGAATATACTCTTCACTGCCAAGGGGATGACGGCGGAGCTCCTGCATAGAGAGCACATAGCGCTCGTTAAGCCTAGCAATCTCTTCTGTCAGTCTCTCCAGCTCCGGAGAGGTCCACTCTGGCTGCTTGTTGCCGTTGGTATTCATCGGCGCTCCTTCGTCGTGAGCTGCTCAAGCTGCTCGACATAGCGCGCCATCAGAGCAAACGTTTGATCCACCGGCTCTGGGGAAGAGAGATCAACCCCGGCAAGCTTGAGCGCGTCTAATGGGAAGAGCGAGCTGCCTGCCTTGAGGAACTCTAAGTATCGCTGGGCTGCGTTGGGTTTACCCGCGAGCACCCCTTCGGCCAGAGCGTGCGCCCCCGAAATCCCCGTCGCGTATTGATAGACGTAGAAATTGGCGTATAGATGCGTAGCAAACTGCGCCCACGTGATCCCTACACGATCTCTGTCCATGACGACTTCGTCGCCGTAGCCCTCGGCGAAGAGATCGGCCATGAGATCTATCAGTGTCTGGGCCGAGAGGGCTTCACCACGCTCGACGCGTTCGTGAATCTCCAACTCAAAGCGCGCCAAAGTCGGCATGATGAAAAAGTATCGGTGGAAGTTCGCCATCGCCTCTTCGATGACTGTAATCTGAAAATCTGGGTCTTTTTGGGTCCTCAAGAGATAGTCGCGCACCATCGCTTGATTGAAGTTGGACGCGACTTCGGCCACGAAGAGCGAGTAGCGCGCATAGACGAAGGGCTGATGCTTCCACGTAAAGTACGAGTGCATCGAGTGCCCCAGCTCATGCGCGAGGGTACTTAGGCTGAAGATATCGTCGTTGTAGCTCATGAGAATAAACGGGTGCGTCCCCGGAGCACCCGATGAGAACGCTCCCATGCGCTTGCCCTTGTTGACAGCATAGTCCACCCACCGCTGCTCTAAGACGCCCTTACGGAGCGTTTGAACGTACTCATCGCCGAGAGGCTTCATGCCCTCGCAGATCCATTCAACAGTCTGCTTGAACGGGATCGTGAACTGTTTCTGAGTGAGTGGCGCTCTGGTGTCGTAGACGTAGAGCGTGTCGTAGCCCAGGGCACGCCGACGCATCTTCCAGTAGCGATGCCAGATGGGCAAGTTCTTCTTATATGTGTTGATGAGATTGTGGAAGACTTCGACGGGGATGTGATTTGCTGTTAAAGCTGCTTCAAGTGCAGACTTATATCTTCTCGCACGAGCCATGAAGACGTTCTGTTTCACTCCCGTGGCGATACAATTGGCCATGGTGTTCTTAAACGCTAAGAACGCATCGCAATAGTTCTCCCACGCCGTCCGGCGCACCTCTCGATCCGGATGATGGAGCAACGTGCTGATAGTGCTATGGGTGATCTCGTGGCCGCCGGCCGCGGGCTTGAACGTCAGCTCTGCGTCAGAGAGAATGCCGTGCGTCGCGGCAGCAGTCCGAAACGGGTCCATCACTTGGCGCAGAAGCTCTTCGACTTCGGCCGAGCGAATATGGGCTTGACGACGTTCCAGCTCGTCAAAATAGTGCCCATAGATAGACAGCCGTGGCTCTTCTTTCGTCCATTGTCGAAGTTTCTCAAAGCCGATGGAGAGCATCTCTGGCTCGGCGAAGGCCATCGCGGCCATGACGCGGGCGAAGAGCCCCCGCGCGCGGTCGTTCTTCGCTGCAGCAGCTTGGTCGGTCGTGTCCACGTGATGCTGCATCCCCGCGTAGACGACGATCTTGCCCAGGCTGCGCCCGACTTGTTCAACGAGATCGAACCAATCAGCTAAGACTTTGGGGTTTTCGCCCAAGCGCCCACGAAACGACGCGATCTGCGGAAGCTGCTCTGTGACTCTCTTGATCTCGTCCTCCCACGCTTGATTAGAGGGGAAGACGCTCTCGATATTCCACGTCTGCTCGACGGGGACCTGGCTGCGCGGCAGAACTTGTTGCGCCATAGACTCAACACCCTTTTAAAAGAATAGTTATGAAAGACTATAGCTCATAGAGCAGAATTTAGCAACATGGCTTCTTCATGACTATAATATAATGGGAGGTTTTGATGGTTCAGAGAGACCGAGGGGTGTCCTCCGTAGTAATGCTCATGCTCGTGGTTGTCACGCTCTCTGGCTGCGGCCATCGAATCACCGCTACACTCGTTCATTCTCTACACGGCCATGAAGGAGAAGTCTTATCAGTTGCCTTCTCTCCCGACAGCTCGCTCTTGGCTTCAGGAGATGCCACTGGAATGATCAAGTTGTGGAGGGTTGACAATGGGAGCGAGGTGAATACTATCAAAGGTCATGAAGGGGAAGTGCTCTTTGTGGGCTTCTCATCTGACGGGACATTGATCATTTCTGGGGGCAGCGATCAGACCCTTAAAGGCTGGAGAGTTACCGATGGCAGTCTCAGCTGGGTTTTTGAATATACTGGCAAGATGAAAGCGATGCTAGTAGCAAGTTCCAAAATGCTCCTAGCCACTGCAGAATCGCCCCCTAGTGTGGTCACACTATGGGATGCCCTTACAGGTCGCGAAATACGCACCCTAAAAGATCCCTGCTGGGCAAGCGATAGCTCTGTTCTCTCTATGGCGTTTACACCAGACGGGAAATGGATTGCTGGCTCTGTAGTACCCAAACAATTGCCCCTTTTTAGCTGTGTCGCTCTGTGGAAAACTGGGGATGACTTTGCGAAAAGCTTACCGTTGCCATCTTCTCTTCCGTTTGGTTTGGAGATTATCAGTTCTCTTGCCTTCTCACCTCAAGGGAGATTCTTGGCAGCAGAGGCACTTTACTCTGTTATACTATGGAGAATTGAGGAGGGTATAATTAAAGACTGGCCGAAGTTTCTCGCACACACGAGTATAGCTTATACCCTCACCTTCTCCCCAGATGAAACACTGCTCGCTCTCTGCGATCTTGACGGCTTTGTGAGAATTTGGAAGGTTCCTTCTGGGGAAGAGGTGAGTTCTTTTGTCGCTGACGGATGCCCTCTCGCCTTTGCGCCGAACGGCCAGTTGCTTGCTTCAGGGAGCACCAAACAAGAGCAAGAAAACACTAAAAAGACTGTGAAGATCTGGCGCTTGAGTCGCTAGTGCATCACCACACAAAAATCCAACCCTTTCAGTTCCAGGGGTTTGGAATTGTCCGGCGCGTGCACGACCATCCGCCCGCGCTCAAAGTACGGCAGAACTTTCTGATACCGCGGCGGCGCCCCGGCAAATTCCGCCATCTCCCGCTCCATCCCTAAGAGAATTCGTGTGCTGATCTGCGCCAGCACCGACTCGTTGAGATCTTTCGGGCTCTGCGTGATAAGCACCAACGCCAAGCGATGCTTGCGCCCTTGCTTGGCAGCCTTGATAAATTTCTCGACGATTTTGCTATCTTGCTGCGTCTGGTCCTTCGTGAAATAGCGATGGGCTTCGTCCACGACCAAGACGATGGGGAACTTTTCGATTCTGCGCCCCCAGTCAGTCGGCGCGCTCTTGAGCTTCGCATCAGCGATCATCGAGAGAATTGCCAAGACAACTATACGCTCAGCATCGGGGCTCAAGTGCTTCGTCGCAAAAACACTGACGGCATCTTCAGCAAAAATGTCGTTATAGAGCTGGGTAAGGGGGTTGGCCCCCTGATCGAAGATGCGACGGAACTGTGGGCGATCTATACGGCGCTGCAATGCTTGAAACGTTGCCGGGTGGATACGCCCGTTCTGCTTGTACATCTCGAGGGTCTGTGGATTGTCGACGAACTCGAGAAACTCTTGATACGTCCCGCTCTCGTGATAATAGAAGAAGTCCCGCACAAGCTGCTCAAGAGAAGTATATTGGTTCTCGTCGAGCTCGCCGCCCGCGATCAAGTACGGGAAGTCCCTCACGAGCGTGAACGGGATGGTGAAGTTCGTATACTTTGGGCAGCCCGAATAACGCGGCTCGCCCTCGACCGCCGCATAGACCGTGAGCTTCTCTCTGATCCCGCCGAACTTCACCCCATGCCCAAAGAGCATCTCTTGGTCTTCTTTGGAGAGATAGGGGTTGTCCTCGCGCATCTTCCAATATTCGTTTTCCGGATCGATGATGACGATACATGGCTTGCGCTGCTCCCCGCCGCGGCGCTCCATCGGATAGACTGACCCCACGATCTGACGCACGAAATTCTTAGCAACGTGGGTCTTGCCGCGTCCACTCATGCCCGCAATGAGCACGTGTGTGAAGATGAGTGGGTCCCCGGTCTTCGTCTCGTCGTTGATGAGATAGTATGGGACGAATTGTTTCTGTCGAGTTTGGATCCGCTCGCCGTTGACCGCGACATGCCCCAAGAAGAGCCCATCTTCGGGCAGGTCGAGGCCGATCTTGACCTCGTCTTCGCTAGTTACTTTGCGTACAAGCGTATTAGGCTTAGGAATATAACGGACTTCGAGAGCCTGGCCTTCAGGGCCGATCATGGAGATAGGGTTGAGCACAGCCGTCTCAATGTAGTCGTCTTCACCAAGACGTTCAGCTCCAATGAAGACATGCACATCACTCATGTCGTCGAGGGCGTCGCGCTTGCGATAACAGAGCTGCTCCACGCTCGCAAAGATCTTATAGTCTTTATATCCCAAGGGGATGACGACGTAATCCCCAAGAGCAAGTTCATTGCGCTTCTCTTCAGGGATGTAGACTTCGATGTGGGTCTTTTTATCTTCTGTGGCGATAGAGAGCTCTTCCGCGATACAGATTCGGCCGATCTCGTCTGGGGCCAGCGAGAGAGCTTGCTCGATGGGTGAGGCACCAGCGTTGATCTTGAGCTTGCGCTCGAGCTCCACTTGATCCGCCATCGCGACCACCTCCTGTTCCGCTTCTATTAGAGTCAGAAAAAAAGCCCGTGTCAAGCACTCATGTCTACTTCACGCGGAGCGTCAAGATTATTATAATGAAAAGATGGGGGTGAACGCTATGTTCAGAGCAAGGGTATTTCTCTCGCTGACGGCCGAAGCAAGCATCGACCCTGACACTCAACAGCGGGCAAAGGAGTATCAACGTCGGAAGAGAGTCGTCAGTTGGACCAGTAGTATTTTGTTATTAGTCTTTTTATTAGCTGCCTACACAACCGGGCTCTCGACAGCCTTGGCTGAAGCCCTCACAAGCCGTTGGGGGTTCTGGGGCAGCAGCATAAGTTATTTCGCTCTGCTCTTCGTAATCGCTATGGTGCTCCGTGCCCCGTTCGACTATAAAGACGACTTTCTCATCGAGAAAGAGTACGGCTTCTCTACACAAACCCCAGCTGGCTGGGCAAAAGATCTCCTCAAGGGCTGGGTCTTGAATTTTATCATCTTGGGGATCGCAGCGCTCTTCACCTTCTGGGCTCTGCAAGCTATTCCCAAACTCTGGTGGCTTGTAGTCGGCCTGGGGTACGTCGTCTTGGTCGTCGTGCTGGGGCAGCTCTTCCCCGTGCTCATCCTGCCCATCTTTTATAAACTGAGGCCTTTGGAGAACCATCCCCTGCAAGAGAAGATCGAGCAGTTCCTTCAGAAGGGTGGCTTACGCGCTCAGGGGATCTACGAGATGGCCGCCTCCGAAAAGACTACAAAAGAGAACGCTATGCTCGCTGGCCTCGGCCAGACCAAACGCGTCATCTTGTTCGACACGCTCTTGCGCAATCGCACCCCCGACGAAGTCGAAGTCGTCGTCGCCCATGAAGTCGGCCATAGTTACCACCGACATACATGGACGTTGATCTTCAGCCAAGCGCTCTTGTTTCTGCTCACGCTCTTTGTGCTCGATCTCATCATGGTGCAAATAGAGCCACGCTTTGCCCCAGAGCAGCGCACACTCTCGACGATACTTGCCGTCTTGCCCTTGATGCTCGTGGTCTTCAGCGCGCTGTCGTTTCTCTTCAAGCCCTTGACGCTCTTCATGAGTCGTCACTGTGAGCGTCAGGCCGATACATTTGCCCTGGAGACGACGGGAAAGCCACAGGCGCTCATCCGCTTTTGGGTGGACATGGCGCGAAGACAACTCTCAGATGCGTATCCTCATCCCTTGATTAAGCTGTTTTATTACAGCCATCCTCCCCTCTCCGAGCGCATCGCTCTAGCAGAACGCTGGGCCCACTCCAAAGGAGGCGTAACAAGCTAAATATCGAGCGAGAGCTCCGTAAGTTTTCGGAGCGTGCGCCACTTGCGGCGCGCACAGCTAGGGAAGTGCCCCGTTCGCGCAAGAAATTCTCTTAAGAACGCACGCGTCTTCAGCTCACTAGGATAGCCCCACCCAAAATCTCCATACTCTTGACGCAATCGCTCAATCGCCTGATCACGGTACACCTTGGCGATGATCGACGCAGCACTCACGACGGGATAATGTGCGTCAGCTCTGTTCTCCGCAAAAAGCTCAAATTTTTGAGTGCCCACTCTTTCGCACAAGGCTTGAATAAATCTATCGCGGGCGGAAGGCCCCACAGGCAAGTCCAGATAGACGCACTCAGCTTTGCTTTCTCGAATAATCTGTGCGATCGCTTGAAGCTCTATCTCAGTCAAGTTCGCTTCCAGCTCGCTGGGCTCAATCTCCAAGACGATTACACGCCGGGCAAGTCGCTCGATCTGTGTAGCTAAAAATGCTCGCCTTGAGCGCGAGAGCCGTTTGCTATCGCGCACCCCAAGCTCGCTCAGCTCTCCCCAATGCTCATGGGGGATCACCACGCCCGCGACGACTAACGGCCCGATCACACAGCCCCGCCCCGCTTCATCGATCCCTAGAACTGTTTGCATAGATACTCGCTCAGTCTATACAATTCACTCTGTCAGAGCAACAAGAGTCAAAAGAGAAAGGATAGAACATGCCACGAAAGCTCTTCGTGCTGAGTCTGGACGGAACACCCTATACGCTGCTGCACGACGCGCTCGAGCGCTTGCCTAACTTCAAAAAGCTCTTTACCCAGGGTTCCTTCGTGCAGATGGACTCGGTCATCCCCACGATCTCGTCGGTCGCGTGGGCAACGTTTGCTACAGGGGTCAACCCCGCCCAGCATAATATCTTCGGGTTTGTCGACCTCGATCCCCACAGACGCTTCGTCATCCCCAACGCGCGGGATCTTTCCGCTCGCCCGCTCTGGAGACGCTTGACTGAGCTGGGCTTGCGCTCCATCTGGGTCAATCTCCCTATCACTTATCCTCCAGAGCCCATCAACGGCATTATGATATCGGGGTTCTTGTGCACCCAGCTCGACGAAGGCGTCTACCCCCGTGAACTCCTGCCCCTCTTGCTCCGATTAAACTATATGATCGATGCCGACCCACAACGAGCGTACACTGACCCCAAAGGCTTTCTAGACGAACTCCGTCGCGCTCTGGAGGGCCGCCGCCAGCTCACATCGTATCTTCTCGAGCAAGAGCCCTGGGATTTCTTCCTGCTGCACATTATGGAAACAGATCGTCTGCATCACTTCTTCTGGGAGGCAAAAGATGACCCAAGTCACCTATACTATCAAGATTTCTGGGGACTCTATATAGAGCTCGATCGCTTCATCGGCGAGCTGGTTGCTCGACTTCCGCAAGACTGCGAGTTCGTGATGCTCTCCGATCACGGCTTTTGTCAGATTACTTACGAGGTCGAGCTCAACGTCTTCCTACGTGAGCGCGGATTCTTGCGCTTTTATAATGGGGCTCCCGCAGACTTCAGCGAGCTGCACCCCATGAGTCGAGCGTTTGGGCTTATCCCCGGCCGACTCTATATTCCAGATGACTCTGAGCAGACCCGCACAGAGCTGATGACAGCCCTCAGGGAGCTGAGAGATCCCCAGGGCCGACCCGTCATAGCCCGCGTCTACCGCCGTGAAGAGATCTATTCAGGAGCGCAGCTGGCGCGTGCCCCCCATCTGATCGCCGTCCCCCATAACGGCTTCGACCTCAAAGCGCGCTTGAGCGCCCAGAAGCTCTTCACCAAGAGCAGTCTTCAGGGAATGCACACGTTTGATGATGCGTTTCTCTTCGTACGAGGTCATAGAATTCAGCCCCAGCCCAAGCCCAGGCTTTTAGATCTCGCGCCCACGCTCTACACGCTCCTAGGGCTGCCCATCCCTGAAGAGTTCGAGGGGCGCCATCTCGTATGAGATTCATTATCTATTCCAAAGCGCTCTATTCGAGCTGGGTCTACTATAGCCCCGATCGCGTAGCGTTCGACGCCGGCGAGGGCATCAGCACGATCTTGGGCAATAAAGTCTTTGCCATCGAAAAGATCTTTCTCTCCCACGGCCACGCCGATCACATCACCGGGCTGATTGGGCTGATCAACATCCGCAACAGCGGCATGGGCGATACCGAAAAGCCCTTAACTATCTACTATCCTCAAGACAACTGGCGCGTCTTAGAGTTAATGAGCTACATCAGAAAGACCAATCGTCGTCTGAAATATCGCTTGGAATGGGTCCCGCTCAAGATCGGGGATCGGGTAGAAGTCTTCTCTGGCCAATGCAGCCGCTACGTCGAAGCTTTTAAGACGGTGCACTCCGAGAACGAAGTCTCCCTGGGCTACAATATCATTGAGCAACGCAAGCGGCTCAAGTCGGAATATCGCGATCTCCCTCAAGAAGAGATTCTGAAACTCGTTCACGCGGGCAAGCGCGAGGAGATCTCCGAGACGTATCTGAAAAAGCTCGTCTCATATGGTGGTGATTCGATTGCTCTCGACCCGAAGGATGTCGAGGGCACGGATATTCTCCTGCACGACTGCACTTTTCTCACCGAAGAAGAGCGGGAAGACTACAAGCACGCTACGCTCTCGGAGGCGCTCGAAGTGGCGCTGCGCGCCCAAGTCCAAGAAGCGTTGATTGCGCTGCATATCAGCTCGCGCTACAAGCAGAAGCTGAAGGAGATCGAAGAGCAACTACGGCGCGAGCACCCCTCGCTGCCGTTTGCAGTGATCTTTGTGCCGCCGGGGAAGCTCTTTCGCTATGAGTAATTAAGAGACCTCAACGACGTGATTGTGCTCGTCGACGTGGACGAGGCGCGGCTTATGCTTTAACGCTTCAGCAGCCTCAAGGCTCGCATAGGAGAGAATAATCACGAGATCCCCAGGGGCCCCCCAGCGGGCCGCCGCCCCGTTGAGTTGGACCACCCCAGACCCCGCCGGCCCCGCAATCACATACGTCTGTAGGCGCGAGCCATTGTTGATGTTGACAACATCTACTTTCTCAAACGGGAGGATCTGAGCAGCCTCCATCAGGAGGCTATCGAGCGTGAGGCTCCCCTCGTAGTGCAAATCCGTCCCCGTGATCGTGGCCCGGTGGATCTTCGACTTCAGGAGTTCTACGTGCATAACGTTCTTATTATCTTAAACCCTCCCGCAGCTTGATGCAAGACCATCCTACTGTCAGAGGAGCCCACTTGCAGGGTATAATAAAACCATGTAAGATAAAGCTCGTCAACGACGAAGGGACTTTAGGCCTATGGGGAGTTTTATCATTCGGCGCGTTCTGTACATGATCCCACTGCTTTTTATTATCTCCATTGTCGCGTTTACCGTGGTGAAGCTCCAGCCGTCGGATCTGGTGGCCCAATGGAAATTCAACCCCAGCATCGGCCAAGATCTGCTGGAGCAGCTGATTAGACAATTCGATCTCGATAAGGACCCCGTCACCCAATATATCAGTTGGGTCAAGAATATTTTCACCCGAGGGGACTGGGGCTTCTCGTTCTTCAACAAAGTCCCCGTCTTGGATTATCTCTTCGGCAACGGGAATCTGCTCTTCAGTATGATCATCATCTTCGTGACGATGATCTTTACGTGGGCCATTGCCATCCCCATCGGGATTTATTCGGCTACGCATAAATACTCGTTCTTGGATCACTTCCTGAACTTCATGGGCTTTTTGGGGCTGTCTATTCCCAATTTCTTGTTGGCCGTGATCTTTTTGCAGTTCATGGTGGCGGTGCTGAATGTGGGCAGCTGGTGCAATTACGAATGGCTGCGGCCGGTGGTGCAGTTCTTCCGCCCCGGGATCGAGTGCCAGCCGGGGGAGGGGCTGGGCGTGGGGATGCTCTTTGATCAAGAGTATCTGCTCGCCCCGTGGAGTTGGGCGAAGTTTCGCAATTTCTTATGGCACCTGTGGCCCGTCGTGCTCATCGTGGGCACGGCGAATATCGCCGCGCTGATTCGGTATATGCGGGCCAATCTCTTGGATGTATTAGGGCAGCCCTATGTACAGACGGCTCGTGCCAAGGGGCTCTCCGAGCGCGTGGTGATTTACAAGCACGCCGTGCGGAACGCGATTAATCCGTTGGTGAGCATGCTGGGCTTTTGGATCCCCTTGATGTTCGAGGGGATGCTCGTCACCTCAGCCGTGATGAGCCTAGGGACAGTCGAGCGCGCCTATTACGAGGCCCTCAGCACCCAAGACCAATGGGTCATTATGGGCGGGCTGCTCTACTTCGGTATTGCCCTGTTGGTAGGCAATCTTGTTGCTGATATCTTGCTTGCAGTGGTAGACCCGAAGATCCGCTATGACTGAAAAAGAGCCAGAAAAAACGCTCAAAGGTGTGGAAGCTGTCTCACAATGGCGCTTGATCTGGAGACGCTTCAAGCACCACAAGATCGGCCTCATCGGCACAGTGATCATTCTGCTCTTCTATCTCATCTTCGTTGTGCTTGCCGAGTTCATTGCCCCGTATAATTATGGGAATGAGCACCGGGAATTCGGCTATGTCCCCCCTATGATCACCAAGATCCGTTTCTGGGACAAAGACGGAAAGTTTTCGTTCAAGCCGTTTGTCTATGGGCTGAAAAAGTGCCAAGTCTATCTCAACCCGCTCACTGGGGAGCAGACCTGCGAAGATAACCCGTATTATATCTACCAGCCCGGCAAGTACATGTGGCTAGAAGATACTGACTACAAGTGTAACATCGAGCTGTTTGTTCAAGGGGAGCCGTATCGCTTCTGGGACATATGGAAGACAGATATTCATCTCTTTGGGGTGCGCCAAGAGGGCGTCCCGTTCGATCCCTATATGATAGATAAATCCCCATGTCAGATCTTTCTCTTCGGGTCGGACAAGTTGGGCTATGACATTCTGTCTATGACGCTCGTTGGGGGGAAGATCTCGCTGATTATTGGGCCGATTGTGATCGTCATTGCGTTCTTCGTGGGGATCTTGCTTGGGGGCATTTCGGGATATTACGGGGGCGGGATAGATACGTTCATTCAGAGGATCATTGAGATCTTCATGGCCATGCCGCGCTTGGCGTTACTGCTGGCGCTCTCGCTGATTCTCTCAGCGAACAAGCTCTACGGCATGGCGACGTTCTGGGGGATTGTCGTGATTCTCTCGATAGTGAGCTGGGCCCCCATCGCGCGGGTGATTCGGGGGCAGTTCTTAGCTTTGCGGGAGTCAGAATTTATCGCGGCCGCGAAGGCCATCGGGGTAGGGGATCTGCGGATCATCTTCAAGCATGTCCTGCCCAATATTATGAGCTATCTCGTGGTAGCCGCCACGCTCACCGTCCCCAATCTGATTATTCTGGAGAGCACGCTGAGCTTCTTAAAATTAGGGATCCGCGCACCATTGACCAGCTGGGGCGTGCTGATGCAAGAGGCTTGGTATACGAGTGTCATTCAGAACTATCCATGGTTCTTGATCCCTGGGGTCTTTATCGTACTTTCTGTGTTAGCGTTTAACTTCATGGGAGATGCTCTCCGTGACGCAGTTGACCCCTTCACCGTCACCGGCGTCAAAGAAGTGACGTAAAAAACAACTCTCCCATCAAGTTTGGTGACCGCTGCCGTCACACCTTGCCGAGACAGATCGCCGGAATCACTTGATTTTTCCTGCATTTTTGAGTATTATTGTGTGTTTATGTCGAGACCTGCCAAAGGGGGATAACGACCTATGCCAGAACGGATCGAACGAACCTATATCGAAGACGAGATGCGTGAGTCGTATATCAACTACGCGATGAGCGTCATCCGCGGGCGCGCCATCCCCGACGTGCGGGACGGCTTAAAGCCCGTACAACGACGTATTCTCTACGGGATGTATCAGCTGGGACTCATGCCCAACAGACCCCATAAGAAGTCTGCGAGAATCGTCGGCGAGGTAATGGGCAAGTATCACCCGCACGGGGATCAAGCCGTCTACGACACCATGGTCAACATGGCCCAAGAGTTCTCATTTCGTTACCCGCTCATTGACGGCCAGGGCAATTTCGGCAGCATCGACGGCGACGAGCCAGCGGCAATGCGCTACACCGAAGCCCGTCTGGCCCCCATCGCCGAAGAGTTCTTGGCCGAGATCGAAGAGAATACGGTAGACTTCGTGCCCAACTTCGACGACACCCTCACCGAGCCCACTGTCTTACCCGCGAAAGTCCCAAACTTACTGATCAACGGGTCGTGGGGTATCTCCGTAGGAATGACGACCCAGATCCCGCCGCATAACCTAGCCGAAGTCGTCGACGCGTTAGTCTATCTTATCGAGAAGCCTGACGCTGCCCTCGACGAGCTTCTGCACTATATTAAGGGCCCGGACTTCCCCACAGGGGGAATTATCTTAGGGCGCGAGGGCATCGAAGAGGCCTACCGCACCGGAGAGGGCAAGATCCGAGTCCGGGGTGTGGCTCGCATCGAAGATCACTCTATTATCATCTCAGAGATCCCGTTCCAAGTCCGAAAGTCAACGCTCGTCGAATCCATCGCCAATAAGGTGCGCTCTGGGGAGATTGATGAGATCTCTGATTTGCGAGACGAGTCCGATCGTGATGGGATCAGGATCGTCGTGGAGCTGAAGCGCGGCAGCAACCCGCAACTTGTCTTACAAAAGCTCTATAAATATACGCCCTTAGAATGGACCTTCGGCGCGAACTTCTTAGTTATCGTCGACGGCAACCCCAGAAAGTTAGCCCTCAAAGAGCTGCTCTATTATTTCTTGGCCCATCGGCGTGAGGTCGTCCGCAGACGCACACAGTTTAGACTCAACGCTGCTCAAGAACGCGCCCATCTCTTAGAAGGGATGCTCAAAGCCATCGAGAATCGCGATAAGATTATAGAGCTTATCAGCAAGTCTCAGGACGCTGCCCAGGCCATGGAAGCGCTGCAAAAGCACTATAAGCTCTCAGAAAAGCAAGCCGATGCGATCTTGAAGATGCAGCTCCGACGCTTCACAGCCTTAGAGAGCACCGAACTCCAAGAAGAGTACAAAGAAAAACAGAAGGCGATCAAAGAGTACAAAGAGATCTTAGCGAGCCCGCAGAAGCTCGATGGAATTATCAAAGATGAGCTTCTGGCGCTGAAGAAGAAGTACAGCGATCCACGCCGTACCCAGATTCTTGCTGATGTCGACGGGAGCGAGACCCTCAGCGAGGAGGCGCTCATCCCCGACACGGACTTACTCATTAGCGTGAGCGTGAAGGGCTACGCCAGTGCCCCTAAAGAAGAGGCGTATAGAAAACAGCAACGCGGCGGCAAGGGGATCTTAGTGATGAGACTGCGCGAGGGCGACGCGATGAAGCGCGTCTTCACCTGCCACGCCCGTGACGATCTGTTGGTCTTCACTAAAGCCCATAAAGCATATAAGCTCAAAGCATATCAGCTCTACTCGGAGCGCCGCGACGTCAAGGGCGAGAATTTAAGAAACTTTATCGCTATGGAGCCTGACGAAGAGGTCTGCGCCATGCTCCCGTTGCATACCGACGGCACAGAGAATCGCTACTGTCTGATGGCCACAGCCCAGGGGATTCTCAATCGCAACGAATACGCAGACTTTTATAACGCGCACACCAGCGGGATCTTGGCGATCAACGCCGAGCCAGGGGACTATATTGTCGATGCAGCGATCTCGAAGGGCACCGGCGAAGTCATCTTAGCGAGCGCTCAAGGGATGACAATTCGTTTCAAAGAAGAGCTCGCCCGGTGTACCGGCCGGCCCAGCAAAGGGGTCATCGGGATGCGTCTAGACGCAGGGGATACTCTCGTGGGGTTAGTGACCCTTGAGCCTGGCGACCCCGAAGATAAGCTCTTATTAGTGACGGAGAACGGGTACGGCAAGCGTACGCCGTTAGAAGAGTTCCCATCTCAAGGGCGTGGAGGCAAGGGCGTCCTAGGGATCAAAGTCGACGAGAAGACCGGCTTGGTCGTGGCCATCGAAAAAGTCAAAGATGACGACGAGATCATGGTCACGACGCTCAACGGCAAGATCATCAGAATCTCGGCGGCCGAGGTGCGTATCGTGGGGCGCTATGCCAAGGGCGTCAAGCTCATAGATCTCGACGAGGGTGATAAAGTTGTCTCCGTGGTCCGGTACATGCCGGGCAAGAATAGCGAGCCCAATGCTACAGCATAATTCATGCGTACCGTCATCGGCCTTGAAGTCCATGCCCAGCTCTTGACTCAAACGAAGCTCTTCTGTAGCTGCTCTGCAGACTATTTCGGTGCTCCGCCCAACACGCATACGTGCCCGGTCTGCTTAGGGATGCCCGGGGCACTCCCCGTGCTCAACGAGCGAGCCGTTGAGTATGCTCTGAAAGCGGCTTTGGCTCTGCACTGCGAGATCCCCCGGCGCTCACTGTTTGCCCGAAAGAACTATTTCTATCCCGACCTGCCCAAGGGGTATCAGATCTCGCAGTACGATGAACCCCTCGCTGTGAGAGGGTATCTCGACCTGCCCACAGGCAAGCGCGTTCGCATTCGGCGTGTGCACCTTGAAGAAGACGCGGGGAAGCTGCTGCACACTGAGGACGGCGTGACTTTAGTAGATCTCAATCGTGCCGGCGTCCCGCTCATTGAGATCGTCAGCGAACCCGATCTCAGCTCTCCCAAAGAGGCGCGACTCTATATGGAAGAGCTGAGAAGGGTCTTGCGCTATCTAGGCATATGCAGCGGGGACATGGAGGAGGGCTCGCTACGCTGCGACGCGAATATCTCCCTTGCGCCGGCGGAGCCGGCGAAGACGAGCAGACCAGACGAAGTCTGGCTGGGCACGAAGATCGAAATTAAAAATATGAACTCGTTCCGGGCCATAGAAGAAGCCCTGAAATTTGAAGAACACCGTCAGCGAGAGGTGCTCGCGCGCGGCGGCACGCTCATTCAAGAGACACGCCTGTGGAACGAGAAGACCGAGCAGACCGAACCGATGCGCGGTAAAGAAGAGTCTGAAGACTATCGCTACTTTCCCGACCCCGATCTCGTCCCGTTAGAGATAGACGACGCGTGGCGAGAGAGAGTGAAAAAGTCACTGCCGGAGCTGCCCGCGCAGAAGCGCGTCCGCTGGGCGCATGAGTATAAGCTCCCAGAATATGATATCGCGGTGCTCACGGAAGAGCGCCCTATCGCTGAATACTTTGAATCCGTCGTCAAGCTCTATAACAATCCCAAGGACGTGAGCAACTGGATGATGTCGGAGGTGCTCAAACTGCTCAAGGAGACCCAGACGACGGAGATCCCGCTCAAGCCAGAGCATTGTGCGCGCGTCTTGCAAATGGTCAGCTCTGGGCAGATCAACCGCACGGTTGCAAAAGAAGTGCTCGAAGAGTCTTTCAAGACGGGCAAAGCCCCAGACGAGATCGTGCAGGAGAAAGGACTATCGCAGATCTCTGATGAGAGCGCACTGGCAGAGATCGTGATGAAAGTCTTGGCAGAGAACCCCAAAGCTGTAGCGGACTTCAAGTCCGGCAAAGAAGCCGTGATCAGCTTTTTGCAGGGCCAAGTAATGAAAGTAACCGGGGGCAAGGCCGACCCAAAGAGAACGCGCGATATGCTGTTACGAAAGCTGCGCGAGCTGTAGAGACCTATCGCGCTGAAAGCTACGCACCCCCTGCCCACGACCGATCTCGATCTGCAGAGTCCGTCCGCCCAAGCCCTGGCGAATCACCTCGACCGCAGCGTCGAGATCCATCTTCGGCCCGCAGGTGAAAATATCTATCGCCGCGTAGCCGTACTCCGGCCAGGTGTGAATAGTTAAATGGGACTCGGCAATCATGACGACGCCGCTGACGCCGTAGGGGCTGAACCGATGAAAGACGCTCTCAACGACGGTGGCATGAGCAGCACGGGCTGCGTGGAGCAAAAGCTGCTCCAAGGCGTGCGCGTCGTTGAGCAGAGAGGGATCAGCGTCGAAGACCTCCACGATAAGATGGCGCCCGAGGATCTGCTTCCGCATTGCTCACCTCCTTGGCTTTATGATCGAGTCGTGGTCATAGTAGATATCCACCTCCTCCCCAAGGGAGCGACACCGCAAAGGTCGAAATCCTTTCAATGTTTCAACCCGAAAGAACGTCGAACGATACCACGGCCGGGCTGGAGTCTCAGAGAACACTGCTGACTGCTGCGAAACCGTCTCCATCAAGTATGGCCAATTCTCATAAAACCCAAAATCTCGCAGCACATCTGAGATGAAGAGCTCGTGCTGCTCGATCAGCTTGCGCTCAAAGAGCCGCCATTTCTCAGGAGATGCTTCGATCTTGGTGAGACCAAAATACCCCGCCTGCCCAGCTCCCGGCTTCAGCGCCGACAACCCTTGCTCCACAAAGAGCAAAAAGCCTTCAACAGTCTCTAACGGGTCAGTTACGAAAACGTCAAATCTCCCACAAAACTCTTCAGGCAAGGGCTGGCGCAGATCGTGCTGATACGCTGTCAAGGGCCAGCGGGCTTGCTGAGCGCGCTCGTTGAGAAAATCTACGAGGCGCTTGTCTACCTCGAAGACCACGATCTGCTTAGGGCGCTTGGTCAATGCCAACGCCACGCTGAGCAGATCGTCATCCCCCAAGAGCACGAGCTCCTTCTGCAGAAGATCGCCACAGCGATCCAGCCAGGCCACACGCCGGATCACAGAATCTTCTGTGAGAAATCCTTGCTCGAACTCCAGCGCCGCTGTGGGACGAGACCGAACGATTTGAGAGAATCTCCTTTGGAGTTCAGGGAGTGGGGCAGGGCCGACAGCACAGTGCGGACAGGGCTTTCCCACAGGGGGCGACAGCGCAATCCCCCAGTGCTCTAACGCCTTAAGGCCCTCCGGCGTGAACTCCAGAGTGCTCCCGTCGACGCGCAGATACCCCATCTCACACAATGCCTCTACGCACATAACGAATTGGGGAAAGGGGCGCTCGCACGCGCCTGCTGCTTGCCAAATATCTCGCTCGTGATAGAGAGCCTGCAGCATGCGGCGCGCCTCATGCGCCGTGAGGGCCGATGACCGTCGCTGCAGGGCTTCCAGTAATTCCTGCATGGCGATCACCTGCAAAAGCAAAATGGACTTGCCTTCCACGCAACCACACCATTGCACAAGAGCCGAGCCCTTGTGCCCTAGCACGGGGCTTCAGACAAGCCCAGGCGCCTCTATTATAGCGTCATACCGCACTCATGGCAAATTCTTTTCGCAGTATCACCTGCGGCGCTCGTTCAGTCTGTATGCGGCGATCCCGAACGCCACCGCGACGTTGAGCGATTCTTTCTTACCGTACATGGGCAGGGTGATGATCGCATCGGCGCGTTTTAAGAGCGCCGGAGAAAGCCCGGTGACTTCGTTGCCCAGCACCAGAGCAATGGGGAATTGAGGGATGAAGTTGCGATAATCTATCGTCGGGAACTCGATATTGTTCTCCAAGGCGACGATCTGGACGCCCTGAGCTTTTAAGCGCCCGAGCAAGCGCCAGGTCT
The DNA here is from genome assembly GCA_938091745.1 of Candidatus Bipolaricaulota bacterium. Lineage (GTDB taxonomy): Bacteria > Bipolaricaulota > Bipolaricaulia > RBG-16-55-9 > DRXL01 > JANXCC01. The sequence continues at coordinate 40,586 of CALLJK010000012.1, forward strand.
GGGAGACATGCTCCCACGGGACAGTCTTTTCCGCTCCTAGAGCTACTTTTTCGATCTCGTAGCGCGGCGGCGTGGGCGTGTAGCCGCACAAATAGATCTTTGTGATGCCCGCAGCGTCGGCAGTGCGAAAGATCGCGCCAACGTTGAACGTACTCCGAATGTTATCGCAGATGACGTAGAAGTCTTCAGTAAACATGTGAATCACGGTCAATTTTACATGAAGTCTCTCAGTCAGTATACTGAGAGACGCATGATCGAGCTTGATGGACATTCTTTAACTCTTGAATCTGCGCAGAAGATCGTCTTTGGCAACGAAAAGATCTCTCTGGCGCCAAGAGCCCTGGAGCGCGTGCGCGCCGCTCGCGCTGTCATTGAGCAGATCGTCACGAAAAATCAAAGAGTCTATGGGATCAACACAGGCTTTGGCAAGCTCAGCACTCACACGATCTCGGCCGAAAAACTCTCGCTGCTCCAAGAGAATCTCTTAAAGAGCCATGCCGTCGGCGTGGGCGAGCCGCTCCCCGATGACGTCGCACGAGCTGCCCTGCTCTTTCGCTTGAATTCTCTTTTACAAGGGCGCTCCGGCGTGCGCCTCGAAATCGTCGAATATCTCAAAGAGTTTCTCAATCGCGGGGTTGTGCCCATTATCCCAGCGAAGGGTTCAGTCGGCTCCAGCGGGGATTTGGCACCCTTAGCCCATCTGGCTCTGCTCTTGATCGGCGAGGGCCAAGCGAAGCTTAACAAGAAAATTCTCCCTGGGGGAGAGCTACTGCGCGAGCTTGGGCTGGAATCATTACAGTTAGCCCCCAAAGAAGGGCTAGCGCTCATCAACGGGACACAAATTACTTTAGCGTTGGGGTTTGTCGCGCTCGTGCGCGCCCAGAATCTCTTAACCCAAGCCCAAGCGATCAGCGCGCTCGCCGTCGAAGCCCTGCGCGGGCATACCGCAGCGTTCGATGAACGTCTTCATCAAGCGCGCCCGCATCCTGGGCAAGCACGCGTTGCCGAAACGATGCGCGCTTGGCTCAAAGGAAGCGAGCTTACTAACAGCTGTACCGACGATGTGCAAGACAACTACACGATTCGGTGCATTCCCCAAGTGCTCGGCGCTTCGGCAGATGTGCTCGATTTTATCGCTGAAAAGTTCGAGATCGAGATGAACTCCGCAACCGACAACCCGCTCGTCTTTGCCGAGACTCAAGAAGTATTATCTGGGGGGAACTTTCACGGGCAGATTCTCGCGTTCTGCTGTGAACTCTTAGGCCAAGCCGTCGCCGAGATCGGGAATTTCTCCGAGCGCCGCATTGCACTCCTGCTTGAAGCACCTGATCTCCCCAAGTTCTTAGTCTCAGAGAGCGGGCTCAATTCGGGCCTGATGGTCCCCCAGTATACCGCCGCAGCTCTCGTCGCCGAAAACAAAGTGCTCGCGCACCCAGCAAGCGTCGACTCCATCCCCACCTCGGGAGGCAAAGAAGACCACAACAGTATGGCCACGACGTCGGCGTATAAAGCCTTGCAGATCGTTCAAAACGTCGAGATTATCTTAGCCATAGAACTCTTGACTGTCCGCCAAGCCCTCAGCTTCCGCGATCCTTCTCAGATGGCCCCGCGCACCCGCACCCTCTATGAGCGTCTTGCCCAGCAGATCCCCCTGTTGGAAAGAGACCGTCTCTTGCAGTATGATATTCACCGAGCGATCCAGATAGTTCAGGAGGGAAATTGGCTCAATGGGGTTTAAATCAGGGTTTGTCGGGGTCCTGGGCCAAGCCAACGTCGGCAAATCGAGCTTCATCAATGCCCTGATGGGCAAGAAGCTCTTAATCGTCTCGGAGAAGCGCCAGTCCACGCGCCATCGCATCCGGTGTGTGCTCACGCTACCGGGCGCTCAAATCATCTTTGTCGACACGCCAGGACTCCACCAGCCTGTGGACAAGCTCAGCAGCTATCTTTTGAAGCAAGCCTATGCCGCCCTCGATGGCCTCGACGTCTTGGTCTATATGACTGAGCCGTGGGGCAAGCTCCACGAATACGACGAAAGGGTCTTTGAGCGCCTCAGAGATTTCAAAAATCCTATCGTGCTCTTGATTAATAAAATCGATCTCGCTTCCAAAGAGCAGCTCGAAGAGACAAGGACGGCCTATCAGCAGACGGGGCTCTTCCGCGAGATCATCCCCATCTCCTGCACTCAAGGGATCAACCTCGGACTTGCGGCAAATACGATTGCCGACCTCCTCCCCGAAGGCCCCAAATACTTTGAAGACGAAACTCAATTAGACCGCCCTGTAGAATTTGTGATCGCTGAATTTATCCGAGAGAAGATCTATCAGCTCACCCATAAAGAAGTCCCGTATTCTACGGGAGTTGAAGTCGTGCACATTGGGGAGCGCGAAGACGGACTTGTAGAGATCTTCGCCAACATTTACGTGGCGCGGGAGTCGCAAAAGCCCATTATTATTGGAAACGGTGGCCGCATGATCAGGGAGATCGGGCGCTTAGCCCGACACGACATTGAAACTTTTTTGGGCAAGCACGTCTATCTAGACTTACAAGTAAAAGTTCGTCCCGGCTGGAACGAAGACGAGGCTGAGATCGCTAAACTATTGAGCCATGAGGGGTAATCTCTATGAACGAGGCGAGCAAGGCCAGCACCCAGTTTCTCGTGAAACTCTATCGAGAGCTCATCACTATTGGGACCCGAATCCTTCAGAGCTCTGATACGAAGGCGATCTTAAGGGAGATCGCGCACGCCTTTGCACGGTACTCCCAGTTTGAAAGAATTGGCGTCTCGCTCTACGCTGTGCCGACCTCACCGGATCAGTCGGAGCCACCGACTATTGCTGAATATATCACTGTGGGGCTTTCCCCAGAGCAAGAGCAGCTCCTGCGCCAGCACAGTGCTGCGGGCAAGGTTCTCTCAGATAAACAGATTCTCGAAGCAGGGCAGCCCATCGGCACTGCCCTGTACGTCTCTGCTGAACGTCTGCCCCAATTACGTCACTATGCTGTGGCGCAAGCGCAAGCCAGTGCTGAGTGGGGGCCATATGATATGCTCTATTGGTTGTTGCGCTCCGGGGATCAGATCTTCGGGCGTATTGCGCTCTCCCAACCGCGTGATGGGCGTCTGCCTACACCCGCGGAGCTGGAGCCGCTCGCCCTGTTAGTAAACATGGCAACCCTGGCCCTCACCAATAACTATCAGATACGCGCTCTCCATGAGCAGCAGCACAAACTTATAGAACAAGCGCGCCGTGATGCCCTCACCGGCGTCTATAACCGTCATGCTTTGGATGAGATGCTCACTCAGCTCATGGGCGCGCGCCAGCCGTTCACGCTTGTCTTCGTAGATATAGACGACTTCTTTGAGATCAACGATCGGTTTGGCCATCTCGTGGGAGATCGAGTGATTCAAGATTTAGCCCAATTCCTGAGACAGATCATCCGCAAGACCGACAGTCTCTTTCGCTATGGCGGGGACGAGTTTATCATTCTCATGCCGCAGACGACCGCTGAGCAAGCTGAGCAGGTGCTAGCGCGGCTCCAGCAAGAGCTCCAGCATCTCAATGCGCGATGGGCTCGTGACCTTGCAGGTCTTCAGCTCTCGATGAGCATAGGAGCATCGTCGTGGTCCCCGCAGAACCCCCGCTCGCTCGACGCCGTCCTTGAAGAAGCCGATCAATTTATGTATCGTCGTAAGCGCGCGAAGGCTCGTCAACGAGTATGATCACTATCCGGCCGTTACAAACACTTGAAGAGCTGCACGCCTGCGAACAGCTCCAGAAGGAGATCTGGGGCTTTGAGGATATCAGCGTCGTGCCCCATCATCTGATCCTAACGACGATCAAGAACGGTGGAGTGCTCTTGGGCGCGTTTGAAGACGGAAGGCTTATCGGCTTTGTCTACGGCTTCCCCGGTATTGAAAATCATAGACTGAAGCACTGCTCGCTCATGTGCGCGGTGCTCCCAGAGCGACGCTTCCAGGGTGTCGGATACGAATTGAAGCTCAAGCAGCGCGAGGCCGTGCTTGCCCAAGGGCTCGAGCTCATTACGTGGACATTCGACCCCTTAGTCAGCCCCAATGCCAATTTTAATCTGCACAAGCTTGGCGTCATCTCCAACAAATACGAACGCAATCTCTACGGGGATATGCGCGATCGGCTCAACGCTGGACTGGAGACCGATCGTCTCACCGTCGAGTGGTGGATAACGAGCCCGCGCGTGCAGAAGAGACTGCAGCAAGAGCAACGCGTCACCGCCAGCGATCTTCCCGTCATCAATCAGACAGAAGAGCGCGACGGTTTTTTAATCAATCGCGACTATTCACTCAAGCGCACTGAGCCAAAGCTGCTCTTAGAGATTCCCTATCACTGGCAGAGGATGCGCGAGCAGAACATGCCCTTAGTGCAGGAGTGGCGCCGCCAGACGCGCGAGATCTTCGAGCACTATTTCGCTCACGGGTATTACGCGAGCGACTTTCTTGTCATCGAGCAGGGGGAACGCAAGCGCGCGTTCTATCTATTGGAGAGGACAACGAGGGAAGTATTAATCAATTCATCATGATAGCCCAGGGTTGTCCTGATGTAGCTCTTAAGCTATTATAAAACTTATGGATATTGCACAATTGCAAGTAGATGACGAATGGCTCGCGGATCACTTAGATGAGTTGATAGAGCTTTATGCGGGACGGGTGATCGCTGTCCATCAGGGGGTGATTATAGCCGTCGGCGATTCTGAAGCTGAAGTCTATCGTCAACTCCGTGAACGAGGGATAGATCACATGCCGTTGGTCTTTCGCGTGCCTCGTCTTGAAGACATTCATTCGATCTTAATTGCTAGTCATGCCTATCACGTTTCGCTATAAGAGCTTTAGAGGCCAGCCACTCCCTTTGATTCCTGTTGGTATCAAGATCGCTGAACGATGGTACCCTGTAGAGCTTTATGTAGATTCTGGAGCAGCGTACACGGTGCTCCATGCGAGCATGGCCGAGGGGATAGGGTTCGACTATCGTGCGGGTCAGCTTGTTCATCTCCAAGTAGGAGATGGCGGCTTCATTCCTGTTTACCTTCACTTATTAGACCTTCAGCTTGGATCAGAGCGGTTCACAGCACGCGTGGGGTTTTCTGAGAAGCTAGGGATTGGGTTCAATCTCTTAGGACGCGCTGACGTGTTTGAGCACTTTGAGATTTGCTTTAATGAGGGAAAAAGCATAATAAGCTCTGAGCCCTATCGTGAAGCTCATGAAACTCGAAGCCATCGAGTTACGTTATATTGAGATGGAGCTGGTCGAGCCGTTTGAGACGAGCGGCTGGCGCGAGACCGTGCGCCCGTGCATCATCGTTACAATATACAGTGACGGCTTGGCCGGCTACGGCGAGTGCGTTGCCGGCGCGGGGCCATGGTACTCTTATGAGACTATTGAGACGGCTTGGCATATCTTAAAAGACTTCTGCATCCCAGCGGTGCTCGGCCAAGATATCTCTTCTGCGGAGGAGCTGCAAGCAAAGCTCAAGCCCATCCGCGGGCACCCGATGGCGAAAGCTGGGCTCGAAGCGGCGTTCTGGGACCTGCTCGCGCACGCTCAAAACGTCTCGTTAGCGAAGCTGCTCGGCGGCACGAAAGACCGCATCGAGAGCGGCATCTCCATCGGGATTCAGCAAGACATCCCGACGTTACTCCGCGTGATCGAGCAGCGTCGTGCTCAGGGGTATAAGCGCATCAAGCTCAAGGTGAAGCCCGGCTGGGACATCAACGTCTTGCGCGCTGTACGCCAACGCTTTCCAGATATAGCTCTTATGGCCGATGCGAATGCAGCGTACACAGTAGCTGATCTTTCGCATCTCAAGCAGTTCGACGAGTTCAATCTACTGATGCTCGAGCAGCCGTTGGACTATGACGACCTGATCGATCACTCGATCTTGCAGAGAGAGCTGCAGACCCCGATCTGTCTTGACGAGAGCATCAAAACCCCTGACGACGCGAGAAAAGCTCTTGATACTGGGGCGTGCAAGATCATCAATATTAAGCCGGGGCGTGTGGGCGGGCTGTTGAACGCGAAAAGAATCCACGATCTTTGTTTAAGCCGGGGCGTGCCCGTCTGGTGCGGCGGAATGTTGGAAACCGGGATCGGACGGGCGGCTAATATCGCGCTGGCGAGCCTACCCGGATTTGTGCTCCCCAATGACATTTCAGCGAGCGCGCGCTATTGGCGCGAAGATATAATAGAACCGCCGTTTGTGCTGGAGCGCGACGGCACAATCACAGTGCCAACAGGACTAGGGCTGGGCGTACGTGTCGTGCCTGAACGATTAGAGAGAGTGACGCAACGACGAGAGGTCTTCCGAGCATGATTCTCAAGACCCTGGGCTTTATCTTGCGCGCGATCAAATTTCGCGAGAGCGATCTCATTCTCACTGTACTGTCTCGTGAGTACGGGAAGATCTCGCTCATCGCCAAAGGGGCTCGGCGCACCGAGAGCAAATTCGGCGCAGCGTTAGATCTTTTGACTTTAAGCGAGTTGGTCTTCTACGACGCCGACAATCTGAAATTACTCAAAGAAGCGAGTATTATCGAAGACTATCGCGCGATCAAGAACGATTACGAGCGCCTTGTGCTCGCGTTGCAGACGGCGCACTTACTTAATCAGCTCGTCGAAGAGCACCATCCGGACCGGGCGGTCTTCGAGTTCTTGCGCGATTTTTTGAGCGAGTTAGGGTCTCTTCAGAATCTTGATCTGGTTGGGGTCGCAGTCAAGCTCAAGCTGATGCGCGCGCTGGGGATTGCCCCGCGCATGAGCAGTTGCGCACGCGGAAGACATAGGCTCATAGACGAATTTTGGTTCTCTCCTCAGAGTGGGGGCTTTGTGTGTGCAGAATGTCATCAAGCAGGTGACACCCAACTCAGCCCACGCCTAGCGCAAAACTTAAAAATGATCTTAGGGCTAAGTTGGAGCAAGCTCGACCGACTCGCGCTCAGCGAGGACGAGATCACGCTCGCCCACGGGCTCCTCGATGAGTTCATCAGCTTCTATCTCAAAGCGCCTCACATACCCTCGAAGTAGCCCCCAATGCGAATCAGCAAGATCGTGATCCCTACAGCGATCAAAAAGTTCCCCAATGCTGTCAAGAGCTCCACCATTCATGTCACCTCCTGACTAATTATGCATTATCTATAGCATAGATAGCGTGCCGTTGTCAAACCGGACCCTCTTGACTTTTGGGACGTTTTGTGATAAGAATAAGCACAACCACCCCAATAACGAAGGAGGCATTATGCTTCAGAAGAGTTGCGCTCTTCTCCTGATGCTTTGTCTTGCGAACGGGTTTGCAGCCGTTGCTCAAGAATGGGAGGTATGGCCTCAAGCGAGAGACTTTGATCATCCGAAGATTGCGAACGCTTTGGAGGACTTGATCTCAGACTATCGCGCACCACAACCGCTCTTTGTGACTGATGCCTTCCATCAAGCAATCTCTTCGGTATATGGCTTACATCGCCAAGGGGATCGCATTCGCGTGATCATCGAGACTGAATCCGAAAGTGCGCTCAGCAAGATCGCCGCGGCCGTCGAGCGCACCGGGGGAAGGATCGAGCTGAGCTACGGTTCTCAGATTCAAGCCCTGATGCCCATAAGAAATATTCAGCAGCTCGCTGATCTGAAAGAAGTGCAGTTTGTGCGGCTTCCCGTCCGACCCGTCCTATCCCAAGGGACGACCGTGAGCGAGGGACAGAAGCTCATTGGAGCTCCGACGTGGCACAAGGCCGGCGTGGACGGCCGAGGGGTCAAAGTAGGCGTCATTGACCCGGATTTCTATGGCTACGAACGACTCTTAGGGCGAGAGCTCCCTCCACGCGAGCGCGTGACAGCTAAATCTTTCCGTCGCGATGGACAAATGACCGACCCAGAGTTCCCCGGCAAGCACGGCGTCGCAGTGAGCGAGATCATCACCGACATCGCGCCGGGAATACATCTCCATCTTGCAGCGTTTGATACCGATGTGGAGTTCCGCCAAGCTATCGACTGGATGATTGATCAGAAAGTCGATGTGATCAACACATCAGGGGGCTACGCGTCAGGATGTTTTCGCGGGCCGGGGTTGTTTGAGCCTCACATTAAGAAAGCTCGCGAAGCAGGAGTCACCTGGGTGACCAGCGCCAACAATCTGGGCGATAGCCACTGGGAAGGCACCTTCGCTGATCGAAATAACAATGACGCCCATGAGTTCTCCAGCATTGATGAGACCCTCAGCATCGAGGTCGAGTTTGTCAATATAGAGAACATTGCTGCGGCCGCAGCAGTAGGGGCGTTCTTGAGCTGGGATGCCCCATGTAGTGGAGCCGCTGACGACTATGATTTGGAGTTCGTCTTCGAGTCTCAGCCGCAACTGCGGCGTCGCGCCGATTGGGTCTGGAAACCCGGAATCCCTGTGAAGGGCGGGCTCTACATGGTCTTCACTTTAAATTTAGGGTTTGTGGGGCGCCATGATTACATTGGGCTGCGGGTCATTAAGAAGCGCGCCGCAGCGCCTCCTGCCCGGCTCGATATCGCTATTGCAGATTGCTTAAAGTGCCATACAATCGAATACCGAGTCTCGCGCGGCAGTGTTTCGATCTTCGAGCCGGCGATCTCGCCGAACGCCATGACCGTCGGAGCGTTCCATCACGCTCCAGATCGCTGCCCCAGCACCCTCTGCCCAGAGACAAGTCTCTTAGTCTACAGTAGTCGCGGCCCGACTAAAGACAACCGAGTCAAGCCTGACATCACCGCGCCGTCGCACGTCTCGACCGCCACGTATGGGAAATACACAGGCGATGGCTCTGGACAGAACTCCGGCTTCCCTGGCACGTCATCGTCGGCACCGCATGTCGCGGGCGCAGCCGCGCTGGTCAAACAGATCTTCCCAAAGTTTACGCCGCAACAGATCCAAGAATTTCTAGAAAAACGCGCGGAAGACCGCGGCCCTCGGGGGAAAGATAACGACTGGGGCGCGGGCCAGCTCGTGCTTGGAGAGGTCGTCATCATCCCCAACGCGCCAACAGATCTTGTCGCTTTGGGAAGTGGCCCACGCGAGATCAGCGTGACTTGGAAAGACCAAGCCAACAACGAAGCAGGGTTCTCGCTGGAGCGGCGCTTCGCGCTCGACCCGGAGTTCAGTGAGATCGCTCGGCTCCCTGCCGATACGACAAAGTTTACCGACACAAACGTCCTGCCCGAGACACCCTATTGCTATCGGGTGCGGGCGTTCACGTCCTCGGGACAGTCAGATTATTCTAACGAGTCTTGCGCCACTGGTGCAGCTGAATTGACGTTCTATGAGTTCACTGCCGAAGCCCGACAAGGGGCGTTCAGCTACATAGCAATCCCCAGTGAGATCAGAGGCGTTCTGCCCGTAGGCGTGCGCTTCGTCGAAGAGCCCAATGTCACTGTCGGAGATCGCACAAGCCAGGCGCTCAGCAATCTGAACTTGCAGCTCTCGCCCAGCACAGGCTCGATCTTCGGCAGCCCTAATGCTTCGGGAGAGTTTGCGTTCTTAATTGCGGTCTTTTCTGATGGACATAAGCTCGCGCGCATCTGGGTGCTGCTCACGATAAAACCCGCCCTCGCTCTGGCGCGACGCACTGCTCAGCAAAGCCCGCCAGAGATTCTCTTCATAGACTTCCCAGCGCAAATCCGCGCGACGGGCAAGCCCGTCACAGGCTTTGTCGGCTTCCGTGACCCCGACGGCGATCTCGCGAAAGCGAGCTTTACTGTTATCAACGCGACGGACTTCCAAAGCTTCGAAGTCACTCCGAACGTCAAGGGCCAAAAAGAAGGGGCCTTCTCGTTCGAGATCGCGACGGCAACAGCACAGACCGCCGCGCTCTCGGTGACGCTCACAGATGAAGCGGGCCAGACAAGTCAGCCCATCGAGTTCTCGTTTGAAGCCGTACCCGTCGCGATCTTGCGCGTTACGCCAGAGAGCTTGAGCGCAACAGGGATGGTCGGCGTGGGTGAGATTCCCGCACAAGAGATTGAGATCGCCAACACTGGGAGCGGGGCACTCTCGTGGACAGCGCTCGCTGATGCGACCTGGCTCACTGTTACTCCCGATACCGGCGAGCTCGCCGCGGGAGAGTCTGTGCGTGTGACAGTCAAAGCCGACAACACCGCGTTGAGTGCTGGACGCTATCGTGCCCTCATTATGATCCGTGCCCCTGGGGCTGAGAACAGCCCGCAATGGGTGCGCTTTGGGCTAGAGCTGACCCCAGCAAGCGGAACTCTGCTCTGGAAGACTTCTATTGGACCGACGGACTCCAGCCCCGCTTTGGGGCCCGATGGCACGATCTATCTCTTTGGGGCTGATCAGTCTTTATATGCGCTCAGCCCCAACGGCCAGATGCAATGGACATTCAAAGCTGGTGGGGCTATTCTCTCGGCATCAGTTGCTATCGCGAAAGATAAGACGATCTATTTTGGTGCGGACGACGGCAATCTCTACGCGATCACGCCCGACGGCAAAGAGAAATGGCGCTTCACAGTTAATCTGCCCATTCGCAGCAGCCCAGCTCTTGGCCCTGATGGAACGATCTACGTCGGTTCTGGGAGTCAACCCTCAGAGAGTGCAAAAGTCTACGCGGTGCAGCCCAACGGAACGATGAAGGGACGCCCTGTCGACGTTGAGGGCGGGGTCGTCTCCAGCCCCGCTCTCAGGGCTAAGATGCTCTATGTCGGCGCGCTCGACCGGCGCGTCTACGCTGTGAATCTCGACGGATTCTATCGTCAGTGGCGCTTCCGTGCTGGAGATTCTATTCAGAGCTCGCCGGCTATCGGTGAAGACGGCACGATCTATATCGGCGCAGACGACGGGAATCTCTACGCGCTCGCCTCTGATGGCAAAGAAAAATGGCGCTTCCAAACGAACGATAGAATCGTTTCGTCTCCGGCTATCGGAGTTGATGGGACAATCTATGTTGGTTCGCTCGATGGACGGCTCTACGCTGTTAAGCCCGATGGTCAAGAGAAATGGCGATTCCAGACCGAAGGGCCAATCTATTCGTCGCCCGCGATTGCTGCCGATGGCGTCATCTATATCGGCTCAGATGACGGAAATCTCTATGCAATTAACGCTGACGGCACATTGCGCTGGAGCTTCAAGACCGACGGGGAAGTGCGCTCATCTCCGCTGATCTTGAACGATGGGACGATCTGTATCGCTTCGCGCGATGGGCATCTGTACAAGATTCGAGGAGAAGCCGGCCCCGCGCAGAGCCCCTGGCCCATGTTCCGTCAAAATCCGCAGCGCACAGGGGCAAAGCCCTAAAGCCCTAGCGCTTGATCTAAGAGCTCTAACGCCTCGTCGCGCCGGTCGAGCAACCGGCGCGGCGCCTTCTTTAGGCCCTCCTGTAAGAGCGCGTGCACCATGAACGGGAAGACGGAAGTGACATCAGCGAAGACGTACTGAGAGTTCTTCTGAAATTCTGCAGAAACTTTACCCCACGTGTGCGCTTCCCCAGCAGTGCACGAGCTGAGACCGCCGTTTTGCACGTGGGCATCGCAGATCTGCACGTCACAGTCGTAGCCCTCCGTCTCGAGTCCGCAAATTTGCGAGAGATACGGCTCCGGCTGCAGACTGTAATTTTTTGGCACCCCGCCTCCTAAAATAATAATGCTGAGCTTCTTCGACCAGCGGTGCTTGGCCAGCCAATGATACGCTCCAAACTCGTGAATGTCTGTCTCTATGTCAATCCCAAACTGAAACTTCTCACCGAGCTTGCGCTTCAAGTACGCGACGTTGAGATAGATCGAGCCGTCTTGGGGAGCGCCGCAGAAGATCGGCACCCGAGCCCGATGGGCCTGCACGGTGAGCGAGCTGTCGCACGCTTTTTTCCTCAAGAGCTTCGCAGCATGAGAACCCAACAGATCGTGAAACTCTGGGGTGGTCATGCGCCGCTGAAACGCTTTCTGAGTCAGTAACTTTTGCACGAACTTGTCCGTGCGATAGAGATCGTCTTCAGGGAAGACTAAGTCATAGATGCGCGTCAACCCGCTCCGGCGCAAGCGAATATCCCCGATATTGGGGTCTACTGCGAAAAATTCCCCGTCTATCGCTCGCTGCAAGTCGTGATAGATATTCGCGCCTGTCGTCACTAAGATATCTATAATTCCGGATTTGATGAGTGGGATGAGACAGGTCGTATGGAGGCTTGCTGGGGTCATGGCCCCCGAAAGCGCGAGCACGATCGTGTGGTCTTCGAGAATCATCCGTCTGATGATCTGATAGGCCGTGCGCAGCTCCCGCCCTACAAATGCCTGGAACGCTGTCTCGATCACTTCATGAGTGGTCTCGCGGCCTGTCAGTGGAGCCCCAACAACTACGGGCCCCGGCTTCCTCGCTCTTTTAGCCATGGCTACTCCCCCTCAGCGCTGACGTGTCGCGCGTCAAGCACCTTGATCTTCTTGTCTTTAAGGTCTTTCACGATCTGACGCCAGTCGTAGCTGTCTATCTTGATGACGAAGACCCCGGTGTCAGGGGTCGTGCGACACTCGTCACACGTGACGATGCTGCGCACGTTGACATCATGTGCTCGCAAGACATCGAGAGCTTCTGCGAGCGCCCCTGGACGGTCTTCTAACTCGAGGGTCAGCCGCGTGCCCTTCTGATGCACTCCTAAGAGCTTGAGCAGCACTTCAAAGATATCGGATTCTGTTATGATCCCAACGAGATGGCTGCCCTCGACGACGGGCAGACCTCCAACTTTATGTTTGCGCATGAGCAGGGCGGCCCGCTCGAGGGGGTCGTTAGGACTAACTGTGATCAGATCGTCAGCCTTGACCATGATCTGCTCAACAGTCGTGCGGGCTAACAGATAATTCAGCTCCCAGATGCTCAGTGTTGTCGCATCGGAAGGGCTGGCTTCTAAGATATCGCTCTTGGTGACGATCCCTAGAAGCTTACCTCGCTTATTGACGACGGGAAGACGACGCACGCCGTGTTTCTTCATGATCTCTTGGGCTTCGAGGATCGGCGTCTCCGGCGGAACTGTGATGACGTCGGTGGTCATCCACATGCGCACAAACATCGTCTCGTCCTCCTAGGCATGAGTATACTCAAATTGCGCGTCTAGTGCAGGCTGAGCACGTCCGAGTTCAGATAGTTTTTGATCAAGTTCGACGGCAGCCGCCACTCTTTGGGGATCACTCTCTCGGAGACGAGATTAGCGCGCGTGTAGACCTCGCCCTCGAAAAGCAATCGAGCGACGAACGTCGCGCAGTTGAACCCCAAGAGACTGTACGGCAGAGCCTCGCCGTACCACGCCCGCCGCCACCGCCTGCTCAAGATCGGGTCAGGCTCCAAGAGTGACGTGTAGTGCTCAACGAGCCGACGGATGCGCTCGGCTTGCTCCGGGTGCACTCTAATGATAAGACGCAAGTCCGGCGATGCGAGAAATTTTTCCAAGGTCATCCCCGGCTCTTTGAGAACCTCCCATGCGATGATGCTGCCAGGCTGCTGCGTGAAGACTAGCCGCACATAGTAAAATACTCTTTCGAGACCCTGATAGCGCTCAGGGTTGACGTATTTTTTCCGGTAGTGCTCGGCCGCTCCAAAGGCATAGACCGTGATCCCCACAAAATTCCCGTGTGCGTCGAACTCGTCTATCCCTAGGGCAACGTGCCAAAAATTCCCCAACAGATAGAGATTGACCCCTGGCCCGTCAAACGCCGCTTGCACCCGAACAAAATAGATATTGACCGACGAGGCCATCGTCACGACAAAGAGCGCTGTTAGGATCGCCACCTGTCTCAGTCTCCTGCGCGAACGCCTGTACATAGCTTCATATATAACAGCTCAGACCATGCTGCGCAACACGATAGTTGCGCGCAGCCCATGCAGTTGCTTAAATAAGACCCTAAGGAGGCTAACACAATGGACCTACGATGGTGGATCTGGATTGGAGTAGCCGTCTTTGTGGGGATATTTGGGTATATCTGGCTGAGCACCCCGCAGCAGCTGAAGCCCGCTGTGCTATCGTTGGAAGATATCGCCGAGAGCCGTATCACGCTCGCGCGCACGCCCGCTGGGAAACTCGAGTATCGCCAATTTCTCACGAGAGTCGTGCCGTACTTCCGTGAGAGCGCGCATGAGTTTAGCTATATCTTGGGCGGGAAGGCCGCAGGGTTTCTCAAGAATCGTGACATCGAAGTGCAACGAGACTCGTTCTTAGTGGTCCCGCGGCGGACGGCCCTGGGATTGCGTGTTACAAGCCCTGAACCCCTAGAAATTTTAAGTTTTTACGCCCCAGCTCCCAATGGGCTCGACGAAGTCCAAGTCCTTATCGGTGATGTCTTTCCCCCGGGAGACCCCTCGTCGTTGCGCCCTCAACCCTTACCCACCGACGAGTCCGATATACGGCCCCAGTTGCTGAACATAGCGCTGTTGGAGAACAAAGAACTTTCCCGAGGGAGTTCTTTGTTCGAGTGGACATACTTAGCTAAGAGCGATGTCGGGTCTGTCGCTCTGGTGCGTGTGACCGAGCGCGTCCAGCTGAGAGAGCGCTCCCCACATTTTCTCTATATCCGTCAAGGGCAGGCGCGCATCACCGTTGGCGGACAGATTCTTGATGCCATCGCTGGGCAAATCGTGATCTTGCCCAACGTTGAGACTCGGATCATCGAGCGTGTTGGCGAGGAACGCTTAGAGTTTCTACTCTTTTCTGCGCCGGCGCTGCGCGCCAAAGATCTCTTCTAAGTAATCCCACGCACTTTGCGCAAGTAGAGCAGTATACCCTGGACGTTCATCTCGATCTCGCCGCGCAAGATCGGCTCTGGATAGTGATCTTTGAGTAACGGGGTCTCTTTTCGCACAAAGTGCTCTTTTACAGCGTGGTCGTCGCGAAGAGCTTTTTTTGTCTGCTCAATCTCGGCAACCCAACGCTGGAGCATCTGCGCGTACTGATCTAAAAGACTTATATCAGTGTGTGCACCCCAGTGGGTGTAGAGCAAGAGCGTGGGCTGGAAGGATTTGAGTCGAGCGAGCGTCTCCAGGGCTTGCTCTAAGTGAAATGCTGGCGGGGGCGTGGTCGGCAGCAGTCCTGCCCCCCAGGGCCGATAGATCCCCGCAGCGTCAGCTGTGAAAAGCCCGCGCAGCTTGCGTTCAAAAAAACAAACTTGGTGCGGCGCGTGTCCCGGCGCCGCGACCACCTCGATCTCATAGCCGCCCCCGAGATTAAAGACCTCGCCGCCACGCACGGGAAGCACTCTCTCCTTGGGTGTGGGCCTGATTGTGCCATAGAACGGGAACATCGGGCCGACGGCCCGCTGCACGCTCTCCAAGAGCTTTGTCGGGTCTATCAAGTGCGGTGCTCCCTGCTCGTGCACGATCACTTTCGCATTGGGACAAGCTTCGGCCAAGTGCCCTGTACCCCCAGCATGGTCAAGATGGACGTGCGTGGGCATGAGATACGCGACGTCCTCGCGACGGATGCCTAGCTCATCGAGCGCTGCGAGGATCTTTTCTAATGTGTGCGAAAGGCCCGTCTCGATGATAGCTACTCGTGGGGCTTTGAGAATATAGACCCCGTCGTAGCGGTCTAGTCCGAACATCCCTGTGTCGAGAATATAGAGATTTTCAGCGACCTTTTGCGTAAGCATCATAGAGATCCCTTCTCTAGTCAGAAATTTGGCTTATAGGCTGTAGTATAACAAGAAATGGCTATACAGCCAAGCAGCAGCGATCTTTTGTCTTTTTTCTGTTGTTCGTCTAGAATATTTTTATGGACAAGGTCTTCCGTGACCCCGTGCACAATCTGATCGGCTTCGACAAAGAGCGCGACGCTTTAGTCTTAGAACTCATTGATACCCCGCAGTTTCAACGATTGCGCAACATCCGCCAGTTAGGAGTCACCTCGCTCGTCTACCCTGGCGCAACCCATACGCGCTTCTCCCACGCCCTGGGAACAGCGTTTTTGATGAAGCGTGTCTTGGAGCACTTCCACGAATTAAATCCTCCTCCAACTCTCCAACAGATACTCGAAGAGCACCGTGAGCTGCTGCTTGCTGCAGCCCTCTTGCACGACTTAGGGCATCTGCCGTTCTCACATCTGTTAGAAGAGTTCACGCGCATCCCCCACGAAGACTGGACCGTGCGCATCATCAGCGATCCCCAAAGCCCTGTGCACGCCGTCTTAGCCAGAGCGAACCCGAACTACCCCAAGCAGATGATCCGGCTCTTTCAGAGGACCTTCCAGCCCGCGTTTGCCGTGAAGTTGCTCTCCAGTCAACTCGACGTGGATCGTATGGAGTATCTCCTCCGAGATAGTCTGTGTACAGGAGTCACCTACGGGTACTTCGATGTGAACTGGCTTATACACAGTCTGCGCTTGGTTGAGCAGCGCGACGATTGGGAGTTAGCTATTGACTTACGGAAAGGGCTGCACGCTGCCGAAGGGTATGTGCTTGCACGCTACTATATGTATCAACAGGTCTACCATCACAAGACGGCCCGCGCCACCGACGTTATGGTGCGCAAGATTCTTCAGAGAGCATCAGAGCTTCTCCGCACCGGGCACGACCTTCCTGCGCCTGCTCCATTGAGAAAACTGCTTACGGCCCCCCGCATCCTCTCTATCGAAGATCACCTACACTTGGATGACACCACGGTGCTAGCAGCATTGCAGGCATGGCGAGAGAGCGACGATCATATCCTTGCTGATCTCACTAGTCGGTTTTGGCAGCGCCGGCTCTTCAAGACCCTCGATATGCCCCTAGAAGAATTCACAGCATGGTCAGCTCAGTTGCGTGAGCTCACCGCTCACGCCGGCTTCGACCCAGAGTATTATTTAATTCTCGACCGAGCTAGCGATGACCCCTATACAGATCGATATCTATGGACCAGTGGCGAGGTCGGAGAGAATATCTTTTTGGTCAACAACGCAGGAGAGCTGATCGAACTTGCTCACGCTTCGGACGTCATAGGTGCGCTGCGCAATAAGACGTTCAGCCAAGATCGCCTTTGCTTCCCCGAAGAGCTGCGCGTGGCTATCAAGCATTTGCTAGGCCGTTGAGAAATCTTTCAGCTTTGTCTAGGAGTTCTTGAGCGTTTTCGTAGCTGAGGCGTTGGCGCGTGCGCTCATAGGATGCCCACAGATAATCCAAATGCTCCCCCGAGAGCTTCACATCAAACGACTGCGCTCGCCCTAAAAAATAGATGACCTCTTTAGAGAAGCTCCTTGACCCTCGCGTGAACTCGTAACGAATCGTCTCACGGAAACCGGGCAGGATTTCTACATCGATCCCGGCTTCTTCATGGAGTTCCCGGAGGGCTGCTACTCTCTCATCCTCGTCGAGCTCCACGCGCCCTTTGGGAAAGCCCCAATGCCCGCCACTGGCACTGCGTAACAGTAAATACTCGCGGCCGGCAGGGCCGTCCCGAAAGACGATCACGCCGGCCGAACGCTCGGTCTCCATAGTCAGTCTAGGTCGATCTCGTGATCTTTGTCATCGTAAGCTCGGATGCTTAAGCCTAAGCTCTTCAGCTCTTTCACGAGGACTTTAAAAGACTCTGGCAGCCCCGGCTTGGGGAACTCTTCGCCCTTGAAGATCGCTTTATAGAGCTGGACGCGCCCACGGGTGTCGTCGCTCTTGAGGGTGAGCATCTCTTGGAGCGTTGCGGCTGCGCCGTAGGCTTCTAACGCCCAGACCTCCATCTCGCCTAATCGCTGGCCGCCCATCTGCGCCTTGCCCCCCAACGGTTGCTGCGTAATTAAGCTATACGGCCCCACGGATCGTGCGTGGATCTTCTCGTTGGCGATATGCTCGAGCTTGAGCATATACATATAGCCGACAGTAACGGGGTGCTCGAACGGCTCACCGGTGCGGCCATCGCGCAAAATAACCTTGCCCACAGGATATGTGGGGTCATCGCCATCAGCGAGGCCATGCTTGGCTCGCTCTTGATAGAGCTCTGTTAAAATGCGATCTTCAGGAGCGCCATCGAAGACTGGTGAGGCCATATATTCGCCCTTCAAATGGGCTAGCCATCCCAGATGCGCTTCAAAGACTTGCCCCAAGTTCATGCGCGACGGCACCCCCAAGGGATTGAGAATCATATCGACTGGGGTGCCATCAGGCAGATAGGGCATATCTTCTACAGGGAGAATCTTCGCGATGACGCCCTTGTTGCCGTGGCGCCCTGCAAGCTTATCGGCGATAGAGATCTTCTTGCGCTGGGCGATGTACACCTTGACTAATTGATTGACGCCAGGCTCGAGTTCGTCGCCCTTGTCACGCGAGAATTTTTTCACCCGAATGACCTTGCCCCCTTCGGTCGTGGGCGGCAATCGCAATGACGTATTGCGCACGTTGCGCGAGCGCTCGCCGAAGATAGACTTAAAGATGCGCTCTTCAGGGGTGGGCTCGGTCTCGCCGCGTGGCGTGATCTTCCCCACAAGAATATCGCCCATCTTCACTTCCGTCCCCACACGCACGACCCCGTCTTCGTCGAGATTTCTCAGCTCTTCTTTGCTGAGATCAGGGATATCGTCAGTGATCTCTTCGGGGCCGAGCTTGGTCTCTTCAGCGCGAACTTCGTACTCTTGGATGTGAATCGAATCCAAGATGTCTTCCCTGACTAAGCGCTCGCTGATGACGATAGCATCTTCGTAGTTATAGCCCTCAAAGGGCAAGAAACAGACTAAGACATTGGTTCCCAGCGCCAGCTCGCCATGATCGGTCGCAGGCCCATCGGCGAGGACTTCGCCTTTCTTGACTTTCTGCCCCACACTGACAATCGGGCGCTGATGGACAAGCGTGTCCTGATTGGAGCGATCAAACGTAATGAGCTGATAGACGTGCTCCTTGCGCCCGGATTTCACGATGATCTTTTGCGCGTCCACATACGAGACAACGCCGTCCTCTTCAGCGATGACGAGCATGCCGGAATCGCGAGCGACTTTCGCTTCCATCCCCGTCCCGACATACGGCGCTTGGGGCTTGAGCAACGGGACAGCTTGACGCTGCATGTTCGCGCCCATGAGCGCGCGGTTGGAGTCGTCATGCTCTAAGAACGGGATGAGCGACGCCGAGACGCTCACCAATGCAGACGGCGAGACCTCGATAAAGTCGACCTCCTCGCGCGGCACAACGCGAATATTCTCACGCCCCGTGCGGATCTCAACTTCCTTGGGGATGATCTTACCGTCTTTATCTAACGGGACGGTCGCGGGCGCAATCTTATAGTGCTCTTCTTCATCGGCCATGAGATATTTGATCTCATTGGTCACTTTGCCGTTCTTGACGACGCGATAGGGCGCCTCTAAAAATCCGTAGTCGTTGATCCGAGCATAGGTGGCCATGCTCGTGATGAGCCCGATGTTTTGGCCTTCAGGGGTCTCAATCGGGCAGATTCGATCATAGTGAGAGGGGTGGACATCGCGCACTTCGATGCTGGCGCGGCGCTTCTTCATCGCACCGCCGAGGGCTGAGAGCCGACGTTTATGAGTCAGCTCCGTCAAGGGATTGGTCTGCTCCAGGAACTGCGAGAGCCGCCCTACATAAAAGAGCTTATTGAGCGCCGCTTGCACGATCCGCCCACTGATGAGATTTCTGAGGGGCTCCTCTTCTTCTTCGAGGGTCGACTTGCTGAGACGGTCTTGAGTGAGACGGGCCATGCGACGCAAGCCCTCACGCAGTCTGTTATATGCCGTCTCCCCAGGGGTCTCAACACGCTTGTTCGCTAAATGATCTTTATCGTCCACCAACAATGGATTGTAGGGCACTTCTAAGAGGCGCTTGAGCGTGAGCGCAATCTCTTCTTTGTGGAGCACCGTGTCGTGTTCAGGGCGATCCAAGCCCAATTTCTTGTTGACTATAAACCGCCCTACCCGCGACAAGCTGAACGTCTCGGGGTTGAAGAACAGATTAATAAAGAAATCTTGTTTGGTCTTCTGGGTGGGGCGTTCAGCGCCGCGGAGCTTCCGATAGATCAGATCGAGAGCGGCTTCGGCAGAAGCCGTCTTGTCTTCGTCAAGGCTGCGCTGAATATAGCGATCGAGACAATGCACACGCGGCGGCTGCGCCCGCACGATCTGCTCAATGAGATCAGGGGTTAACCGATCTCCCTCGCGCGCGATCACCTTGCCGTTGGTGATGGGCTCAGTGATCGTGCAGTCCACGAATCGTGACAGCTTCTCCGTTGTAATGGGATTCAACACAACAGAATAGAGTTTATAGATATCAGCGGTCGTGTAGCCTAGAGCACGCAGGAGCACTGTTGGGGGGATGTTCCCCTTGCGATCCAATTGTGCTACTACACGCTCTTTTTTGGTATCGAGCACGAACTCCAACCATGCACCATAATCAGGGAGGATCTGCGCACGATACTCCGTGGGCCCTTCTTTCGTGAAATAGACACCCGGCGAGCGCGTCAAATGATTGACTAACGCGTTCTCCGAACCATTGATGATGAACGTCCCACGCGCGGTCATGAGTGGGATGTCAGCGATGTACAGCTCATCTTCTCTGACTTTTTTGCCGTTCTGTTTCAGAATGCCCTTGACGCGCAGTGTCGCAGCATAGGTCAGATTCTTGTCCTTGCAATCTTGCTCAGAATAGGGGGGAGGGACAAGCCGCGGGTCTTTGAGCTCAAGCTCGAGCCCCTCACGCCCCTCGCCCTTGATGGGACTGATCTCCCGGATGAGTTGGGCGATCCCTTCGGTGAGAAACCACTCATACGAGCGCTTCTGATCCCGCAACAAATAGGGGAGTTCTATTGTATGGCCGACACGGCCCCACAAACGTCGTGTGCGCATAACCCTCCTTTACCCTAACTGAGAAAGAGACAGCAGAGCGTAGGGCGCGGCCGCGCCCCCGCTCAGCTCTAGAAATTCAGTGAGAAAGACTCCCCAAACTATTGGATCTCGACCTCGGCTCCCACAGCAACTAACTGTTCTTTGATCTTATTGGCCTCTTCTTCGTTGAGTCCGTCTTTAATGACAGCGGGCACGTGATCCACCAAGTCCTTGCTCTCTTTGAGCCCCTTGCCCGTGATGTCCTTGACCACTTTGATGAGCTGCACCTTCTGTTGACCAGCGTTCTTGAGGACAACTTTGAACGTTGTCTTCTCCGCGGTCGCCGTAGCGCCACCAGCCCCAGGCGCCGCGCCGGGCATGGGCGCCATCATCATGGGCACGCCCGCAGAGGCCTTCACGCCAAACTTCTCCTCGAGAGCCTTGACCAGCTCCGAGAGCTCCTTGACGGTCATCTGCTCGACCGTCGCCACCATCTCTTCGATATTGACAGCCATGGAGAATCCCTCCTCAAGGATTTCTAAATATTAATTATGATTCTGGGGGTTTTGGCTGCTCCCCCTCGCGCTTCTTGCGGATCTCGTCTACGACGCTGACAAAATCGCGCAACACCGCGTTGAGCACACTCGCCAACTGTTGAATCGGCGCTTGCAACGTATTGACTAACATGGCGAGCAGCTCCTGGCGGCTGGGCAGGCTCGCCAACTGCTCTGCTTCTTGAGCGCTGACGACGACGCCTTCCATAATGCCGCCTTTGATCTTATACTTCTCGAATTTCTTCGTCAGCGCCTGAGAGATCTTAAACGCCAATGCCGGGTCATCATAGCTGATGCACAGCCCTGTGGGGCCGCGCAGATACAGATCAGTGTCTTTGATGCCAACGCGCTCTGCAGCGAGTCGCGCTAGGGTATTTTGCACCACACGGTATTCTAATCCGTACTTGCGCAGCTCTCGACGCAACTCGACCATCTCAGAGGCCGTCAACCCATGAAAATCCGAAAAGACAACGGCTTTTGATCTCCTCAAACGCTCCTCAAGCAGACTGACAGCTTGCTCTTTCTCTGCTGTGGGCATACCCATTCCTCCCGCGATTAGAGCTGCTTGGCCGCGACCAGTTTCTGCAAGTCATCGGGGTCGACCTTGATCCCCGGCCCTAGCGTCGAGCTGATCGTGACGGACTTAATCAAACGCCCCTTAATATCCGCAGGCTTCTCTTCTAAGAGAGCTGCTGTGAGAGCTATAAGATTCTCTTTGAGCTGCTCCACACTGAACGAGCACCGCCCAAACGATGAGTGTATATTCCCGTATTCGTCGAGGCGAAACTCGAGCTTACCACGCTTGAGCTCTTTAATAGCCGTGCCGATGTCGGGCGTGACCGTGCCCGATTTCGGGCTAGGCATCAGTCCTCGCGGGCCCAAGATCTTGCCGATCTTGCTGACGATTCCCATCATATCGGGCGTCGCGACGACACGGTCAAACTCCAACCAGCCCCCTTCGATCTTCTTTACCAAGTCTTCTCCGCCGACGTAGTCCGCCCCGGCTTCTTGGGCTTCCTTGAGCTTCTCGCCCTTGGCAAAGGCAAGTACCGTGACGGTCTTCCCCACTCCATGGGGGAGTGTCACCGTCCCGCGAATGCGATGCTCGTTCTTCTTCGGATCGACCGCGAGACGAAAAGCCACATCAGCCGACTCGTCGAATTTCGCTGTGGCACATTCTTTCATCAGCTTGATCGCTTCGTCAACCGTATAAAATTTCGTGCGGTCGACTTTTTCTCTGACAGCCAGATAGCGTTTGCTGCGCTCCATAAGAAATCTCTCCTAGCTTTCTACGATCTCGATGCCCATATTGCGCGCTGTGCCCGCGAGCGTCTTCATCGCTGCCTCGAGAGAGTTGACGTTCATATCAGCCATCTTAATTTCAGCGATGCGCCGGAGCTGTTCGACTGTGATCTTGCCGACTTTGACTGTATTGGGCTGGCCAGACCCCTTGGGGACGCCGGCAGCCCGCCTGAGCAACTCGCTTGCCGGTGGCTTCTTCAAGATGAAATCAAACGATTTATCCGCGTAGACCGTGATCTGCACAGGGATAATTAACCCCTTCTCTTCATTCTTGGTCGCATCGTTAAAGCGCTTGCAGAACTCAGCAATGTTAATCTTATGTTCCGCAAGCGCTGGCCCGACCGGGGGAGCTGGGGTCGCTTGCCCTGCAGGCAATTGCAGCTTCACCAGAGCCACGACTTGCTTCTTGGCAGCCATCGTCTGTCACGCTCCTCAAATCTTCTGAATGCTCTCAAAGGGCAAGTCGACGCGGGTCTCGCGCCCAAAGATCTTGACGACCACCGTGGCGATCTCGCGCTCCTTGTCTAGTTCGACAATCGCCCCGGTGAAGTCGGCAAACGGCCCTTCAATGATCTCTACGACCTCGCCGACCTCAAATTCGACCTCGATCTTGGGACCGACAGCCTTGGGCGCCTCAAGCAGCCCCGCCCGACGCTTGACGACTTTCATCTCTTCTTCACTCAACGGCAACGGGGGATTGCCCACAAACCGACACTTGATCCCTTCCGTCAATTGCATAACGTCTTGCCCCATATCCATATATGCGAAAATATACCCAGGGAAGAGCCGGCGCTTCTCAATATACTGCACCGTCACGACTCTCTTGTCCTTGTACTCTTTAATCTTCACCAACCCTGAAGCCCGAGATTCGATCTTGTCCTCCTTCTCGATCATGTCCCCCTGCTTGAGCGTGACCCCTTCTTTCAGCCGGACA
Source organism: Candidatus Bipolaricaulota bacterium (assembly GCA_938091745.1). GTDB lineage: Bacteria > Bipolaricaulota > Bipolaricaulia > RBG-16-55-9 > DRXL01 > JANXCC01. The sequence continues at coordinate 64,131 of CALLJK010000012.1, forward strand.
AGATACTTCTCTGGGACGAGCAACGTCACGGTCTCCCCAGTGTCTAGTCTCTCTAATTGGACACGCTTGACGCGGTCGCGCTGGACAACAGTCGTCTTCACTGCAGGGGCGCGAAAGTTCGGATCAGAATCAGTTGTCAACGGCACCCCCGGGGGAAGCTTCTCCCCAGTGCGGATGTCGCGCCGGATGCGCTTCTCCAGGGGAATAAGAAATTCTTCTTCATTGCGATTGCTCATCTCGACGATAACCCTTTGGAGTGTCTCGATCTGTTTCACTTTCGCATCGAAGCTCATATATTTTGCGGGCTTGACGGCGATGACCTCGCCCTTTTGAATGCGCTTATTTGGTTCGACTTTGAGCTCATACTCATAGGGGACGCGATACTCCCCCGTGCGCCCCCGCCGCGCCTTTGAAGTAATAACTTCTTCAATAGGCGCTAGGAAGCGCACTTCCTTCCCATTGAGCTCAAACGCCGCGACCTTCTTCTCTAGGCCCAGCTGGCGCACCCGCTGCTCTAAGAGCTCCGCGACCTTGAGCTCACTGCCTGCATAGGTCTGGATCGCGTACCACCGCTTCATATTTATATTATTGCCTCAACAAGAGCGCTATAAGCTTCTGAAAGATAAAATCCCACAACCCTACATAGATCGAAAGCGCCACGATGATCAGGATCACCAAGGCTGTCAGGCCAATGATCTCAGCGCGACTGGGCCAGGTGATCCGTCGGAATTCCCCGCGCACTTCACGAAAGAAATTCGCTACTCTATCTCGCATGTTCTATCCTCACATTCTGAGAAGCAGGCCCGGGAGGGCTCGAACCCCCAACCTGCCGATTTGGAGTCGGCTGCTCTACCAGTTGAGCTACGGGCCTAGACTTCCTTGTGCACAGTGTGCTTACGACACCACTTGCAGTACTTCTTCAGCTCTAATTTATTTCGGACGTTCTTCGGGTTCTTCGTCGTATGATAGTTGCGATGACGACAGACCGTACAGGCCAGCGTCACATGCTCCTGAGGCATGGTCTTATGCTCCTCTTACGCTAAGATCTTGGTGACCACGCCCGCGCCCACCGTGCGCCCACCCTCACGAATGGCGAAGCGCAGCTGCTCCTCCATGGCGATATGGCTGATCAGCTCCGCCGTGATGCGCACGTTGTCTCCAGGCATGACCATCTCCACTCCCGGCGGCAGCGTCACCGTGCCGGTGACATCGGTCGTCCGGAAATAGAACTGGGGCTTATACCCGGAGAAGAACGGGCTATGGCGCCCACCTTCATCTTTGCTGAGGGCGTAGACTTCGGCTTCAAACTTTGTGTGCGGCGTGATCGAGCCTGGGGCAGCTAAGACCATACCGCGCTCGACCTCGTCTTTTTCGATGCCGCGCAGCAAGACCCCGATGTTGTCCCCCGGTAGAGCTTCATCGAGCACTTTATTGAACATCTCGAGGCTGGTAGCCACGGTCTTGCGCGATTCTGGGCGTAACCCGACGATCTCGACCTCTTGACCTGGGGTGAGCCGTCCACGCTCGACGCGCCCAGTCACGACCGTGCCGCGCCCCTTAATAGAGAAGACGTCCTCAATCGACATCAAGAATGGCTTGTCCACCTCGCGGACCGGCTCTGGAATGTACTCATCAATAGCTTTCATCAGCTCCCAGATGCACTTGGTCGCTTCAGGGTCGGTGGGGTTCTTATAAGCAGCCAAGGCCGAACCGCGAATGACCGGCGCGGTGTCTCCTGGGAACTTATATTTATTCAGTAAGTCGCGGATCTCCACCTCAACGAGATCGATCAGCTCTGGGTCATCGACGAGATCGACCTTATTGAGGAAGACCACGATATAGGGGACGTTGACCTGGCGGGCCAGCAGCACGTGCTCGCGCGTCTGGGGCATGGGGCCTTCTGAAGCGTCTACGACGAGAATCGCGCCGTCCATCTGGGCCGCGCCGGTGATCATGTTCTTGACGTAGTCAGCGTGGCCTGGGCAGTCAATATGGGCGTAGTGGCGCTTCTCCGTCTCGTACTCCACGTGCGCGATGGCGATGGTCAAGATCTTCGTGGGGTCGCGACGGCCTTGTTTTTCGCTGGCCTTGGCGACCTCATCGTAGGTGCGAGCCTTGGCCATCCCTTTGAGCGACAAGACTTCCGTGATCGCCGCGGTCAGGGTGGTCTTGCCGTGGTCGATGTGGCCGATCGTGCCGACGTTCACGTGCGGTTTCTTCCGCTCAAACTTTGGCTTTGCCATAGATCCTCCTCCATGGGTATTGCTGTGCTGTCGTGCCGAAGTGCTGCTGTCGGCTGCAGCACAGCAATACGGCAGCACTTCTGCACTCTCTGGAGCCCGCGACCGGAATCGAACCGGTGGCCTTTCCCTTACCAAGGGAACGCTCTACCTCTGAGCTACGCGGGCCGGTCAACACCTTTCCCGCCCTGGGGAAGGTCCCGACTGTGAATACGTTATTATAGAGCAAAGTCCAGACTCACGCAAGCAGTGCAGGGGGAGGGATTTGAACCCCCGAAGGCACAAGGCCAACGGATTTACAGTCCGTCCCGTTTGGCCGCTCCGGAACCCCTGCAGACTAAAGATATTTTACTACAAGATAGCAGGGATTTCACCCACTGCCCCCAGAGCCGACGGCCGGAGTCGAACCGGCAACCCACCGCTTACAAAGCGGTTGCTCTGCCGATTGAGCTACGTCGGCGCGCGCTCTCATTCTAGCGATTCTTAAGCTGCCTAGCAAGGGCACGCCCCCGTATGCTACTATAAGCCCTATGGACTCAGGATTCGCTGAGATCGCCTTTAAGATCATCATCATTCTCGGGGGCGCCAAGCTCTTAGCAGTGCTCCTAGAGCGCGTCGGCCAGGGCGCCGTCGTGGGCGAGCTGCTCCTCGGCATGGTCTTAGGGCCTCATCTTTTGGGATGGATTGACCCGAAAAACCCTATCTTGGCGTTTCTCGCTGAGATCGGGATCATCGTGCTCGCGTTTTATCTTGGGCTGATCGCTGATTTGGATCGGCTCTTTCAGGCACGCAGACCCGCTATCCGCGTCGCTCTCTTAGGGATAGTCTTGCCCTTGGCGCTGGCGACGCTCTACGCTCACCTGATGGGGTTGAGTTGGGGAGCCGCACTCTTTCTCGGCGCAGCGCTGACGGCTACGAGCCTCGTGAAGAGCGGTCACCTCCTATGGGAGACCCAGATGCTGCACACTATCGCGGGCTCGGTTATCCTCGGTGCAGCGCTGCTCGATGACCTCATTGCTTTGTGGATGCTCGCGGGGTTTCACGCATGGCTGACCGCGCGTCCTTTTACCTGGACGGAGTTTCTCCTAGAGGGCTTACTCTCTCTTATAGTGCTGGGTTTGAGTTTGGCACTCGGGGTGCGCTGGGCCCCTCAGCTCTTTAAGATCATAGAGCGTCTGGAGACACGCGGGATGCTCATCGTTGCGGCACTCGTCTTCTGTTTATCTTTGGCTGTGCTTGCGGAGAGCCTAGGGCTTGCTGTGGTCGTCGGAGCATTTGCCGCGGGCTTGATGCTCGAGTACGTTCCCCAAGAGCGCCAGATCACTCGCCAGGTCGAAACGCTCGTAGACTTGTTTGTGCCCTTCTATTTCGTCAAAGCTGGATCCTTGCTCAACCCAATGCTGTTTGGACAAGTGTCAGTGATTATGAGCACTCTTGTGCTTCTGGGAATTGCTATCGTTGGGAAGCTACTTAGCGGGCTCGGAGCCCAACGCGGGGCCCGATGGGCAGTAGGGGTGGGCATGATGCCGCGCGGGGAAGTCGGCTTGATCTTTGCGCTCTTCGGCTTGGTCAACGGGATACTCACCGAAGAACTCTATGCGATCTTAGTTATGATCGTCTTGCTCACGACGATCGCGACACCGATTATCTTACGCCCCCTGCTCAAGCGAGCAAGCTAGGTAGACTCTCTTTTGAGGATCATCTCGCGTGGTTGAGCGTAATAGCGCGTGTCAGCGTCAAGATTCTTGCGCACCAAGCTCCCAGGGCCGATCTCGCATCGTGGGCCGATTAAGACCCCAGGCATAAGCATGGCGCAGATCCCGATATGCGTCTCGCGCCCCACGATAGCCCCTAATTTCTTCAGCCCGGTCTCGACGCGAGATCCCTTCACCCACGGACGTATAAAACCCCGATCGTTTCTGACGTTAGCTGTCACCGTGCCTGCACCGATCTTGACGGCTTCATCAAAGATCGAGTCGCCAAAGTACCCTGAATGCGTCGAGCAGTCTTTTTGAAAGATCGAGCGGGCAACTTCAGCATGAGCGCCGATCACCGTGTGCGCTTCTAAATTAGAATATTCTCGCACAAGCGAGCCCGTGCCGATCACGCAATGATCGCCGATATAGCATGGCCCTTTGACGACGGCGTGTTCAAAGACTCTTACGTTCTCGCCGATCCAGACCGGCCCCTCGATCAGAGCACTTGGATGAATCTGCGCGCTAGGCGCGACCGTCTGCTCCGTGATCTCTCGGTCCATCAAGAGTTGAGCGATGGGAAAGAGATCCCAGGGGTACTTGAGCGTCGGCGGCTCTTCTGAGATTATGAGTATGCGCACGGTGCCCTCACGCATGAGCAGCTTGAGAGCATCTTCGAACGCATACGGGTGCTCTGGCACGCGACGATAGTACTCAAAAAATCTTTTATTGAAGAGATAGACCCCAGCAAGGCGGGTGCGGCTTGGTTCCGTCCCCGGCGCGGGTTTTTCGATGAGATCGAGCGCGCGATCGTGCTCTATCTTGACGATCCCGTACTCTTGTGGACGGTCTGTGTCGCAGCCAACGAGCACCGCATCGGCTCCAGAAGCTAAAGCGTTCATCTGGGGGATAATCTCGCTCACCGTGACATGCTGCGGGTTGACGACAAAAAAAGTCTCTTTGAGCAAAGATTCAGCTCTAACCAGCGCATCACCCATGCCGCGCGGCTCCGGCTGCACAACATAAGAGATCTTGACACCCCAGCGAGCACCATTCCCAAGCTGAGCTTCAATGGCCCCATTGGAAGACTGAACGATGACGATCTCAGTGATCTGAGCGCGTCTGAGGGCTTCAATCGTATGGACGATGATCGGGCGGCCTAAGAGCGCAAACAGACTCTTATGCTTGCCCTCAGCGAGCGGCCAAAACCGAGAAGACTCTCCCGCAGCTAAGATCACAGCCTGCATCGCCATGCTCCTTGATCTTCAGTATAATACAAAATCAACACAGACCCAAGAAGGGGGCGTGTATGCTCAAGCGAACTATTGGCGTCGGTGTCAGCTTCTGGCTTGTAGTCTTGTGGGCTTTCGTCTCTCTGGCTCTGCCCAACGAGATCGAGTACACGATCTCAGCGCAGCTCGACACAGCAAAAAATATTATCATCGGCACGGAGACGGTGCGCTTCACCAACCGCACCGGCACAGCACTGACAGAGCTGTACTTTCACGTCGTCCCCAACGCTTTTAAGCGCGGCGCCAATACCAAGTATCAGCAAGAGCTGCAACGCGCCGGCATTCCCCCATCAGCGATCTATGCGTTCTCCGATGACGACGCGTTCATGGAGATCAAGAGCGTGACTACGAACGGCCACGCTCTCGCATTTTCTCTAGACGACACGCTGATGCGCGTCGCTCTGAAAGACCCGTTGGCCGACGGCCAGACGATCACCCTTCAGATCGAGTTTGTCAACGACTTGATGCAGCCTGCGCCTCAAGCCCAATGGGCATCTACGCTTGCCGTGCGCAGCGGCCACCGAAACAGCACCTACACCATAACACTATGGTATCCCAAGGTCGTCGTCTACGACGCCGACGAGGGCTGGAATCTCGACAAATACAGCTTTCTCGGCGAGTTCTACGGCGACTTTGCACACTATGACGTCACGCTGACCGTGCCAGCAAACTTCGTCGTTGGGTGCACAGGGGTTATTCTAAGTGAGACTGTCCAGGGCACGCAGAAGATCGTGAAGGTCACAGCTGAGCGTGTGCACGACTTCGCATGGGTCGCTGGGCCGTTTTATCGTGTTGAAGAGACCAAGCTCTCCAACGGCGCCCTGCTGCGCGTGCTCTCACTAGGGCTGTCTATGACGGCTGTCGCTGCCGATGCGATAGAGTTCTTCTCTGAGCGTTTCGGTCCGTATGCATATTCGGTCGTGACCGTCGCGCAGGTGACCGTTGGCGGGGGGATGGAGTATCCGGGGATCGTGATGATCGCGGGAGGCTCCACAGCAGAGATCGTGCACGAGCTTGCTCATCAATGGTGGTACGGCGCTGTGGGCAACGACGAGATGGACGAGGCCTGGCTCGACGAAGCCTTCGCGACTTTCTCTGAAGAGCTTTACGATATTGAGCGTTTGCAAGCGCCCAGCTCTGCGCGCAGCTCGTATCGCTTCCGCGAGCCGGGGATTGCGGTCTTGACCCGGGCCGATCAGTTCCCGTCGCTGCGCAGCTATGCGCAAGCAGTCTACACCAAGGGCTCTGGGGTCTTGTGGATGCTGCGCTGGGTTATAGGAGCTGAAAACTTCGACCGTCTGTTCAAAGAATACTATGCGCGCTTTACGTACAAGAACGCAACAACGCAAGACTTTATCGCCGTCGCTGAAGAAGTTTCTTCCCAAGAGCTGGACTGGTTCTTTGATATTTGGTTGCGCACCACGAAGACGCTAGATTTCTCGTTGCCCGTCGGGACATGGCGTCAACTGGAAGACGGCCAGTTCGAGACGAAGCTCACGATCCTCCGTCAAGGGGAGGCCATCGCCCCCGTGAAGGTCGTGCTGTACTTGCGCGACGGCAGCGTCGTAGAGACGCGCTGGGACGGGCAACAGACGACATCGGAGCTGACTTTCAAGAGCACCAGTGCTCCCGGCTACGCTGAAGTCGATCCTGATCACGACGTGTTAGAAGAGAACCGCGCGAATAATACCTTGAGCTTTCCGGCATATCTTTCAGCTACAGCGTTGCTTGAGGAGGTTGTAGACCTCTTGCCGTGTTCCAATCAAAAGCACCAATATAACACGCTCACGAGGACGTATTTGGTAAAGAATCCGATACTCTCCACCCGGCGTCCCAACGCGATACGAGCGAAGCCCTCTGCGCTCATACCCTTGGAGGAGTTTCCCTCGTTCAGGTCTCTCTTGTAGCCGTCGTGCTGCCGCTTCCAGGCGTCGGATGATCGCTCGGTCCTGAAGTTTCTCTAAGAAAGAACGCACACGAGGATCGTAGCGGAGCTCCTAGGGTTTGGCAGTGCTCACGTCAGCCCTCTGAAAGTCTCCTCATGGGAAAGCGTCTTCCCCTCCAAGAAGTTGCGCTCGGACTCTTCTAACAAAGAGTCCAGAGTGAGCTTCTTTAAGATGAGGGCATTGCCATAGCGGGCTAAGACGAGTGTATCGCCCGGCTGTAATCCCATCTGCTTGCGCACAGCTTGGGGGATGACGATCTGGCCCTTACTCGAGACTTTGATCGTCGTTATTTCGCTCATAGGTCACCTCGGTAAGGCATAGCTTACTATAGAGAAGAGAGTCACTCAAGTCAAGATTTGACAAGTTCACAACAGAAAGTTATGATCGTCTTGCGGGGGGAGCTATGCGCGGGGAGGACGCCGAAAAGTTGGCCCGCGACTTCTTGCGCCAGCACGGCTACGAGATCATCGCGGAGCGCTATCGCTGGCGCGGCGGCGAGATAGATCTCATCGCGCGCGACGGGAATTTTCTCGTCTTTGTCGAAGTCCGCTCGCGCTCCAAAGAACTCTTCGGACTGCCCGAAGAGACGGTCACTTACAAGAAGCGCCAGAAGATCATTCTCACGGCACAACATTATTTGGCTCGCTACCCGACTCATCTTGATGTGCGCTTTGACGTCGTGGCACTTTCTGGAGGACAGCTGCGTTTGTACAAAGACGCATTTCGAGCTAATGCTTAGGAGGAGGTGTGGACATGTATAGCGGCGTACAGCTCAGTCGGCGCGATTTCTTAAAAGCGCTTGGGATCGGAGCAAGCTTGGTTTCTCTACAGGGAATAGTAGGCTGGGGGCAACCTCCTGTCAAAGTTGGGCTGATCGGACCAATCAATCTTCTGGACGTCGGGCGCGCGATGGTGCGCGGAGCGCAGTTAGCTCTTGACGAGATCAATAGGCTCGTGAGCGAAGGGAAACTGCCGCCGCCAAAGCTCACTATGGACGGGCTGATCCGAGATGACGAAGTCCTTCGAGGCGATGTCGCTAAGGCGGCATTCGAGGAGCTTGCAGCACTCGGCGCTGTCGCTATTGTGGGCGGCTTCATAGATGAGACCGTCGCGGCGATGCTCCCCTCTATGGCCCGCTTGAGAAAGCCGTATCTGGACACAGGCTCCAGCAGCCCAGAATTCAACAGGCTCGTCAAGGAGAAGTACGATCAGTACAAATATTATTTCAGGCTGATGATCAACGACAACGTCATGGGCCAAGACATCGGGAACATGGCTGCAGGGTTAATGCTTAAAGATATGGGCATTGAGAAAGTCGCGCTCGTCGCGGAGAGCAGCGCCTTCGGTCAGAATCTTGCACGAATTCTGCAAGAGCAGCTTGCCAAAGCAGGGCTGCAGCTTGTCAAAGTCTTTAATTTCTCGCTACAAAACCCAGACTTCGCCTCGATCTTGCAGCAGGTGAACAACACCGACGCTGACGCCATGATGCTCGTGCTCGCCTTCGATCCTGGGGTTTCGCTCGTCGGTCAAACGTATGAGATGATGCTTGATATGCCCGTCATCGGGATCAACGCTGAAGGGCAGTCGTTCGAGTATTGGAAGAACACGGGCGGGCGCGTCATGGGGCACGTCTATGTAGACGTCGCTACCGGAGAGACGCCCATCACGCCCAAGACACGGCCGTTCTATCAAGCGTACGTCGAACAGTTTGGGGATTCTTCGCCATCGCGCCCGCTCTTCACAGCGTTTACAACATACGACGCGCTCTTCATCTTGAAGGGCGCTCTGGATCGTGCCGGGAGCACCGACCCCGACAAGATCGTCGCCGAATTAGAGAAGACCGACTACGTCGGCACCGTAGGACGTATTAAATTCAGAGATCGCAACGATCCCTACCCCCATGAGCCGATCTACGATCCGGAGTATGTCGTCGCAAAATGGGTCTTGTGGGGGACGACCGCGAAGAATCCGCTTGATCCCAAAGCTCAACCCGTGCGAGTCGTCGTCTGGCCGCCCAAGTTCCGTCTCAAGGCCGATCCCCAAGGCAATCCCGTCAGTATTGCTGACTGCATCAGCAAAGCGTGTGAAGAGTATCGAAAGAGCGTGGCGGCGTGGAAGCAGCAGGGCAAGCCTAGAGGCGGGCGCTTCGCAGCGTGGCACAATTGGGCGAGAGCGATTGCTCAGTGCTTTGCGGGCTAATCTTTGATTGAGGGTCCTCACCCTGCCTACGGCACCCCTCTCCCGTGGCTCACCCACGGGAGAGGGGTTAGGGGGTGAGGGCCTTAAGCACAAAAGCACAATGACAGATCAGTACGAACGCTATAAACGCCTGATTCGTGACGAGCGCCTTCCGGTGGCGCTCGTTGATCTAGACGCCGTTGATCACAATATCGAAGTGCTCCTTGCCGACGTGCGCCGACACGGGAAAACCCTCAGACTGGCGTCGAAGTCCATTCGCTGCCCCTGGCTGCTCAAGTATATCACTGAGAAGGGCCAAGGAGCGATCCGGGGCATCTTGAGCTACAGCGTCACCGAAGCAGCGTTCTTAGTCGAGCAGGGCTTCACAGATATTATCGTCGCGTATCCGACGGCGCAGCCTGCAGACTGTCAGCTCTTAGCGCAGCTCAACGATCAGAATCGTCGCGTTGCCATCGTCGTCGACTCTGAGGCTCATTTAGAAGCGCTGCGAGGCACGCCGGAGCGTCCGATCCCCGTCGTCATTGAGATAGACTTATCATATCGTCCGTTGGGCGGGCGGGTGCACCTTGGGGCGCGGCGCAGCCCCCTGCGCACTCCCGAAGCCGCCGTAGCTTTAGCTCGGAAGATCGCGCAACGGCCCGATCTGAAATTGTTAGGACTGATGGGCTACGAAGCGCAGATCGCCGGTGTGGGCGAAAGCAACCCCTTCTCGCCATTCTTAAATCCTGCGCGCAAGCTCATCAAGAGACTGTCACGACCCTATGTCGCGCAGTTGCGCCAAAGAGTGCTAGAGCTGTTGCGCCGCGAAGGCTTTTCTATAGAAGTCTTCAACGGTGGGGGCACAGGGAGCGTCGCGTTCGCCAGCGCTGAGTCGTCTCTGACAGAAGTGACAGCAGGCTCTGGGTTCTTGTGCAGCCATCTCTTCGATTATTACTCTCACTTAAAGCTCAGGCCTGCGATCTTCTTCGCGCTTCAAGTCGTACGGAGTTCTGATCCGGGGTTTGTGACGTGTCATGGGGGAGGGTTTATCGCGTCGGGACAAGCAGGAGCAGATCGTCTGCCCGTGCCGTATCTGCCGCCGGGGTTAAAGCTTACGGCGTTTGAGGCCGCCGGGGAAGTCCAGACCCCGCTGCGCGTTCCCCCAAATATAATTTTACGCCTAGGCGATCCCGTCTTCTTTCGTCATGCCAAGGCCGGCGAGCTCGCTGAACACTTTAACGAATATCTCATAGTCCGGGGTGACAGGATCGAAGCGCGCGCCCCAACGTATCGGGGCTTGGGGAAGTGCTTCTTGTAAGGTCTTCGTATTGACACACCAAGCTGAGATATGCTATCGTATGCTCCACACGCGCTATGAACGCCATCGAAATCGTCGAGCTGCATAAGACATATCATGGGCTTTTGCGACGTAACAGCATCGAGGCGCTCAAGGGGGTAAGCCTGAGCGTCAAGCAGGGCGAGATCTTCGGGCTGCTCGGCCCCAACGGCGCGGGCAAGACGACTTTAATCAAGATTCTCTTGGGCATCGCGTTTGCTGACCGCGGGCAAGCTCTGATCTTTGGGATGGATAGCCGCACCCCACAAGCCCGCCGATCCGTCGGGTATCTCCCTGAAGACCATCAGCTTCCTGAGTATCTCAGGGCGTGGCGCGCCTTAGACTTCTTCGCGAAACTGTATGGGCTACAGGAGCGCCGATCTCGCATCGAAGAGCTCCTACACGCAGTAGGGATCGCCGAGCGCCGCAATTCCAAAGTCAGAGAATTTTCCAAAGGGATGCGCCAGCGGCTTGGCCTAGCTCAAGCCCTGCTCCCTAGCCCTAAGCTCTTGATCTTGGACGAGCCAACGGCAAATCTCGATCCCCTGGGGCGCAAGGACGTCAAGGATCTGCTGCTGCGCCTCAAAGAGCAAGGGGCGACGGTCTTTATCAGCTCGCACGTGCTCACGGAGATCGAGCGCGTCTGCGACCGCGTGGCTATTCTGCACAGGGGCCAGCTCCTCACCGAGGGCACCGTTGATGAGCTCACCCAGGAGAAGAGCTTAGAAGACGTCTTTGTGGAGCTTGTGCGCGGCGCGCACGCCATGGAACAATCATGAACAGAGCGTTGATCTTTTCAGCGATCATTGAGGACAGTTGGCGGGAGGCCTGGGCGCGCCGAGCTTCTATCGTCTTAGCTCTCATCGTCTTGGCTTTACTGGCGCTCTTTGCGTTTGGGGTGGGCGTGCGCGAGGTTGCGGGCCAGCCTGAACTGATCACGGTTTGGCTCTTTGGGGTCGGGGTGAGAGGTCTTCCCATCCCGAAGGCCGCGTTTGCAGATGCTCTCGAGATCGGTGCCTTAGGGCTGCTGAATCCTTGGGGGATATTTTTAGGATTGTTCATCACCATAGGGCTTTTTTCGGGGATGTTTGTTCGCGGGCGCATCGATCTGGTGCTCTCAAAGCCCATTGCGCGCTGGGAGCTCTATCTTGCGCGCTACGTGGGTGGGGTGCTGTTAGTATGGGCAACGACGATGCTCTTTTGTGTGGGGGTCTGAGGACTGGTGTGGCTCAAGACGGGCATCGCAGACTTTGGGCTGATCTGGGCGGGTTTTATCGTGGTTTTTCTCTTCGCCGTGCTGTACAGCTTCTCTGCGCTCGTGGCGCTTATCACGGAGGGGACGGGCGTCGCGCTGGTCGCTACTGTAGTGCTGTGGGGGATAGCAGAGTTCACGGGCCTTCGCGATCTCTTACGGCAGTTTTCGCCGACGCTGGGAAACGTCGCTGATGCGCTCTATTATCTTCTGCCCAAGACGAACGATCTGGAGATGATCACCACCAGGCTTGTGGGGGCGGAACAGATCATGAGCGACGTAGCAGCAACACCTAGCGTCGGTTTTGCTTTCTGGACCTCGGGGCTCTTTGCGGTGGCCATGCTTGCGCTAGGGATCTATCTTTTTTCGCGCAGGGATTATTAACCCCTTGACAGTGTATGAATAGAAGAGTATCATACAGCCATGAGAAAGCTGAAGAGATCGCTCAGCACGGCTTCGGGAAGGCTCACCCTCTATGTGAAGCCAGAACATCAAGAGCTGCTTGAGTGGGTTCAGCACTATACTCAAGCCCATTCGCTCTCAGAGGCAGTCTTTGCTGCGTTGAGCGAGCTGAAAGCGTTGATAAGAGAGAGACAGGTCCAAGCCCTAGAGCAAACGCATGGGCTGTGGAAGGACGATCCCCATATTGCTAAAGCTTTCAGGGACCTTGAGGAAGGATGGGAGAGATGGCGCAAACAGCTCGAGGGGTCTTGTTAGATACATCGGTCTTGATTGCCCATCTGCGAGGCACGCTCAACGTGAACGAGTTCAAACGCGTGCCGAATCTGAACGTGATCGCTCCTGCAGAATAAATATGCCTCATGATTTTGTCATCGTCGGCTCTGGCACGAGCGGCGGCGTGCTCGCCTATTATCTGACGAAAGCCGGAGCCAAGTGCTTGTTACTCGAGGCTGGTAAGGCTTTCAATGCTCAAACGTTTCCCGACAACGAGATGGACTACTCAGCACAGATGTTCTGGAACGGTGGGTTAGAATTTAATTCTGACGTGACGCTCGCGTTCTTGCGCGGGAAATGTCTTGGCGGCGGCTCGGTCGTCAATCAGTGTCTGTTAGACCGCTTCGACGATATCGCTTGGAACGACTGGCGCAGCGTCTCGAATATTAACTTTTTCACGAGTGCCCAGATGGCCCCACACTACGACGAGATCGAAAGCAAGCTCAGCATCCAAGAGATTTCTGAACGCCATTTCAATCGCAACGCGCAGTTAATGAGAGAGGGCTTCGAGAAGCTCGGCTATCGCTGGAAGCCGTTGCGTCGCGGGCAGACAGATTGCAAGCTCGACGAGGGCAACGACTGTATCGCGTGTCTTGGCGGATGTCATCGCGATTCGAAGCAGAGCACGCTCGTCACGTTTATTCGATGGGCACGCGACGCGGGCTTAGAGGTCTGGCCTGAATTTCACGCCGAGCAGCTCACGGTAACTCCTCAGGGCGTCACAGTGATCGGGGTTCAGGGCGAGCAGACGCGCCGAGAAGTCAGCGCTCCGAAAGCGATTCTCGCCGGAGGCGCTTTGGGCACGACGGCGCTCTTGTTGCGCTCCGGGTTCAAAGCGCAGCTTCCAGCCCTAGGGCAGGGCTTCTTCTGTCACCCCCAATGGATGGTCTTCGCGCTCTTTGACGAGCCCGTAGACGCGCACAAGGGCGCGTTCCAAGCGATCAAGTCCGACGATCCGCGCTTTCGTGCTCAGGGCTTCAAGCTCGAAAACGTCTTCGCACCGCCCATCGGCGTGGCGATGCTCCTGCCTGGCTTTGGGAGAAATCATTACGCTCTGATGAAGAAATATCGCTTTATGGGCTGTATAGAAGTCTCGGTGCGCGATACTTCCCCGGGCGAGCTGAAGCTCGACCGCGCCGGGCGCTTGGTCATTCATAAAAAGCTAAGCGCTGAAGACCAGCGGCGACGTCAGGCCGGGCTTGCTGTCATAGAAGAGGTCTTTCGCGCCGTCGGTGCGCGTCAGATCATCGTCCCGTCGCTGGGGCTAGGATTGCACTTGATGGGCGGCTGCGCCATCGGCACAGATCCGAAAAACTCCGTTGTCAACGAGAATTTTCAGCTCCACGGGTTCCCTAATATTTTTGTTGCCGATTCGAGCATATTCCCTGCCGCGCCGGGGATCAATCCTGCGCTGACGATCATGGCCTTAAGCCACAGAGCCAGTCAGTCTCTCGTGAAAGAGTAGGTCCACAAGAAATCTTCTTAGCAAAAGAAACTGAAGGCAGCCAAGCGCTTCCTTATACTTTCTCTTGCGAGCTCCTCGCTCACTTCCTGAACCTCGGCGGCCAGGGGTAGTCAGGGGGGCAAAGGTCAGCTTCCCCATTGCCCTCGATCTTGTTGGACTGCTCCATAAAAGCTATGCTACTCTGCTTCATGCCCATTGATGCGACATAGATAGATAAAAAGCGTGGGTCTGGCTGCCTCAGACACTCCAGAAGAGCGATCCCATACCGGCTATTCCCAACAATCTCATTGCCCTTCATGACTACCACACTCGGGCCGATCTCCGGTTGGTTTTGGGCTCTCAACTCCTCCTGAGTTCGAGAGTCTGGGCCGAGAGCCATATATAAGCCTCCCTCATTGCCGGTGATAGCATTCTCGAAAAGCCGTGCTACCTCTCCTCCCCTCCTTCCTCCTCCGATCTCTATAGCGGCAAGGTTTCTTGCCAAAAGACTCCGCACTACTATCAGACTCCCAAAGAGCACGCTGATTCCCACGCCGTTGCTCTCGATAATCGAATCTATCACAATCAGTGGGCTTTCGATGCTCCAGATACCTTGGCTATTCTCTTTCAACGTCACCCTCGATAGGAGTGATGTAACATTCCCACTCAAGAAGAAGCCTGAGTAAGTATTGGAGATGCTTAGCTGGTGTGCCATGACTTGAGCAGCCCCTATAACGGAGATACCTGTTGGGATGCCATGAGACGGTCTTATGGTAAAATTTGCCAGATAGATTTGCATGAGATGGTGTGCCTTTATATCAATGATAGGCCAGTCTGGGTATGCCTCAGGAGATGACTCGATGGTTACTAAGCCTTGGCCAGCACCCACCAGGCGGATGCTTTTAGCGATCTTGATATTCTCTTGGTAAGTCCCCGGCCCGATGAGCACCGTGCCGCCTTCAGCCACAGCGTCGATCGCTGCTTGGATGGTCGGGAATTCTTCTGGCACCCGCACGACAAAAGGCCTCTCTTGGCTGACGAGCTCCTCCCCTCTAGGGGAGAGCATACCCAGGCCTAGAAGTCCCACGATAGCTGCCACCAGCAGCATATACTTCATATCATCATCTCCTTCCA
>CALLJK010000013.1 GCA_938091745.1 Candidatus Bipolaricaulota bacterium
GCACTTTGGCCCAGGAAAGCGAGGTGGTCCTTAAACAGATCCCTGGAAGAGAGCTTCGCTTCCCCACACTGAGTTTTCTCCTTCCCCCATACACCGGAGCGTTCGGGAGCCTGCCCTGGGGCAGGCTCCCCGACCTCCTCACAGAGCTATGTATAATAGAAGTGTGCAGGCTTCGATCTTGATCGTCGAGGACGAGGAGAAGCTCGCGCAAGCCATTGCGCTCTATCTGCGCAATGCAGGGTTTTCTGTCGAGATCGCACTCGATGGCCAGACAGCGCTTGAGGCGTTCGCGCGCCATCAGCCTGATCTGATCGTGCTTGATCTCATGCTCCCCAAAGTCGACGGCTGGGAGGTCTGTCATCGCATCCGAAAAGAGTCAGACGTGCCCATTATCATGCTGACGGCGCGAGTAGGCGAGCCCGCGCGTGTTCAAGGGCTTGAACTGGGCGCTGACGATTACTTAGAAAAGCCCTTTAGTCTGAGAGAACTCGTTGCCCGCATTCACGCGGTGCTGCGCCGCGCTGGGAAGAAGTCACAAACCGTCATTCGTGCAGGGGACTTGCAGATCGATATAGAAAGGCGCGAGGTCTTCGTGCACGGGGAGAAAGTTGAGCTGACCGTCAGCGAGTTTGCGCTGCTTTCGTTCATGGCGCAGCATCCGGGACGTGTTTTCACGCGCTTGCAGCTTTTAGACGCCATGCGCGGCTCCACAACAGAAACCCTCGAGCGCGCCGTGGATTCACACATTAAAAATTTACGGAAGAAGATCGAGCGCGATCCCCAAGAGCCCGAATATATTCAGACGGTCTACGGGGTTGGGTATCGCTTTCGCGATCTCAAATTATGAAAGCCTTGTGGCAGCGTATTCCGTTTACGTATCAATTGATCGGAGCGTTCGCGATCGCGACGCTCTGCGCGATTGTGATCGTCTATGCATTTGCCGACTGGTCAATTCAAGAGCGATTCCGCACCTATCGTGCCCGCGCGGCGACCCTGCAAGCTCGTCCGCTCCAGCGCTTCTTGACGAGCTATTACTATCGCTTCGGCAGCTGGGAGGGCCTCAGCGATGTGCTCAATCCCCAACTACAAGAACTACCCCCACTCGAACAACCGTTGATCATCGCAGACGCGACGGGGCTGGTCTTCATCAGCAGCGACCCAAAGCTTCTAGGGCGCAAGCTTTCAGAACGAGATTTAGCAGCGGGTGTGCCGATTCGTGTAGGAGCTGAGCGCGTCGGCACCCTGATCATGGCTGTGCCTGCCGGGACGTTCAACCCCTTAGAACAAGAGTTCTCCCAATCCATCCATGACTCGATTCTGCTGGCAGGTGGGGTTGCGCTCGTGATCGCGCTCGGGCTAGGGGTACTCTTCGTGCGGCGCTTGGCACGCCCCTTGGAGGAGCTGCGTGCTGCAGCAGAGCAGATCGCCCAGGGCAATCCTCCACCGCGGGTGCACATTACGAGCAACGATGAGCTAGGGCGCTTAGGAGAGACCTTCAATCAGATGGCCGAGAGCTTACAGCGCTCTGAGAAGCTACGCCGTCAGCTCATCTTAGATATTGCTCACGAGCTGCGCAATCCCTTGATGATCCAGCAAAGTCACCTTGAGCTGCTCTTAGATAACGTCGTGCCGCCGACCCCACAGCAACTGCAGACAATCTATGAGCAGAATCTCTTGTTGGGGCGGCTTGTACGCGATTTGCAACTCTTAGCGTTAGCCGACGCCGGAGAGCTACAGATTCTGTGCACTCCTACCCCCTTGGGCGAGCTCTTGCGTGGTATTGTCGCGCAGGTGGAGCCCACTCTTGCAGAGAAGAGACTCCGATTAGAAGCGGAAATTGCTGATGATCTGCCGACGCTTTCGATAGATCGCCAGCGCATCGAGCAAGTTTTATTGAATATACTAGACAACGCGTGCCGGTACACGCCACCGGGGGGAACCATTAAACTTTCTGCTTACAGAGAGAACCGGGTCGTGCACGTCAGTGTGCTCGATCAAGGGCCGGGGATCGCGCCGGAAGATTTGCCTCATCTCTTTGAGCGGTTCTATCGTGGGGACAAATCCCGTGCGCGTGCTAGCGGAGGCACGGGCTTGGGATTAGCGATTGCCAAAGCGCTCATCGAAGCGCACGGGGGAAGGATCTGGGCGGAGAACGCCCCTGAAGGTGGCGCGCGCTTTCACTTCACGCTTCCCGTGACACAAAGCTTATCTCAAGAGCACTAACTTCTTGATACGATCTCGAAGAACTGATCCGTCTGCTCCTCGGTAGGTGACGACGTACAAATAGACACCGTTGGTCAGCGGTTTGCCCCAATGATTGAGCATCTCTAGGCGTAACTGCCCGCTCTCCGAAGAAACCTCGGTGATTTTACGCCCACGCAAGTCATAGAGTGCGACATGCATTTCGGCGATCCCCACACCTGCGACTTTGAATTCAAGGGCAGTCTTCGTCTGGCGAATCTCTAGGCTGTTGATAACAGCCGTAAGATCAGCTGAGCTTGTCTGCGGTATGGCCGTGACTTGCAACGGCACGTCGACAATACGTTCGTCGGGGTCGTTACTCATGATTCTGAGTGTCCCTGGAACAACTCCGACCTGATTCGCTCGTGGAGTTGCCTGCACTTCAAACTCGACAGTTTGGCCTGGCATGACTATACACGGGAACCGTCTACACTCTTGGGGTAAGATCAATCTAAACGTAGCCGGGTTAAATCGAATAGATGCGTGGATTAGCCTCAAAGGGGCTGATCCGGTATTCTTGATCAAGATTCTGCGCGATGACGACGTTCCTTGAGGTCGGCTTCCGAAGTCTATGCTTAAGGGCGACACATCAATATCTGGTATAGCTCCCCCACAAACCAAAGTGATAGTTTTTGTTGGCTCATCAGCATCGTTAATGTTAGTTATTGTGATTGTCCCAGCGAAGCCACCTTGAGTGCTGAGTTGACAGCGCACGATGACACTCTGTGTCGCTCCGGGATTGAGAGTGAAGTTTCCCCCACCACTGACCAATGAGAAAGGCGGATTAGGGGTCGGTGCATTGATTGTGCCCTGTAATGGGCGCTCTCCATCGTTGCGAATCTCAAATGAGATATCTCTAGCTTGGCCCACGGCAATAGCCCCAAAGTCCAGCGTCAGGTGCGGCCCGGAACCTAACCCCGCGTCGCTGGGCGACAGTGTAATCTCTGGGCCGATGCCGACACAATTCAGCATGATCGTCTTGTTGGGCTCATCCGCATCATTGATGCCCCTGATCTCTACAGTACCTCTGAAGACTCCTCGATTGGCGGGAGTGCAGCGCACTGTAATGGTATGCGTACGGCCAGGTGAGATGTCAAAAGCTCCCTCCCCGCGCGTCAGTGAGAATGGCGTGCTGGGAGCGTTTACAGTGCCCTTGAGGTTCTCTGTGCCATCGTTACGAATAATGAAATCTCGGTCACCAGAGCTTCCGACAGCTACTTCACCGAAATTGACAGCTTCACCTGGCAAGATAGTGATCTCTGGGCCAATGCCGTTACAGAGGAGTGTGATAGTCTTGTTGGGAGCATTAGGGTCATTCGTGTCTACAATCTCCAAAGTGCTGCGAAAAGTTCCTACGCTTGTAGGAGCACAGCGCACAGTCAGTGCATACGTTGCCCCAGGCTTTACTGTGAAAGCACCACCATCTCCCACTAAGACAAAGGGGGTAAAGAGCTCGTGAATTGTACCGACCAGATCTGCTGAGCCGTCGTTGCGAATGTTCAAAGTTCGATCGACGAACGAGCCCATGAGGACATCGCCGAAATCTACCGGGCCGTCCGTTGTCAGTGTCATCTTGGCTGTATTCGTTGCCGTTGTTACGAAGGCGACTATAAAGATGCTGAGCGTCCAGATTGTCAATTTGCTCTTCATTGCAAGACTCCCCCCTTCGTAGGGTTCTCAGAGCCATTATAGATTTCTGAAGATGAAGACAAACTAACAGAAGTTAGATGGTAAGGTGTTATGTATAACATCCTTGCAGGGACATTCCATACCTTAGTAGAGGGTGTAAGTCCCATCACTTGTAATGAATCCACTAACAGTCTGGGATCGTCGGCAAGAAGAGCTTTAAGTGCCCCGTCTCGATGTCCCAATGGGTAGGTTTAGGCACTAAGAGCGACGCAGGCAGCATCTCTAGGGGTATCACGGTCGAGCCGACTCCTGTCCCTAGAGGGGTGGTCACGTCCTTGCCGAAAATAGCAAAGAGATAGCCGCTCGCGTCTTGAAACGCTTTCAAAATCTCGGTAAGAGTGTTGACGACCCCGGCGCGACAGAAGGTCTCGCCCTCAAGATAGACGGCAATCTGAGCAATCTGGTGCGTGCGACAGGCGGGACAGCCAGGAGTATTGGGGTCTAGAGTCGCCTGACGGTCAAAGTGATACCCATAGACGACGGGAGCCGTGCCCGAGAGATATTTCTCATTGAAGAGTATCTGGGGATGTTCAGCGGGTCCTGCCTCCCAGAAGAGTGATCCCAAGAAGTGCGCATAATCGCTGGGAGACATAAAGTTATTCTTAGCTTCGGCGAAGAGCCATATAGTCAGCGCCCCGACGCGCGAGCGCCGCTTCAACCTCTCGAAAGCATCGGTGAGCACTGTCTCGATCTGCTCGCGGCTGAGACGTTGTGGATGATCTAAGACATAACGATAGAGCAATGACACCCCACGCTCAGTTGAGCCGATCTCGTGTCGGTCATAGAGCCGATAGAGAATATCTCCAACGGTGAGCGTGGTTGGCTCTGGTGCTTTGACTTCGATTCTGATCGAAGTGTCCTGGGCTGTAGTCCCATGATCGTCAGTGACGGTGAGCGTGACTTCGTAGACGCCGGGCTCGGAGTACGTATATATGGGGTTCGGCTCAGGGCTCTGTTCGCCGTCGCCGAAGTCCCAAAGATATTCTGTGATGGAGCCGTCGGGGTCTTTGGAAGCAGCACTGCTGAATTGCACAGTCAACGGTGGCTCGCCGGAGACGTACTTGCTTGGGACGCTGTCGGGGGAATCGGGGAGCTTAGCTGTGGCAAAGGGCACCGGCTCTTGATTGATAGAGAAGGTGACGCGGGCGCTGGCCTTAGCGTTCTTGGTGTCGGTGACGGTCAGCTCGACGGTATAGCGTCCGCCCCGCTCGTAGGTATGCTGAGGGGATTCTTCGGTGCTCGTTGCACCATCGCCGAAGTTCCAGAGCACGGATTTTACGCTATCTGGGTCAGACCATTCCCCGGAAAACTGCACGGTGCGTTCTGTGAAAAAAGCTCCTTCTGTAGGGCTAGTGATGCGCACCGTAGGGGGGTTGTTCGACGCGCAGCTGCTAACAATCAGCACGACAAGCAGAGAGAGTATTTTCAAGTTTCTCAGCATAGCGATTCCCTTTCCCGTCTCAATCATAGAGCAAAGGAGAGAGAAGGTGCAAGTTGACAGCAGTGCTCGCTATAGTGTATTGTAAGCATTGGTGATCTATATGCGCAAGAGTGCGCGGCGACGCACGAAGAGGCTGAAGCGTTCTCAGGGCAAGCGCAAGGGCTGAGCTTGAGACGCTCCCTTAAAAGAGTTAAAATAAAAGTGCTTTGAGGCCCGGCCTACGGCAGAGGAGAAGCTATGGGCCTCAAGCATACGCTGAGAAAATCTTTCGCTCGGCTGAGAACGAGTATTCGCTCCGTTCTTCAGTATATCTCATCTTCATCGCTTCCATCGTCTGATGATCTCACTCCATCCGGTCCACAGCCATTGCGCGGCCTGTGGGAAGAAAGCTGGGCGTTAGATATACATAGCCGGCGTATCGCATCTGACTGGCAACTGACTGAGATAGGCCGGCTCGTCCGCAAATACAAATATAGCGGACGCATTGACTTAGCAGAGCGCTTAGCAGAGCTCATCGTCGCATTGATGGGAGAGCATCCTACGCTGAAGGCCATTGATGGTATTGTGACGGTGCCATCTTCAGTGAAGCGCCTGTATGATCCCGTGGGCCTGCTCGGGCAAGTGCTCGCTCAGCGTTTAGGAGTTCCCTTGCTCAACGAGGTTCTGCAAAAGACCCGAATAATAGAGCGTCAGAAAGACATGTGCACCCGCGCACAGAAGCGCGCCAACGTCGCAGGCGCATTTACTGTATGTGGTGATATTGCAGGGAAATCTCTTCTGGTCTTAGATGATCTCTATGATTCCGGCGAGACGCTTAAGGAGGTGACGCGCGTGCTGAAGCGCGCCGGAGCACGATCAATAAAAGTCTTGACACTGACGCGCACAAGGCACGCGCACCCGTGATGAGCACGTTGCACTGGCTAGCGTTGAGCAAGGTGAAAGGTCTAAGCGGGGTGCGGGCGCGTCGGCTTCTTGAGCACTTCGGCAGCATCGAAGCTCTTTGGCAAGTCGATCCACAAGCGCTCGCATCCCTGACAGGGCTTCCGTCAGAGAGCTTTGCTCCCCTGCACCAAGCACTCGATGAGGCTTCGCAGGAGATCGAGAGCTTGCATCGCGAAGGCATCGCGGTCATAACACCAGATGACGAACAGTACCCTGTCTTGTTGCGAGACTTGCGCGATGCCCCATCAGTGCTGTATGTGCGCGGCTCATTAGAGACTCGCGATCAGTACGCTGTAGCGATTGTTGGGAGTCGACTAGCTGATCCAGGACATCACGAGCAGAAGATGGCGTGGACGCGCCAGCTCGCGCAAACTCTTGCAGAATGGGGCTTAACGATTGTGAGCGGCCTGGCGCACGGAGTGGACTCATGGGCGCACAGTGGGGCACTCGATGCGCGCGACGGCCGAACGATTGCTGTGCTCGGCTGTGGGCTGCGTCGGGTTTATCCCAAGCAGAACCGAGCGTTGGCGGATCGTATCGTCGCGTGCGGGGCGTTGCTCTCAGAACTAGAGCCAAATGCGGGCACGTGTGGACAATTTCTGATGATGCGCGACCGACTGATCGCAGCGCTGTCGCAAGCTGTGATTGTGATCGAAGCGGGGGATCCCAGCGGAAGTCTCGACACAGCAAGGCACGCACTGAGACTGAAGCGTCGTGTCTTGGCCGTGCCGGGCAGCCCAGGGACGGAGAAGCTCATCGCCGAAGGAGTAGAGAGATTCGACCCAGATAGGGCTGATGTGGATGCATTGGCTTGGAGTATTCTGGAACTATAAGAGCTTATGATAAGAAGGAGGCTTCATGGACCTTAGACAATTACTCAGGGAGCGCTTTGGTTACTCTGACTTTCGTCCTGGACAACAAGAAGCGATCCACTCTGTTCTCGCTAAACAGGACACGCTCGTCGTCATGCCCACTGGTTCGGGCAAGTCGCTCATCTATCAATTGGCGGCGCTGGCGCTGCCGGGCACAACGTTAGTCATATCACCATTGATCGCTTTGATGAAGGACCAAGTAGATCAGCTTCAAGCCCGCCATATACCTGCAACCTTCATCAACAGCAGTCTTTCAGCTGTTCAACAGCAAGAGCGATTGCAGCAGCTCTTGGCAGGAGCTTATCGCTTAGTGTATATCGCACCAGAGCGCCTGCGCCATCGCGCCTTCTTAGAGACTATTTCTAAAGTGAAAATCGATCTGCTTACCGTAGACGAAGCGCACTGTATCTCTCAGTGGGGGCACGACTTTCGCCCGGATTATCTCCAAATCGCGACTGCCGCCCACGGGTCCCTTGGTCGTCCCACCACCCTGGCCCTTACAGCCACGGCCACTCCGCAAGTCCAAGACGAGATCATCGCTCACTTGGACCTACGTATGGCTCGAAAGATCGTTACGGGGTTCAATCGTCCCAATCTCACTTTCACAGTGCGCTACACGCCAGATGTAGAAGCGAAGTACCGTGCTCTGAGAGAGTTTTTCAAGATCACTGCTGGGGCGGGCATTGTATACGTGGGTACTCGCCGTCAGGCTGAAGAAGTCGCGGGTTTTCTTAGCAGAGAGTTAGGGGTCAATGCAAGTCCCTACCACGCTGGTATGGAGAGCGCTATGCGCCATAAGATCCAAGAAGCGTTTATGTCCGGCGCGATCCCCGTGGTCGTGGCCACCAACGCCTTTGGGATGGGCGTGAACCGCGCCGATCTGCGCTTTGTGTTGCACTACAGCATCCCCGGCAGCTTGGAAGCGTATTACCAAGAAGCTGGTCGAGCCGGACGCGACGGACTCCCTGCCCAATGTGTCTTGCTCTATTCCCCACAAGACCGAGAGCTTCAGGAGTGGTTCATCGAGAACGATGCCCCAAGCTCTGAAGAGCTTTTCACGCTGTATGAGACGGCTCGTTCCCTAGCCCATGAGGGCACAGTTGTATCTACCGTAGAAGATCTCTGCTGGGCCACAGGCATTCATGAGACCAAGGTCAAGGTCGGCCTAGCTCAGCTGGAGTCACTCAGTGCGCTGCAGTGCTTAGGCAACGAAGGGGTTCATCTGCATTTCAAAATAGGAACATTGAATTGGAAGGCGTTAGAAACGATGGCCGTAGAGGTAGAAGCGCGCCGCGCGCACAAGCGCCGTCAACTCCAGAAGATGGTCATCTACGCGGAAACGAATAGCTGCCGTCGGCGCATCATCTTGGATCACTTCGGCGACCCTGACCAAACTCCCGTGTCTTGTTGCTGTGATAATTGTGAGACGTACCTGACCAAGGTAACACCCTCTGAGGCGCGCCCAGCGGAGACGACAGCCGAACGCGTGGCACTCTTGATTCTCTGGACAGTGCGTGAGATTCAGCAGAAGCTACACTGTGCGGTAGGGCAGACGAAGCTCGCTCAGATTCTTGCGGGCTCGCGCTGTCAAGAGATGGGCCGCTGCGGATATGACAAGTTGCGCGCCTATGGGAGGCTCGCGCAATTGCGACGCAAAGAGATTTCTCAGCTCATCAAGCAGCTCTTGGAGATGGGGTATCTCAAAAGCGTCGGCGGCGAGTATCCCATAGTGCGCTTGACGCCCGTAGGCAAAGAGGCTTTGCGAGCGAAAGCCGCGATCTCTTTGCAGCTCCCGGGCGAGATTTACCCTAACAATGCTGGGCAACACCGAGCCAAGCGTGAGTATGATGGGAAAGCACAACGACTTGTGATGTTAGGGGAAAGCCGCGATCCATACCATGTACCAGAGCTGCTAGCAGCTTTAAACGATAGTAATGGCAACGTGCGGCGGCTGGCGGCCTCGGCTTTGGGGAAGATTGGCGATCAGCGGGCTGTCCAACCGCTGCTGGAATTGCTGAAGCGTGAACAGAAACCCCAAGTGCGCCAATACACTATTACAGCCTTGGGGGAGTTGGGAGATCCACAAGCATATCCTATAATCGAGCAAATCGCGCGCGACTTAAACGAGAAGGGGTACAACCGAAGAGCAGCAGTCCGAGCCTTAAAGAAACTGCGAGCGGCACGCACAGCGTGTTCTTGATGCAGGGGCGAGTACGATGTCTACGGCGTATGCTCCAGTCTCAGCGCTGGTCGCTATCATGAATAACAAAGCTGACTTTGCGCGGGCAAGATATGAGCATTGGTACAGAATTCCGGTGCGCAGCGCGCCGCCGCGCGTGGACTTCTCTCGGTTGGAGCGTCTGGCGTTCTATCAAACGAAAGTCTTCGGGGACGAGAAGTGGGCCGTCAACTATCACGCCGAAGTGTGCGACGTAGATAGAATCAAGCGCATCGAGCTGCTCCCTGAGGAGCGCGATCACCCCCGCGCACAAGATGAGTACTATCGTCTCAAGATCGGCGATCTCGAACGGCTCCCCAAGCCTATTCCCAGCCGGCGCTGGCGCCGGATCGTCTTCATCCCTACAACGGTTGAAAAGCTCTTCCAAGCTGAAGAGATCAACGATCTCTATCACGAAAGCCCGCTTGAAGACGAGCTATGGCGTCATCTCAAGAGAGCTGGTATCCCTGCTGAACGACAGTTCTATATTGGCAAGCGAGATCGCATCTATTGTTTAGACTTTGCGATCTTCTGTGCTCATGGGAATCTCAATATCGAGTGCAACGGCGAAGAGTGGCACTCAGACCCGCAAGCGCGGGCGCGCGATGAGCAGCGAGACAAAGACTTGGCCCAATGGGGCTGGTCGGTGCTGCGCCTGACGACGCATCAGATTCGCAGACAAGCGCGTCGCTCTCTGCGCTTGATTGAAGAGCATATTGTGGGTCTCGGCGGGTTGCGCGAGCCGCCGCTATCACTGCTCACGTCAGGCCCCAAAGATCATGGTTGATTTAGAGCAACTGCTTAAATTCCTCCGATCTTCTCTAAGGCTTTTACGACCCGGCTGCCGGGGACGCTGGGAAGCTTCTTCATGCGTTCACTTCAACGACCTCGACGAAGATCTCCGGGTCGCTCGTCGGAAAGGTGCCGTGCTTGGACAAGCAGGCCAAGAGGCCCAACAATAGTTTTGCATTCTGCACGCCGTTTGCGCTATCATAGTTCTAATCGAAACCCTCTGAGGTGATTGCTCACCATGAAGCTCGACGATATTAAAACGATCACGGTTTTGGGCGCAGGCACAATGGGCCACGGCATCGCTGAAGTCGCTGCCCTTGCTGGATATAAAGTCAAGATGCGCGATATCACTGAAGAGTTTGTCAAGAAGGGCTATGATCAGATCGCCTGGAGCTTAAAGAAGCTTGCGGAGAAGGGCACGATCTCCCCAGAGAAGGCCGACGCAGCGCTGAAGCTCATCACTCCCTTAGTCGATCTGAAAGAAGCCGTCGCCGATGCGGATGTTGTCATCGAGGCCGCCCCAGAGATCATGAGCCTCAAGCTCGCGCTCTTTCGCGAGGTCGACACGCTCTCTCCCCCCCATGCTGTCCTCGCGAGCAATACAAGCTCGCTCAGCATCTCCGAGCTGGGGAAAGCCACCCAGCGCCCCGACAAGGTCGTGGGCATGCACTTCTTCAATCCCGTCGTGCGCATGGCCCTCGTCGAAGTCATCAGGGGTGAAAAGACTTCTGAAGAGACGATGCAGCTCATCGTCGAGCTGACCAAGAAGCTGGGCAAAACCCCCATCCGAGTCGAAAAAGACGTGCGCGGGTTCATCGTCAATAGAATCTTAATTGGGCCCTATCTCTTTGAAGCGGCGTGGATGGTTTCGCGCGGCGAGGCAACTATCGAAGAGATCGACAGCAGAATGAGATATTACGAAAACTTTCCCATGGGGCCGTTTGAGCTCCAAGACCTGACGGGCATCGACGTCGGCTACAATATTATGAAAGAAGCGGGCTTTGATATTCCCCCCATTATTGAGCAAGCTATCAAGGAAGGACGCCTAGGGCGTAAGACCGGCCGTGGCTTCTATAACTATAAAGACGGCGGTGCCAACTATTCGCGCGAGGCCGGCCAACGATTCGATCCCATGCCGTTTTATGCGCTCATGACCAATCAAGCTGCGTGGTTGATCGAGCACGGGGTCTCGACTGCTGATCAGATAGACTTGGCGTGTCAGTTAGGCTTAAACTTCCCCGAGGGGATCTTGCGCCGTGCAGACCGTATTGGCCTCGACAAGATCGTCCACACGCTCGATGAGCTCTACGCTAAGCACAAAGCGGAGCGATACCAAGCGACAGCGCTCCTGCGCCAGATGGTGCAGGCCGGCAAGACCGGTGAGGCCGCAGGCGAGGGCTTTTATCAGTATAAGAGCCAGCGTCCTGAGTACCAGACACTCAAAATTGAAATCGACCGAAAGACGTATGTCGCTTACGTGACGTTAAATCGCCCTCAGAGACTCAACGCGATTAATGCCGAGATGCGCCAAGAGCTCCCCAAAGCGTTGGATGAGCTAGGAAAAGATCCCGACGTGCGGGTGATCGTGCTCAAGGGCGCAGGCGGTAAAGCGTTCAGCGCTGGGGCCGATATCACCGAGTTTACTCAAGGGAAACCCTATCAGTTCATAGAGCTAGGGGAGTTCTTCCGCGCTCCAGAGCTGTGCCCCAAGCCCGTGATTGCTGCTATTGACGGGTTTGCGCTTGGGGGCGGATTGGAGTTGGCACTCGCGTGCGATTTTCGTCTAGCGAGCAAGCGCAGTGAGGTGGGCCAACCCGAGATTCACTTGGGGCTTATCCCTGGTGGCGGCGGCACTCAAAGACTGCTTCGCGTCGTAGGCCCATCGCGCGCGAAAGAGCTCTGTATGCTGGGCGAGCGCATCAGCGCGGAGCAAGCCGCTCAATGGGGCTTAATCGATCACGTCTACGAGAACGAGACGTTCGAGCACGAGGTCAAAGCGTTTGCTGAGAAATTAGCGTCCCGAGCACCCATTGCTGTGCGCTTCACCAAAGAGATTATCAACGCGGGGGCAGACTGTTCTCTCGACGCAGCACTCTTATTAGAGCGCGAAGCGTTCGCCCTGCTCTTTACGACCGAAGATATGACGGAAGGGGTCAACGCGTTCTTGAGCAAAAAGAAGCCCGAATTCAAAGGACGATGAAGCCCGTTTGACAGTGCTCTGCTCACCGCTTAAACTATGAGCCTAAGAACTATGAACCAGAACGGTGAGAGACCATGAACAGTTCGATGACCCGGAGAGCTTTTCTGATTTCGAGCGGGATGGCCCTTGCTGGCGTTCTTCTCAGTCGTGTCCTGACGCCCGCTCAGCAGCCTAAGCCTATACGATTGAGCATGATGCCCGCGCAAGACGTTGTCCCTGTAGCGTTTGCTTTTGAGCAAGGGATCTTCGCGAAACATGGGGTAAATATCGAGCTCGTCTGCGGCGGCAATGCTTTAGAACGCAACACAGCGTTCCTCAGCAGCCAGCTCGATGTCCTCGCGGTAGACTTAACAAGCGCCGTGCTCCTACTAGGTCGGCAGGCCCAAGGGGCTATCGCGGGGACGGTCTTTGAGCCCGTGCCCGATCCTCGTAACAGCAATAATATCGTGCGTACCCTCGCCATGCTCACCCACAAATTTAGCAGCTATCGCTCGATAGAAGATGTCATCAAGAGCGGCCCCAAGCGCCAGATCACGCTCGTGCAGCCCTCAGATATGGAGTATCTCACAGATACGCTCTTGCAAGCCAAGGGCGTCAAAGCCCGCGACATCGATCAGTACTACACAGGCGTGGAAGACTTTGACAAGATCCAGCTCATCGCACAGATGCTCGGCGCAGGCACCGTTAGCGTTCAAGTCGCGGTCTTACCGGAACCCCATGCCACGCTGACCGAGGTCGTCGCACAAGCAAATGGGGTCGAGATCTTCACCTTAGCAGACTATAAGGGGATCGCTGCGCCGCCCAGTGTCTTGTTCTTCAGTCGTCAACTCTTACAAGAGCGTGGCGAGACCGTGCGCAAGTTCTTCCAAGCGCTCCGGGAATCTATAGCCGTGCTTAATGCGAGTTCGCGCGATTTTATTATCGATACGCTTATTCGTGTCGGGGTCAACGTCTGCTTCCCAGAGCTCCGTGGCCAAGAGCTCAAGTTCCCTGAAGGGTGGCGGGAGCGCATCCGGGTGCCGTATTTCCCGCTGCCGCGTGCGCTCCGACAAGATGAGTTCGATGCTTTAGTCAATTGGGCTGTAGGGAAGCGTTATATCCGAGAGAAGATTGCGTTTGCCACAGCCACCGATTTCCGTTTCCTCGGCTAGCTCGATGATCAAGATTGACGGGCTCTGTCTGGAATATCGCGACGGGCGCCAGGCCGTCCCAGTGATCGAGAATCTATCGCTAGAGATCCGCGAAGGCGAGAGCGTAGCGATCCTAGGCCCCAGCGGCTGCGGCAAGACCAGCTTACTCTATGCGATCTGCGGGTTGGTGAAGCCTACATCTGGAACGATCTTTGTGAACGGCCAAGCTGTGGAGCGTCCGCGGCGCGACGTCGCGCTCATCTTTCAAGACTTGGGGCTCTTGCCCTGGAAGACCGTCTGGAAGAACGCCAGCCTCTCCTTGGA
The DNA here is from genome assembly GCA_938091745.1 of Candidatus Bipolaricaulota bacterium. GTDB lineage: Bacteria > Bipolaricaulota > Bipolaricaulia > RBG-16-55-9 > DRXL01 > JANXCC01. The sequence continues at coordinate 13,850 of CALLJK010000013.1, forward strand.
GCTTAACGGCTCGCAAGCAACTTCCCCAGTGTTTCCTAACACTAATGACGCCGCTTTGCATCAAGAGTGGCAGCGTCGCAAGAAGTCGCTCTTCTGGGCGTACTTTTGGTTATTAGTGACGGGGGCATGGGCCGCTGGGCAACGCTTCTATCTTGACCGGCCCTTCTCGGCAGCGGTCTATCTTGTCACATTAGGGCTAGATCTCATCGCTGGGGGCTTTTACTGGAGCGAAGTCCGAAAGATGATCGACTTGAACCCCGATGCCCCGTGGAGCACGTGGCTGTGGGGTGGTGGGTGGCCTCACATGTTTCTCTTTTTTGTGGTGCTCCTGCTCACCGCAGAGTTGATCAGCCGACTTATATACGATCTGTTCACCATGCCACGCCAGGTCAGCGAGGCCAACGCCCTGATCGCGCAGCAGATTCAAAGCGTCAAGCCCCTTCTTGATGAGCTTGGCCTTGACAGCACGTTGTACGATCGCTATCCGCATCAGCTCTCCGGGGGAGAACGCCAACGAGTAGCCCTCGCGCGAGCGCTCGCAACTCACCCCAAAGTCTTGTTAATGGACGAGCCCCTCGCTGCCCTCGACGCGTTCAATCGCGAGCGTATTCAAGATCTGCTCATCCAACTCTGGCGCGAACGGAGGTTCACACAAGTCATCGTCACCCACGACGCTCAAGAAGCTGTCTTTTTAGGCTCACGGATCGTTGTGCTCACCGAGCGGCCAGCGCGCATCAAAGCAATCATCGAAAACCCTTGTGTGGGGACATCACGGACCAGCGCAGCGTTTTACGAGAAAGTCCTAGAGTTGCGACGGGAGCTCTCATGAAGCGTCTCGAGAACTATCTGATCGGCTATATACTAGGGATCGTGCTCTTCTTTGGGGTGTGGTGGCTGGCCAGCTGGGCGGTCTCGGCCTTCGCTGCCAAGCCCCTCCAAGGGGCAGTGCCGCCGCCGCTGCGCGCCCTCACTATCTTTGTGGACGAATGGCGTGACTTGGTCCCACACTTCTTTGCCAGCGGGTATCGCGTCTTGAGTGGGCTTCTTCTCGCTATCGTCATCGCCATGCCGTTGGGGTTGGTCATCGGGCATGAGCGCATCTTAGACAAATTGCTGAGCCCCTCGATCTATTTAACTTATCCGATACCTAAAGTCGTCTTCCTCCCGTTGCTCTTCGTGTTTCTAGGCATCTATGATGCCCCCAAGATCGGGCTGATTACTCTTGTCTTGGTCTTTCAACTCCTGTTGTCGACCCGCGATGCCGCAAAGAGCATCCCCAAGAGCCATATTCTGTCAGTCGTGAGCGCCGGAGCAAGCAAATGGCACGTCTATAAGCACGTCGTCCTACCCGCAAGCCTCCCAGCCATGTTCTCTGCTCTGAGAATCTCTATCGGCATGGCGATCACAGCGTTAGCGCTCACCGAAGCGTTCGCGTCGCGCTATGGGCTGTGGCGCTATATCTACGACCAATGGTCGCGCTACGGCAACTATGAACGGATGTTTGCAGGGATCCTAGCCATGGGAATCTTGGGATTGGCTTTCTATATCGTGATTGATCTTCTGGAGCGCTGGATCTGCCGCTGGCAGCATGTGTAAACTATGAAGCTTCGCAAGATCCTCGTCGTAGCGAATTTCAGTAAGCCTCACATGGAGTCAGTACTGGCCCGATTACGGCTCGTCGCAGAGGCGCGAAAGATTCAGATCTCTGTGCGAGCGGGCATAGATACAAGTCCCTTGAGCGAGTGCGACTTCGACCTCGTCGTGACACTTGGAGGGGACGGGACCCTGCTCAGAGGGGCGTGTATAGCCGCAGAACTCGATCTGCCCATTATGGGAATAAATCTCGGGAGCTTGGGGTTTTTGACAGCCGTGGGTATAGACGAGCTCGAGAGCGCCTTCGAGCGCCTCGCCAGAGATGACTTTCGCGTAGAGACCCGCATGCGCATCGCTGCGCAACTCTTATCTCCCCCACGAGTACAACGCACAGCTCTCAATGAGATCGGGCTTGTGCACACGGAGATCAGCCGACGTACAGAGATCGAGCTCTTCTTGGGCGAACAGTTCTTGGGGTCTTATCCCGGCGACGGCGTGCTGATCGCTACCCCTACGGGCTCGACAGCTTATGCGCTCTCCGCCGGAGGCCCGATCATCGAGCCAACGCTGGAGTGCCTCGCCGTGGTACCATTGGCTCCGCATCGCCTGGGTGTGCGTTCGCTCGTCTTACCAAGTGACAGCGTCGTGAGGGCTGTCGCGAAGCGTTCTGCGCAGCTTTTGACTGATGGTGATCCCGTTGCTGTGCTCGCCCCAGGCGAGGCTGTGCACATTCAGAAAGCCGAGCGCCCGACGCGACTCATTCGGCTCGATTCAGATTTCTGGACAGCCGTGCACCAGCTGTCACGCTGAACTATTTCTTTGGTGGGCTGGCAGTAATGGGAATCTGAATAAAGATACTTTGGGTGAAGCCACTAGGAGTGATGAGCGAGCTCCCCGAGAGGGCTAGTCCCGCAATGCTCACTCCAATAGTAAACTCTTGAGATGTTGAGGTGAAGACCGCCTGGCCGACGAGCTCGATCTCGCCTACCCGAGCCCGGAGCGAATAGGCTTGGCTTGTCAGCCCCAGCCCTTGCTCAAACGTCGTGATGCCGAGCAGAGAAGCCGGGCCTACAGCTAACTCAAGCCCGACCTTTTCTTTGCTGATCTCGAGGTCTTTAGGATTGAGCTCGAGCTGCCCCATGAGGAGGCTGCCCGGCCCCAAAGCCGTGCGCAACGTAATGGTCGCGCGGCTCAGAGCAAGATGCAGGCGTTCGTCGAGCGCGAAGCTGCTCAAAGTTTCGATCTGGGCGGGCAAGAAGGGCCCCAGGCTGTCTACACTTACGACCAGGGTCATCTCTTGATTGACTTGAGCAGGGTCCTGGGCGAGCTTGGTAAGAAGAGCTCGGACGAACGCATCGATATTGCGGAGGCGCGCTTCGAGTTGAGCAACGTGCCCGAAATCCCACATCGCTTGCTGTTCAGGAGATCCTTCAGAAGGTGGAGCCAGCATCAGACGCTGTATAGTGAGATATGAGATGCCCACCAAGAGCGGGGGAGTGGGAACGACTTGAGAGATCCGCGGGGGCTTCTGGAGAGCTGCTAGGACGATCAACTCATTCTGTTCAATGTTATCATGCACGTGGAGTGAGAGGATAAAGTCACCAGGGCATTGTCCATGGGCATAATAAGACTGTACTGAGCAGTCTTGGGGTAGGCCTACAAGCCACGGCACAGCCAGAAAAACTATGACGCTGAGAGAAAGCCGAGCGCTGCGCATCACGTCGCCATTGTAGGGGATGGGCGTTGTAGAGTCAATAGAGCGAGAGGGAAGGAAGGGCCTGGCTTCTGGCGCCGCTGTCGGATGGTGGGGAAAAATCCTCTCGGTGGGGAGGAGGTCAGGCAGCCCCCAGAGAGGCAAAACCCTTCCATCCGGAGGAAAGCGCCGTAGGCTTTCCCCTTCTGCACAAGAAGCCAAGCCCCGTACGTGAAGAGAGTGGGCCAGCTTGGGTACAGTTTGATTGTACGCCCGAGCACGTGCCAATCACATGGAACTTTGGTGAAAATTCGGTGACCATCGGCATTGACGATCCCAAGCTCAGGTGCTAGACTGAAAGCAGCATGATTCGCCTGGGCTTGCGATATAAATTCGTCTTTACACTGCTGGCGTTCACGCTCCTCGTTGCTGTGCCCTTGGGAATCTTAGCCATCACACGCTTTGCGGATCTATTAGAGAGCCAAGTGCGCGTGCGCTGGGAGACCATTGCCAAGCTCTTTGGCACGGTTATAGAGAGAGCCCAGCCTCCATGGTGCCAGCAAATGCTCCGGGACTTCCCCGAAGAACTCCTCTATGTCAAGATTACGAATGCTGGAGAAGACGTGTGCAGCAGCCAAGTTGATCGGTTGAGCTCAGAGGCGCAAAAAGGGCTTACTGTCAACCCGATTTCCGGAGATCTGCTGACAAAACCCGCTGTACTGACGCAGAAGATCCCCTTCTCCCGTGAGATGGCCTTCTTGCATGTAAGCTACGTCGAACCCGTGATCAAAGTCGAGTATAAGCTTGAGTCCTATGAAGACAGCTCTGGGCAGATTCAATGGCGCGAGGTTCGCCGCGAAGTTCCAACTTTTTCGGCATTACAATTTGGCATCAATCTTTCCAATGTCCCAGCTCTGATGCGACGCGAGGTAGCACTGATCGCCCTCGTCGTCAGCGGCTACGTGCTCATCGCGCTCTTCATCGCAATTGCGTTCTATAAAATGATCCTAGGGCCAGCAGAGACATTAGCTCACGCGCTGCAGCGCTTCGAGCGTGATCCTTCAGCGCGCGCTCACATCGCCACCGGCGATGAACTAGAAATGCTGGCCCACGAGTTCAACGCCATGGCCGATACCATCGAAGAACGGAATCGCCGACTTGAACAGATCAATGCAGAGCTCGTCAAGGCCAACCGAGCCAAATCTGATTTCCTCGCCATGATGAGCCATGAGCTGAAGACCCCGCTCCACGCCATTCGTGGATACTCGCAACTCTTGTTAGAGGGGGTAGATGGCCCGCTCACCCAAGCACAGCGAGACGATATCGAGAATATTTTGAAGTCAGGAGACCATCTTCTGGAGCTTATCGACAATATTTTAAGATTTTCCAAGCTGGAGGCGAGCGAAGATCGTCCGTACTTTGAAGCTGTAGAGACTTCAGCTATCGGGGAAGAAGCGATCAAGGCCGTCAGTGCCCTCGCCCGCGGCAAGGGGCTTGAGCTCAGCTATCACGTTGAGCCCTGCACGCTTATCGCCGATGGGACAAAGATCAAACAAGCACTCATTAATTTACTGAGCAATGCTATCAAATATACACCCGCGGGTCGCGTAGAGCTCTCCGGCACAGCCCGCGAGAACGAATATATCTTTTCCGTATCAGATACGGGGATCGGGATTCCAGAACACGAACGCGCCCGGATATTTGAGCCGTTCACCCAACTAGACAGCTCAAATACGCGAGAGTTTCAAGGGGTGGGCTTAGGGCTGGCTATCGTGAAAAAGTACGTCGAGATGCATAGCGGACGCGTGCTCGTCGAGAGCGAGGTCGGCCGCGGGAGCACTTTTTCCATCGTGCTGCCGCTCGAAACTTCACCCTCAAAACTGGGAACGGAGTGAGGAGGTGTCCCATGCGCATTCTCATCGCCGAGGACGACGCGACATCGCTGCACCTGCTGCGAAAATTTCTCGAAGCCAAAGGGCATTTGGTCATCCCCGCTATGAATGGCCAAGAAGCGCTGGAGAAGTTCTCCAAAGAGAAGCCTGATTTGCTCCTGCTTGATGTGATGATGCCCAAACTTGACGGCTGGACAGTACTTCAAAAATTGCGCGAGAGCGGCGCCAAGACCCCCGTCATTATGGTAACTGCCAAAGACTCGACAGACGACAAGGTGCGCGGCTTCTCCACAGGCGCAGACGATTATATTACAAAGCCGTTTGATCTGCGCGAGGTGGAAGCGCGCATCGAAGCGGTGATGCGACGCGTTAGCCAGTCCCCGTACATACAACGTGGGGCACTGCAGATTGACGACGAGCGCAAGGAAGTCCGCCTTGGCGATAAGCTTATAGATCTGTCGCCCAAAGAGTATGAACTCTTAAAGCTCTTGGCCTCGAAGCCGGGGAAGGTCTTCTCACACCGCGAGATCATTGATGCTATTTGGCAAGACAATCCCTATGCGTCCTCGGAGGACGTCAAAAAATATATTTATCTCTTGCGCAACAAGCTCGAAGAGGACGTAGAGAACCCAAAGATCATCGTAACGGTGCGCGGGTTTGGGTACAAGCTAGGAGACGTCTAGCTCATTGCAGGCCTCACGAGCCCATTGCTTTTAGCCACCGGAAGCTAACTGTTTGGCCTCGCGCACCATCGAACGCAAGAACTCCAACCCTGTACCCCAGAAGCTCGGATCGCTTGTGTTGATCCCTAAGGGGGCTAACAGCTTCTGTGGGCTGTCCGAGCCCCCAGCCGCGAGTAAATCCAAATATTTTGGCACAAACGCTTCCCCTTCACGCAGATATTGCTGATAGAGCGCAAACACTAAGAGTTCCCCAAACGCATAGGCATAGCAATAGAACGGCACGTGAATGAAGTGCGAAATATAGAGCCACCACCAGCGATAGCTATCGGTGAGCTGCACAGAGTCGCCGAACATCCGCTGATTCGTTTCAAACCAAATCTCACCGATGCGTTCGGGGGTCAGCTCCCCTTGCGTGCGCCGCGCCTCGTGCAGCTTCTGCTCAAAGCGCGTCAGCACAATCTGTCTAAATATCGTCGCAAACGAGTCTTCGATCTTGCTGCACAGCAGTGCTAGTTTCACGTTGGGGTCTTGGATCTCCGCAAGGAGCCTACGGAACGTTAGGATCTCGCCAAACGTGCTGGCCGTCTCAGCCATGGTCAACGGCGTATCAGCTTGCAAATAGCCGACTCTCCGAGAGAGATACTGATGGACTCCATGCCCGAGCTCGTGCGCAAGCGTCATGACATCGCGTAGTTTGTCCGTATAGTTCATCAAAATATACGGGTGGACGCTAGGCACAGTGCTTGCAGAGAACGCCCCGCCGGATTTGCCGAAGCGCACCTCGGCATCGATCCAGCTTTTTTCAAAGAACTCTTGCACAATCCGCGCCATATCAGGTGAGAAGGAACGGTAGGCTTCGAGAACGATCCGGCGGCCGCTGGGCCAGTCGCACTGCGGAAGCTCCCCGTAGACCGGAGCGTAGCGATCGTAGTCATAGAGCGTGCGTAGTCTTAGCAAGCGCTTCTTCAGACGATAGTAGTCGTGGACGATACCATAAGCGTTCTCGCACGCAGTCATAAGAGCATCGACGGTCGCTGGCTCGATCTCGTTCGCCAAGTGTCGCGAATGCATGGGCGACGGGAACTTTCGCAGCTCGTCAGTGATCTTGTGGTCGAGCACAAGCGTGTTAAAAATATATGTGAGCACGCGGGCGTGACTTTGGAGCGTTTGGGTGATCGCTTTGGCAGCGTTCTTACGAATAGAGCGATCCGGCTCGTGCAGTTTCGTGAGCGCTTGATCGAGCGTGAGCTTCTGGGCGCTCTTGCCCCGGCCCATGGAAACAGTCAGCCCAGAGACGAGCTCATCGAAGAGCCTTTGGAATGAGCGCGTGCTCGTGTTGGCTTTGAGCTCTAAGATCTTCTCTTCGGGCTCAGAGAGCTTATGTGGTCGGAAGAGCCGCGTCTTCTCTAAATAGTGCCGATAGCGCGCGACTTGGGGAGCGCTGATGAGTCTCTGCGCGGTCTCGTCAGTCACATCCATCCATTCTAAGTCAAAGAAGAGCAGATGCTGCCTAATTTGAGTATGTCTCTCGAGAGTACTCTGAAGCAGCGCGCCATGTTTGGGGTTTTGCGTGTCAGATGCGTGGAGCAACTGAGCGTAGATCATGGGCTTGTCCATCTGCTCCGCAATGCTCTCAAGCTCAGCAAGAGCTTCGTACAATGATTGGGGATCGATCCCCTGGCGCAGACGCCCACGATACTTCTGCTCAAAAGCCTTGGCCCGCTCCAGGGCGCTGTGCAAGTCACGCTCTAACGCTGGATCGTCCGGATTCAGATACAGATCTTTCAAATCCCATGTGATGCCTGTGGCACTGCTGCGCGGTGTTGCTTCAAGGGCCTGCATCGTCTGATCACCTTACAGAGAGCTTTCAGATAGGAGCAATTATAAGAGCTCTTTAGTGAAGCTGCCACTTCTGCTATAATGTGCGCATGCGCTTAACGATCTTAGGGACTGCAGGGGTGCTCCCTGATCCGCGGCGGGCTCAATCTGGATACCTACTTGAGAAAGATGGGCGACTTGTGTTAGTCGACTGCGGCAGCGGGGTCTTCAGCCGTCTTGCCCAACTCTCAATTGATTGGACCCAGCTCAATACGTTTGTGCTCACCCATCTCCATCTCGATCACATGAGCGATCTGCTCTCGATCTGGACGGCGCGCTGGCTGCTGGGAGCACCCGATGTTACGCTCTACGGCCCTCACGGGACTCGTGAGTTTATTACGAATCTCTTGGAGCTTTTCCCATATATTCGGGATCATCTCCGGGTAACAGTGCATGAGCTGCGTGCCAGAGAGACTCTGCCTATAGCGGGCTTTGAAGTTGCGACGCTTGCTATGAATCACTACGTGCCGACGCTCGCCTACAAATTCGATAGCCAATTAGTGATCTGTGGCGACAGCGAGCCGGAACCAACTTTGGTCGACTTCGTGCACGGCTGCAAAGTGCTCATTCACGAGTGTTCTTTCCCCGACGCCCTACCAGCACCGCTCCATACCACTCCTACAGCGTTGGGCCAACTGCTTGCGCGCGCTGACGTCGAGTGGCTGGTACTCACCCATCTCTACCCTCAAGCCGCGGCACAGACAGAAGAGCTTATCAAAGCTGTCCAGAAAAACTTCCCCAAGAGAGTCACAGTTGCGACTGATTTGCAAGTCATAGATTTATAGCGTGACTTGCCAAATGGGAAGCGCTCTGTTATAGTGTGAGCGTTTCGTGATTCCCGAAAGGGGGAGTTGGATCATGGTCAGCCAGGAAGCTGTGAAGTTCTTGAGGAAGACCCCGCTCTTTGCGCACTTCAGTGAGAAAGAGTTAGAGGCGCTCTTCAGCACAGCAAAAGTGCGCGAGTTCGACGCAGGCAGCACCATCGTGCGCGAGGGTGATCCCGCCGGGATCGGGTTCTATCTCGTCCTCGATGGCCACGTTGAGGTGCGCAAGGGGCAGAAGACCCTAGCAAAACTTGGTGTTGGGGACTATTTTGGCGAGATGGCTCTGCTCTCTGAAGCGCCACGATCTGCCGATGTCGTCGCTGTCCAGAAGACAAAGTGTTTGATGATCACGCGCTGGGAGCTGCGCAGCATCATCAGTTCTTATCCCGACGTCGCCCTCAAGATGATGGCCGAGCTGGCGCGCCGTCTCAGTGCCACCAATCAAGCACTCACAGAGTGAAATCCGTGCACGATGCTCGCGATGTGCTTGATCCCCTGAATGAAGTCGTCAACACGAATATTCTCATTGGGCGCGTGCGTGTTCGAGTGCGCGTAGCCGATGCCCGTCGAGACTGCCGGGATGCCCAGCTTCTGACAGAGCGTGTACATGGGGCCGCTCGCGGCTGATGTCGGGTGCACGACGGGCTCGACGCCGTAGATCTCTTGTGCTGTGCGCCGCACGATCTCTACTAATGGATCGCCCATAGGGGTGCGAGCGGGATTGACCCCGTGCATCCCGATCACTTCGATATCCCCAAAGCCATGTCTCTTCAGATGCTTCTTCAACAGAGAGAGAATCTTCTCTGGGTCTTGGTCGGGCACGAGACGAAAATCTATCTTGGCGCGGGCTTCGGCGGGCAGGACGGTCTTTGGCCCAGGTCCTGTATAGCCGCTCCAGATCCCGCAGATCGTGCATGTCGGTTCAAAGTAGTGCTTTTTCCGTAACTTTCTGCCCGAAAGACCCAGCAGATATTTTTTGATCCCGAACTTCTTGCGCCAGCCCTTCTCGTCGAAATCGAGATCATAAACAGCTTTCAGCTCAGCTCGGCTGGGCGGGCGCACGTCGTCATAGAAGCCCTTGATTTGAATCTTCTCGTCTTCGTCTTTGAGGGTGCTCAGCGCCCAGACCAAGCGCCATGCTGGGTTGGGCACAATCGTGCCCCACGACGAGTGCTGATCGCTGACTGCGCCCTTAGCGCGCAACTCGACGTAACAGATCCCTTTCAAGCCTAGATAAATTTGGGGAATATCTTTGAGGTCTTTGTGTCCGAACTCCCAGATGCAGCCGTCGGCTTTCAAGAGATTCTTGTGCTCTTTGACGAACTGTTCTAAATGGGGGCTGCCGATCTCCTCCTCGCCTTCGATCACAAACTTTATCGTGACGGGCAATCTGCCCATGACTTTCTGATAGGCTTCTAGAGCGCACAATCGTGCTGTGAGGTCGCCCTTGTTATCTGAAGAGCCGCGGGCGTAGAGTTTTCCGTCGCGGATCTGCGGATCCCACGGGTCGGACTCCCACAGCTCTAGGGGTTCTGGGGGCTGCACGTCGTAGTGATCGTAGAACATTAAGATTTTATCGCTCTCACCCTTAAGCTCGCCGTAGACGACGGGGAAGCCGTCCGTAGAGAAAATCTGGGTCTTGAACCCGACGTGATCGAGCATCTGTTGGACGAGCTTAGCGCACGGCTCCATTCCAAGATTTTGGGCAGCGACGCTGGGTTGTCTCAGCAGCGTCTTGAGGCGCTCGATGAACTCGTCGCGATGGTCGTCAATATAGCGAAAGACTTGTTCCACAAAAGACCTCCTTATGTCAGCGAGTGATAGTTATATTATGGCAGACGCTGTACAGGGATGCCAAAACGCTAGGGAATTAACTTGCTTTCCCCGTCTTAATGTGCTAATCTTTCAGTGTCATCTTTGTTCAGGGCGAACCCTCTGTGAAGAGGGGGTGCAAAGCCACGGGTCTCCCAGAGACGACCGGGCTGCCAAAGATGCGAAAAGCAATTTGTGCTGCGTGCGAAGTCAGCTGCCCCTTCAACTCTCTCTCCCTTCATGAGCGCTCCCAGCTTAGCTCGCTGATGCGCCATCAGCTCTACAAGAAGGGCGAGACGATCTTCGCCCAAGGGGCTATGATCTTCGGGTGTCATATTCTGCTGTGTCAGGGATGGCTTAGGGAAGTAAGTATATAATGAACGGCAAGCAAGAAAAGCAGGCCAATAGATGAAAGAAGCAAGGAGCGCAGAAATGAAATTGAGGAGGAAGATAACCAGTCTCTTGTTTCTAGGATGGATGTGCAGCGCCTGGGTGGGACTCGCTCAGGATGATTTCAGCCGATATAAGATCAACGTGGCTTTCGATCCGACACAACGGACGCTCAGCGGGAGCTTGGTGCTGGATTACCTCAACGACACAGGGCAAACCCTAGAAGCAATCACGTTTTGGCTTCTAGGCAATCTAAACCGTGAGCCTAACCCTTACCGCCATCCGGCCTACTTAGATAAGACTTATCCCAACGGCTTCGATCCCACGTGGACGAAGATTCTCTCCGTGACGGACCAGCAAGGGCAACCCTTGCCTTTTCGGATGGAGGCAATGCGGCCCTTCTTTTGGACCTTCTCACTCGAGGGCACCGTGCTTCGTGTCGAGCTCCCTCAGCCCCTTACCCCAGGAGCACGTGCTGTGCTCCAAATCGAGTTTGAGAGCAAGTTTGCCCACACTGCTTGGACGGATGGGGGCCTAGGAGGAGATGGCGTCTTCTACAATGGGGTCTACCTTTGGCGCTTCGGTTGGTATCCCCTAGCTGTCCCACCCCACGTGATTGAGCAAGAGCAATTCATACTCCCAGCAGCCTATCATGAGGTAGAGCTGCAGCTGCCTAAAGACTTCACAATCGTCACTGGAGCAGAGCAAGAAGAGATCATCGCTCAAGGTAACGACTGGAAGCTCATTCGCCTCACCAGCGATGTCCCCGTCCGCTCAGTTTTGCTCCTCTTTGGCAAAGGGCTGGAGCGCTATCGTCTCCACCATCGCGACGTTACTATTGACTCATATTATCTACCAGGTGGGGAGAGCTATGGGCGCCTAGCGGCCGCTTATGCTGCAGAAGCCTTGGACTTCTACACAGCACACTTTGGTCCCTATGGCTACAAGCGATTAGTAATCGCTGAGCGCCCTGCCCCTGGCCTCCTCGGCTTCGTCGGGATGACCACGGATGGGATCACGGTCTTAGGGAGTTCGGCCTACCGCTTGAAAGACATTCCCGTCACCGGCTTTCTTGATCGCAACTTGGAACTGCTAGTCGCTCACGAGCTGGCCCACCTCTGGTGGGGTCTTAGTATAGGGAGCGACTGGAACGCTGAGGGTTGGCTTGCTGAGGCCTTTGCCCACTACTTTGCCTTCTCCTACTTCGAGGCCAAGTATGGAGCCTTCGGACCCAACTTATTCAATCTGGGCGAAGGGCTGTTGGAGCGACTCCTCAAGCCTCTGGTTGGCTTCATGAATGCACGGCGTATCATCAGTGAGTTGCCTTATCTTGAGGTCTTTTGCAACCGCTTCGATGAGGCAATTGTTAAACCGTTCAAGAGGCTCGATTATCTGAACGCCTGGGGAGATCGCATCTACAATAAAGGCTATCTAGTGTTACGCGCTTTGGAGGGCCTACTGGGCCGCGAGACTTTCTTTACCGTTTTACGAGAGGCTTATAATCGCTACCGTCACAAGATTATTACAACAGAGTCCTTCCGCGCCGTGGCCGAGGAGATCTCAGGCCAAGATCTCAAAGATTTCTTTGATCATTGGCTCTACGGGGCCTCCTTCTTAGATGTAGCTGTTGAGCGCTTTACCTCACGGAGGACCCCTGATGGCTACACGACAACGGTCTTCTTGAGCAAACAGGGTGAGGCAAATTACCCCGTGATGGTCCGTGCTTCCACAGCCGAAGGTGAGGTGATCTATGCCGCCTGGACCGGAGATGCACCGCAAGGCACGGTCACGTTGAAGAGCCTCTCGCCTATCCAGGTGATTGACGTTGATCCATATGAAATGAGCCCGGATATAAATCGTTTTAACAATCACTTGCCCCGCCGGCTTTTAGTATATTGGCCCTTCGTCGGTGGTGACATTAAAGACAAGCTCCCTTTGGACGCTTATGTCATTGATATATCGCCGCTAGGAATCTCCGGGGGATTTCGAACTGATCATCAATGGAACTTCTCTCTCTTCCCAACAGTTGTCACTGCCAAGGAGAATCAGCAAACGCAACTGCGCTGGGATATCAAGGGGAGCTTCAGTGCAGACTTTGGACGAAGCTTTGGTGCCCTGGGGATTAAGATGAGCCTGACCCAACTTGATCTCATTAGCCGCGAAGGAAAGCTAGACCTTCAGCTCAGCTTCACTCGAACACTCTATGAGCATCCACCTATTAGCCTGGCCGGGCGCTACTGGTCACCGGCTAACGTCTTCACAGTTTCGATAGGAGCTGTGGGGGAGCTATTACAGCCGGTGAGTTACGTCGGCTTAGATTACGAACGTTCTGATCTTTATCGGTATTTCATGCGGAACACGCTCTCGCTACGCCTAGGGCAGCCAGCGGGTGGTGAGTCCTTCGGACGGCTGAGCTGGACGGGCTTTAAGCGCTTTCGACTCGCACCGTGGGTCTATCTCGATGCCACAGTCACAACGGGAGGAGCGTTATGGGGGAAGCTGCCGGAACCCTTCCAGTTTAGACTGACAGAGTTGGAGTCTTTTAAAGAGCGCGATCCTGGCGATTGGAAGGCCTTTGGGGAGCTGCGGCTCGCGTTGCCGCCGCTCATGCGCGATCTCGACTTCTCGCTTCTTAATCTAGCTAAGCTGGATCAGATCGGCCTCAACTTCTTTGTGCGCGGAGGGCAGACACAGGGCAAGCTTCTTCAGTTTGAGGATTTCAAGGCTGAGGGGGGTGTTGAGTTGACATTCAAGTTTTCGCTTTTTCCGATTGAAGTGAGAGTGGGCTATGCTCAGCCGATCTTAGGGACCAACGTAGGGGCTCAAGGTCGAAGTTTCATAAAGTTCTCGTATTAAGGGGGGTACCATGACCCAGCAGAGAAGTTCAGCAATTGTTACCTCAGCTTTGTTGGTCTTCTCCATTCTTTGGTTAGCAACTCCAATAGCTTTAAGCCAACCTAAGGTTGTCGGCGAGCCTGTGCTCAAGGAGATCGGCAAGCGCGGTGGCCAAGTTGTCATCTCTGTCAGCGATCCCAAGTCCTTCAATCCAATCACGACTTGGGACCCCAAAGACCCTTTGATCAACCTTACGCATGCTGGGCTCTTGGAAATGAACCCGGTGACGGGCCAGCTGGAACCGGCCCTGGCTCTCAACTACGAGGTCTCGCCTGATCGCAAGAGCATAAAGTTTATCTTGCGCAAAGGGCTCAAGTTCTGGGACGGCGACGACCTCAAGGCCGAAGACGTTCTCTTCACCTACCAAGATATCATCCCCCAAGCGGGGCTCCCCGGCTTGATCCCAATAGAGGTCAAAGCCCCCGGCGAGACGACCATCGTGATGGCCGTTGCTCCCCCACTGGATCGGTTCCCGGCGGCTATCCTGTCGGGCTTCTTCTTCGTCATGCCCGTGCTGCCTAAACACAAGTTGGCTGAGATCGTTGCCAGAGGACAATTCGCCGGAGCTTGGTCGCTCGCCACACCCTTGGGGGAGATCGCCGGAGCTGGGCCCTTTAAGCTCACAAAGTACACGCCGGGCACGGAGATAGTTTTGGAGCGTAACCCATTCTATTGGAAGGTTGATTCTAAGAATCAGCCTTTGCCCTATCTCGACAAGGTGATTGCCAAGATCGCACCCAACCGGGCAGAAGAGTTAGCACGCTTAGGGCGCGGCGAACTCGACCTGCTCACGCTACGCGCCGAAGAGACCTTCGACCTAAAGCTCCCCACGGGCTTCAAGCTCGTCATTGACGGGCCTGAATACTCTTTCGATTTCTGGGCCTTCAATCACGACGTAGCTGATCCCGATTTGCGCAAGGTCTTCCAGGAGAAACTCTTCCGTCAGGCCATCGCCCAGACAATTGACCGCAAGCGTGTCATCAAAGAAGTCTTGAAGGAGCTGGGAGAGCCGTGGTTCACCACAGTCAATAGAATCTCGCCCTACTATGAGCCCAATATCCCCAAGTACGACTTCGACACCAAGGCCGCTGCGGAGAAGCTCGACCGGCTGGGCTTAAAGGACACCGACCGAGATGGTATCCGCAATCTCACAGCCAATAAGCAGCTAGAGTTTGAATTGATCACCAACGACAACAATTCCAGACGCATCGCGGCTTCCAAGCTGATTGTTGAGGAGCTGAAGAAGCTCGGTGTGAAGGTTAACTTCAAGGCCATCCCCTTTGCGGAGTTCAGCGCCAAGCTGACGAGCGGGCAATTTGTGACGGCTATTGCAGGTACAACGCACTTGAGCGATCCTTTTCTGGTCGACGCCTTCTATAGATCAGGGAGCCCCGGCCACTTCTGGCATCTTTCTGGGGCGAAGGAGCCCTTCGACTACGAGAAGAAGATTGACGAATTGCTCGACAAAGCCGCATTCGAATTCGACTTTGCCAAGCGCAAGGCGCTAGCTTCAGAGCTGCAGAAGATCATGAGCGAAGAGCTGCCCATCGTGCCCCTGTGGAGCCGCAAGGCGATCTTGGCAACTTCAGGATCTCTGGGCAATGTTGAAGCATTCACAGCCAATGCCTTCGGGGTGCAAGAATTCATGGCTGTCATCTTCAGGAAGTGATACAATCTTTCTAAAGAGATCATCGAACAGCTGGGGCTCAAGCCCGGCGATTACGTCGAGGTCACTCGCAAGAATCGCTCTATTGTCATCACCCCCTCAGAGGACGCCTGGTTCTGGTCCAAGGAATGGCAGGAGAAGGAGCGCGAAGCTGACGAAGACATCAAAGCAGGGAGAGTGAAACGCTTCAAGAACGTCGAGGATCTCATCAAAGATCTCAACAGCTAATTGCACTCCATGGAACTCGAACGAACGCGGAGCTTCGAGCGAGACTACAAAAAGCTTCCCAGTGAGATCAAACGGAGAGCCGAGCATGCCCTCCGTTTTCTTGCTTCTAATCCCCGCCATCCCTCGCTGGAAGCGCGCATCGTTGATAAGAAGCGGCGCATCGGCGCTCATGACGTGATGGAGCGCCCTCAGCGATGGTGAGGCTCTTGCTTAGCAAGCGCGAGGGTTGAGGTTGGGTCTCATCGCAGTTTGTTCAGTTCATTTCGATCCCATGAACTTTCCGGGTAGATCGCCAACGCTCTCTGAAATGCTTCCTTGGCCTCAGCGATCTTCCCTAGTTTGGCATACGCGACCCCCCGCCAGCGATACGAGAGAAACCGAACGGTCTCATCAGACGTCAAAGCTTCGCTTTGCACAAACTCGCGCAACGCTTTGTCGAGATCTCCCCCAAAAAGCGCTGGCGCGTACAGATAATAGACCCCCAGAGCAAGATGGGCTTCGGCGTTCCGAGGGTCAAGCTCCAGAGCGCGCTCGAGATTATTCTTAGCAACTCTCGCGCCTGTGAGGGCTTGTAGCCAGCCCTTGAGACTGATAATGCGCATCTGGGTCTCCCCCACCAGCCGATAGCCGTCAGAGAAATCCGGGGCGCGCTCTGTCAGCTTTTGCGCGATCCGCTCAGCCGTGAGATAGTACGGCAGGGCTTCTTGGGCTTGAGCAGGATCGCTCCACGCCGCGCCGTGATACCAATTCCCTAGCTCAAACTCTACACGAGCTTGCCAGTAGAGCCTGTCAGTCTCAGAGATCTCGTCGCCAAGTTGGCTGAGCAAAGCTTGTGCACTCTGGAGCAGCTCGCGTGCTCGAAGATACTCTTCGCCGAGTGCTGAGTTATAGAGCTGGCGCTGCCCCTGACGGTATAGACTCTGCACGTCCTCTAATGAGGGTTTCTTCCCCAAGACCGGAAGAACAGACGACGGCTGCTCTGGAGGAGCAGGCCGCATCACAGGAACATCATGCTCTCTCTGCGGGGAGGAGCCACGCTGGGAGATCAAGAGACTCCCGCACGCCACGAGGACACCAAGACTCGCGATAATCACCCATTTGAGCTTTTTCACGGTCTTCATCAATACCGAATTGTCAGAGACTCTGCAACTCACTTGCCAAGCTTGGTGGGATCAAAGAGATCGTCAGAGAGCTCCTGAATTTTTACATCACTAAATTGAATCACTGTTTTGAAGCTCTTAAACAGAAGATCCTCGACGATAACTTCTTCAGCATATTCGTCGTCTTTGAGCTTAGCATATTTAGTATACAAAGTCTTTTTGAGTGGCTCGCCGCTGACGGCGTGCAAGATCGCTTGGATGGGCTTTAATTCTTTCTTGTCGAGCCAGAGGGTCACTTTCGCGAACGCGATTTTTTCGCTTGTCGCTTCAAGATAGAGCTTGAGCGCATCGCGCCCGTCGAGTTTTTCGTCTCCCTTAGCTTTGACAGAATACTTTCCCGAAAACTGAATCCCGGCAGCTTCAGCAATCGAAGCGTCGCCGAATATTTTCTGTTGCCCAGAGATCTTTAACGGCTGCAACAGTCCCGGCTGCCAAAAATAAATATCATCTCCAACGACAAGATAGATCGTGCCCTTCAGACTTTCGGGGGCCAAGAACTCGACCCGAGTGCGCATGCCCTCGGCAAAGCGCTTATTGTAAATAGTCATCAGGGCTTCGCCCTTGCCGTCAGGACGCTCAGCGATGACCCGGCTCAACATTCCATAAGAGTTCGCTTCGATGAAGCGCGCTTGGTCAGCCTTCTGGAGCAGCTGCTCGTCGGTCTGGGCAGCGAGCACTATACAGAAAGCGATGAGTAGAAGACTAGCTAACTTTGTGACCCGCATGTTCGCTCCTCCTTAAATTATTATTACACATATCTCAGTGCCTCGACCACCTCTACCCGCGCCGCACGCCACGCTGGGTAAATCGTTGAAACAAGCGTCGAGAGCGCCGCGATCAAGAACGGTCCTACACCGTTGCCCCAAATCAGTCTGATGCGCAAGGGCACTGAGACCGACCACCCTGGAGCTTCATAATAAATTCGGGCTTCGTTCACAAGCCATCCCACACCCCAGCCCAGCGCCAAGCCAATCACTCCTCCCAACAGCCCCAAGAGCACCCCCTCACTGACAAACAACCCAAAGACTTGGGCGCGCTTCGTTCCAATAGCCCGGATCGTCCCGATCTCGCGCATTCGCTCAAAAAACGACATCGTCATCACTTCTAAGATACTGAAGAAGACAAGCACGAAGATCGCTGCTCCAATGAAATTATAAATCGCGCCGAAGTACGCCCGGACCTGCTTGCGAAAGATCGCGAGATCATCCCACGTCTTGATCTGAAGATTGAGCCCAGCTTCTCGAAGACGACGTTCGAGGCGCTTCTTCGCGGGCTCCGTCGCCTCGATGCTCCTCAGCTCAACGATGATCTTCTCAACGCTTTGAGTATTGAGAATACTTTGGGCGAATGCCAGCGGCACGACAGCTAACCGAGCATCTACTTCTGGAAGACCTGTCTCTAGCAGCCCTTTCACGAAGAGATTGCGCGCGTTGTACTGCCCACTGACTGTCGCAGCCATGACAACTACTGGTGGGCCGGGGAATTCATCGCGCGGGCCAAGGTCTTCCTTGCCAATGCCTAACTGCCTTGCCAATCCTACACCCAGCACGACTGTGTTCTGGTCACCCGGCTGGAGATACTCTCCGCCATCGTCCATCAAGAGATATTTTAAGCTGGCGATCTCGCTAGCGGGATCAACACCGCTGGCCATGAAGACAGAACTCTTCTTCTCCGTGCCGATCATGCCGGTCATCGTCAACTGAACCGTATAATCTTTGAAATCGGGGTCTTCTCTCAGGAGAGCGACGACTCTTTCAACCGTCTCAGGGCTGATTAAATACTCATAGCCTTCAGCGCTCTTGCTCCAAAACTTTGGGTCGGCAATCTGAAGGTGCCCGTTCTCGATGACCGCTTGCTCTCCCATGCCCCAGTCCATGAAGTCAAAGTACCCCTTGAAGACAAATAAGCTCGCTGTCCCCAAAGCGATGAGAAAGACGCTCAAGAGCGTGCGGCGACGGTTACGAAAGATATTTCTCAGCGCGATCTTGAGCACCTTCAGCACACCTCCTCATCAGCGCTTGAGCGGTGCATTCGTCGCCCACAAATCGAGCAGGCGCACCATAACTGCATCAGGGAGCTCTTGGCGTGCCCAGGAATCCAGCGCACTCACGATCTCAGCATCGTCTATGTGCCCATTCCCGTTGGCGTCGAAGATCTCTTCTGGAAACTCAGATGGGGCAGAACGCAGAGCTGCTTGGACAGCTCTGTACGCGTTGACCCGTGGGAAATATCTGTCATTTTGAGGATCATATGCTGGATCGCCGGTCTCTTTGAGAATCATCCGAACTTCCTCTGGCGTCAGGGTGTGATTAGCAGAGAGCATAAGCGCGATGACGCCAGCGACGATGGGAGTCGCTGCAGAAGTTCCGCCGAATCGCGGTTCGCTTGGGGTCGAGATCGTTGTCCCTGGGGCGACAACATCGAGAAAGGGCGCACGGTTGGAGTAGCACGTCAACCAATCTGTATGCGAGACTTCACTGCACGTCTCTGAGTGTATTGTCTGGCCTGAAGTATCGTACGTTGCTCCGACGGAGATCACTTCGGGCAGACACGCCGGTGCTGTGATCGTCGAAGGGGAGCCATCGTTGCCTGCGGCGGCGACAACGACAATCCCGGCATGAACGAGTTTTTGCATGATGTTCAGCCCTCCAGCTCCGGGGCACGGCTCAGGAAGAAGATCCCCACCGAGACTCAGGTTGACGACGCGCACGTTCTGCTGAGACGCAACACGAAGAGTCCATTGCAGTCCATCGTCGACGTTCGTGAAGACACAACCTCCTTGGCGCTCGTCCCAGTGCGAAGCAAGATCGTAGGTGAGCACACCAGCGTCGGGAGCGACGGCACGGACGATCTCACTGACGGGCAGACCGTGAAGCTGAGAGCAGCGTTGGTCGTTATTGTCAGCACTCACGTCATCAATGACGACGACAGAGACGCCCCTGCCGGTGATGCCCAGCTCTGTCCAGACGCGATCCACGCTGATGAGAGGCAGGCTCTCGCGCAGCTGAGGCCGGAGCTGATAATTCTCCGACAAAGATTGGGCGTTAGCGGGAACAATGAAAGTAACGGAACACAGAAGAGTGAGACACCAAAGTAGTGATCTCATGTGGTGCCGAGGGAGGGAGTCGAACCCACACGGGGGGTGAGCCCCACGGGATTTTGAGTCCCGCGCGTCTGCCAGTTCCGCCACCTCGGCCCAAGCTTCGCCTGGACCATGCGTCTTCGCCAGCCAAAGGCTGGCGAAGATAAAGGTCAAGCGAACTTGCCAAATAATTATATCTGTCCAGATCAGCCCCGTCAATGGCTCTCCGAGAAAAAAGTGTCAGAAATCGCGCGCCTTGATTTATAATTGTGGTATCTGCTAGGATGCAGGTCGGATGGAATACGACCTGAGCGCACTCGCGCAGCAGATTCGCTGGGCTTACGCTGAGCATGTAATGCGCTGTACCGACCTGCCTCCGGCGGAGATGGAGGACCTCTTGAGCCTCGATGGCGATCTCGATCAGGCGCGGCGCTGGCTCGCTCTAGGATATGCCAAGCGTCGCTATGACCCCGACCATGTGCGGGGCTTGCTTGTCTATCTCTTTAGTAATTATTATCCGTCTCCTATAGACGACCCTGCTAAGGGAGAGCTGCTCAGAAAAGCTATCGCGAACAAGCGCGTGAAGCTCAGCGAGCTGACGATCGAGAAAATCAGCGGGACCAAGCTCGATTGGGCTGAGGTCTTCCAGCTTGTGGGGAAGGAATTCAACCCTACGCGCGTCAAAGAGCGCATTGTAGAGATCTACGAAGAACTCAAAGGGGTTCATCATGAGCGATCTCGATAATTGGTTCTGGGGGCTGCTCCAGCCGCTGCGCACGAGTGCACGGAGCGCGCATCCGTCACGCACCATTTTATGTGCATATGTAAAAGGGCAGCTTCCCGACACGTGGCGCGTTCCGACGCCCTCTCTCGATCTGAATGATTGGACGCTGACGGAGGTCTCTCAACATGTCCTTGTGTGTAGAGACTGCGCTCAGCAGTTGGCAGATCTGCGCCAGCGCGAGCTGGGACATGTCACGGTGCGGCGTGATGTTTGGCATCACTTCCCCAGCGCGATCCGCGCCCATCTTACAGCGTATGCTCTTGCCCTCTTAGTTCTCTTCGCTCTGAACGCATTCTTCGTGATAGAGCTGCCTCCGCCTATGGTCTTGTTGCCCTGCACAGGCCCTGGAGCTCTGAAAGAACCGGCACAGCCGGCTGCCCCCGAGTCAGCGGAGATCAATTGGAGATTTGAGGGGCTGAACCGCCCCGTATCGCTCTCGTGCGCACCGGTACCAGCGCCGCGCCCGTGGTGGCAGACGTGGTGGATCGGCTGGGTCTTTATCGTCTGGACAATACTGCTGGGGCTACATATACTCTGGGATTGGCTAGTAAGCACAACGCCACAGCGTCCTACACCGGCGAGCGCTGCTCTGCGGAGTGTTGGGTTCGTCTCCGTCTTCGTGTGAGACCATGCGTTGGGTAAGATTTCTTGAAGACGGCCAAGCACAGTGGGGAGAGCTCCTCGGCGACATAGTGCTTGCTCAGGGCCAGCGCAGACGGCTCTCAGAACTCCGATTGCTTGCTCCAGTCCAGCCGACGAAGATCGTCTGCGTTGGGGTGAACTATCGCGATCACGCCCAAGAGATGGGGCGAAAGCTCCCTGAACGCCCTGCGCTCTTCCTCAAGCCCCCCTCGGCGCTCATCGGTCCGGAAGAGACCATCTACCTGCCCAACTCGCCCAGAGTTGATTACGAGGGCGAATTGGCTATCGTGATCCGAGAGCGCTGCAAGCATGTCAAAGCTTCAGAAGCTTTTGATGTCATCTGGGGCTACACGTGCTTTAACGATATCTCGGATCGTGCGGCACAGTCGTGGGAGCTGAACTGGGTGCGCGCTAAGGGCTTCGACACCGCAGCGTGTCTAGGCCCGATCTTGGTCTCCCCCGATGAGCTCCCTGAACCCTTGACAATCGAGACGCGCGTCAACGGAAGAGTGCGCCAGCATTCTGATACATCCCAACTGATCTTCACTGTTCCCCAAATTATCGCAGAGATCACGAGCTTCATGACGCTTGAGCCAGGGGATATTATCGCGACGGGAACGCCGGCGGGAGTGGGGCCGCTTGCACCTGGCGATATCGTCGAAGTCGAGATCAGCGGGATCGGGGTGCTGCGCAATTATGTGGCCCAAGCAGCGTAGCGAGCGCCTGGGCCAATCTGTCAAATTCTTCAAGAGAGAGGGTCTCCCCGCGGCGCTGCAGGTCGAGCTGGGCTCGCGTGAGAGCTTGGAGAGCGATCTCTTGAGGGAGAGAAAGCAGCGGCGAGCGCGTGAGGGCTTGTTTTAACGTCTTGCGTCGCAGATTGAACGCCGCGCGCACGACTTTAAAGAACAAACCTTCTGGGGCACAGAATTTCGGGCGCTCGCAAAACTCCACGCGCACGAGCGCAGAATCTACCTCGGGCTTAGGGAAGAAGACATATCGTGAGACTGAGAAGAGCTTTTGTACGTCAGCGAAGCTTTGCACAAAGATCGTAAGGGCAGTGGCGTCGCGGCTGCCGGGTGCAGCGCACAGCTTCTCGGCGACTTCGTGCTGCATCAGCAGCGTCGCGGATTTCAAAATTCCGTGAGCTTCGATGAGTTTCTCCAAGATCGGAGCTGTTACATTATACGGGAGGTTTCCGACGATAGAGAGTTTCGTATGACCTAACCCCCTGTCCCCCTTCCCTAAAGGGGGAAACTCCTCTCCCCGCGCCGGGGAGGGGCCGGGGGAGAGGTCGTGCAACGCAACAGAACGCAGATCGAACTGCAAAAAATCTTGCTGAACAATCACAACGTTGGGGAATGGCCGCAGATGCTCTTCAAGCAGCGGGATGAGCCGTCTGTCTATCTCGACGGCGATGACGCGCCCAGCGCGCTGCGCCAGCTCTTGAGTGAGCGTCCCGATCCCTGCGCCGATCTCGACGACTATGTCTTCTTTGGTGAGCTGCGCTGCCGTCGCGATCTTTTTGAGAATATTCTCGTCGACGAGAAAGTGCTGGCCTAAACTTTTCTTGAGGCGAATCTTATGCCGAGCCAACAGATCGCGCACATACGATGGGTTTGCGAGAGACATATTTAGCGCCAGCGCGTGAGGATTTCCTCGCGCCCAAAGAGCTTGACGTTCAGCCAGACTAGTCCCAGATCGAGCACGAAGATCCCCAGCGCCAGAAGCCCCAACAACATGGGCCGACCCAGAAGATGCTGGAAGACCAAGAAAAACGCCGACAGCAAGACCGGCAGCATGGCAAAACTGCTCAGAAGCTGCGCCGTGCGCAGGTCGCTCACCCGCGTCGCGATGGTCATCGAAGCGAACGTCATGAATGCTGCGGCCAAGGGTGCAAAGAGTCCGAGTGCCATCAGCCAGATTGCGCCAAACTGTTGCCACGCCACTTCTAAAACCATAGGTGGGAGCAAAAACCACACTACCCCGACAAAGAGCGCAAATGCCATCCACGTAATACCCACCGCAGGGAGAATGGAAGCCAATGCCTTGCCCACAAAGAGTTCTTCGGTGCGCAGCGGCGTCGCCAAGAGGGGCTCTAAACTCTTCTGCTCCTTCTCGCTCATGATCGCATAGATCGCGATCGAGTGTGGAATGACCAAGGGGAACATTAAGAAATATAACAACGGGACGAGAAAGAGCGCTCCAACAACGCGGGAAAGCTCCTCTGGATTTACTCTGTCGAAGTCCCCAAATTGGAAAAGTTGAAAGAGCGAGACGCCCAGCAAAATAAAGGGCACGGCAACGGTGCCGATCCAAATCGTCTTGCCCCCTTTGAACGCCTCACGCCACTCTTTCATCATTAAGACTCGGACACGCTTGAGCGTCATGGCTTCTCCTCGGAGATCAGTTCAAGATAGACTTCTTCTAAAGAGCGATCGTGCTCGCGCACAAACTGAATCTGTGCCCCCAGCTCGACTAATCTCTTAATGAGCACAGGGTTCTGCGCTTCAGGATCGTCTAGCTGTATGAGGAGTCTCGTTCCATTGGCTTGCACGTTGCGCACGAAGGGCAGCTGCAAATCTTCTGAGAGCGATATCGGCTCTTTGAGATCTATGACGATCTGACGGCCGTAGAGCTCGCGCTTGAGCTGTTGGGGCGAACCCACTTTGATAAGCCGTTGCTTGATTAGCCCGATCCGCGTGCAGAGCTGTTCGGCTTCGTAAAGATTGTGTGTACACAGGAAGATCGTGCGCTTCTCTGACGCAAGCTGAGCGATGAAGTCGCGCACAGTCTTGGCAGATTCGGGATCAAGTCCTGATGTTGGCTCGTCTAAGAAGAGCACCTTTGGCTCATGGAGGAGCGCCCGCGCTATCGCGAGTTTCTGTTTCATGCCTTTCGAGAATGTCCCAACAGGCTCAAAGCGGCGCTCCCACAGCCCTAATAAGTTAAGATACTTTTCGATCTGCGCTTCAGGGTTGGGCAGATTATAAAGATCGCCGTAAAACTTGAGATTATGCCAAGCTGAGAGCTTCTCATAGAGTCCGGGGTGCTCGGTCAAGATGCCCACGAGCAAGCGCACGCGTTGGGGTTCTGCACACACGTCTACCCCAGCAACGATGGCACGTCCGGCCGTGGGCGCAAGCAGCCCCGCAAGCATCCGCACAGTCGTGGTCTTTCCTGCGCCGTTGGGACCGAGAAACCCGAAGACCTCTCCTTCAGCAATCTCTAAGGAGAGATTCTCGACAGCGACGCGGTCTCCAAAGCGCCGCGTCAAATGCTCTGCAATGATCATAGCGTTGTGTGTCTCCGAGCTTCCCACTCCGAGCGCAGCAATCCCATGACGATGACGTCGTAAAATTCCCCGTTATGATAGCGGGCTTGGCGTAAGACGCCCTCGCGCACGAAGCCCGCCTTCTCGTATGCCCGTATTCCCCTGTGATTATACTCATACACATGGAGCCAGACGCGATGCATTCCTAAGGTCTCAAAAGCGTAGCTGACCATCAAGTGTGTCGTCTCCGCGCCGTAGCCCTTGCCCCACTCTGTCTTATCGCCGATCAAGATCCCAAACAGACAATTGCGATTCTTCCAATCTATGCGGTGGAGCCCCGTCGTGCCGATGAGCTTATCGTCCGCTTTGAGCGCAATTCCTAGAATGATTTCCGTGTCACTCTTGTAGGCCCGCTCGATAAACTCCAGCTCGCTTTGGAGATTTTTCGGGGTGTACATTATTAAGTTAGCGATCACATCAGGGTCGTTGACCCAGGGGAGGAGCGTTGGGGCACCGTCGCGTTCTAATGGGCGGAGATAGATCTTCTCTCCAACGAGAAACGGGTTCTTCATGCCCTGCATTATAGCACAGAGAGTTATCTGTTCACAGCTCCAAGTTCTCTGGAGGAGATCGCAAAAACTCGGCGATGAGCTCGCGGGCTTCGTCGGCGTGTTCTTCAGCGACGCGCACTTCAATGTGCCCTATGGGATAGGCCGACCCCAAGTCGTACCCAATAAACGACTCTATCTGAAACTCCTCGAGAAACGATTTGATCAAGCTCGCTTCGGTCATGTCTTTGGCGATGTAGACAGTCGCGAGAGAGCCCGTAGGGGGAAGCTCTTCTTCGGGCGAGAGCTGTTCGACAAGCTCGACGTCGCAATCGGGACATCGGCTCATCCCAGCCTGATACTCATAGCGACACTGTGGGCAGAAGGGCATGGCAGTCACTTCCTATTTCGAAGAAATTTGCGAAAATAGACAATATCTCTGCGCTCCTCATAGCCGAGCTTGCGAAAGAGTTCTAAAGACGGCTCATTGGGAGCTTCGACGAGCGCCGCGACGATGATCAGCCCTTCACGAGCAAGCGCTTCTTCAGCTCTCTTGATGAGCTGCTGCGCCAGCCCTTGACGCCTATAGCGCGGATCGACAGCTAAACGATTGATCCAGCCCTTGCGCCCGTCGTAACTGCCAAAGACTGTTCCTATAATCTGTCCATCGGCTTCGGCGACGAACATCAAGTGTCCTGAAGATCTGATCTGCTGGGCGAGAGCGGCTCGGCTGTCGCGGCCGTGCGGCTCAAACGGAAGCCCGGCGCGCCGCCACAGCGCAATCACGGCGTCATAGTCTTCGGGCTTCATTGGGCGAATCTGTACGTTCATGGTCGTAGCTGCTCCAAGAAACGCTCAATCTCTTGGGTATAGATATCTTTGAGCTTGAGTGCGTCTTCTATGACGAGAGCCACTCTTTTAGGGTCCAGCTCGGCCTCGTAAGCATGACGAAAGAAGTGTCGGAACGCTCGGAGATTATCGAGCAGCCTGTAGCTTTCTTCTGACAAGAGTGCTGGGCGCACTCCTTCAATGGGGATCTTCATGCGCCACAGCAGCTCACGATGATATCCTGCGCGCTCGGCGATGCGATTCTCGAAGAACTCCGCGACGATCTTGCACAGGTCTTCAAAAGCCGAGTAAAGATTATGGAGTTGATAGCCCACGCTTTCGAGATAGACGGGGTCATCGAGATGCGCTTGGCGCTCTTGGATCTTAGCGAAAACTCGAGCGATCTCTTGACGCTGCGCATCGAGGGCTGCTTTTAAGAGGGCCCAGCGGGCTTCGTCCATGGGATTCCCTCCCGTATGATCTGAGCTTTGTGGGGGTGTTTCTCGAGCTGTACGAGATCGAGATCGCGGCCGAGCCGATCTGAGAGAAACGCTAGTGCCTTGAAGAAGTCTTCGTCACGCAGCCCCACAAACGCGATATCTATGTCCGATTCTTCAGAGAAACGCTCTGGGCGCGTGAGCGAGCCGAAGATGTACGCTTCAGTGAAAACAATCTGTCGGGAGAGTTCAGCGAGAGCGTCGCTGACAGCGTGCAGAAGCTCTTGGCGGAGCTGCTCGCGGCGTGCGCGGCGGCGCTCCAGCGCTCGCTCCCACAAATCTGTCGGGAATTTCGTGCTCATGGCCCTTACAGTATAGGGGCATAGCAGACTGAGTGCAAAACAGCGCCGGCGAGGCTTATGGCAGCACTTCTTGCTATCAGTTATGATAAAGCGAGCTATGCGTGAGGAAGTTCAGTGGTGGCAAGAGGCTCACCTCACGAATTCTATGATGAGGCTATAGCTCAAGAATTGCTTGATGCAGCTAAGGAGCTGATCGCCTATGCTGAAAAAGGGCTCTCAGAGAGCGATTGAGCGTTTTATCCGACGGCTCCGCCGCGAGATTCGTCTTCAAGGGGTTATTCTGTTTGGGTCGTGGGCGAAGGGTAAAGCCTATCCGAGCAGTGATCTCGACTTGGCTGTGATCTCCGAAGATTTTCAAGGGCACCATCGCATTGCACGACGGCTCTTCCTTGCCGAACGATGGCCAGGTGATGCCCCAGCAGATATTCTCGGCTTGACACCGCAAGAACTGTATACAGCGCAATCGCTCCTGGTACGTGAGATCCTCAAGCACGGTCAAGTGCTCTTTGACACGGGGTGCGTCGTTGAAGCGCAGAAGCAACTCAAAACTTCAGGAGGCTTATCATGAGCATCATTCGCGATCCGTCACTAGCACCCCAGGGGCAGCAGAAGATCGTGTGGGTCCAGCGACGTATGAGTTTACTGAACAGAATTAAAACTGAATTCGAGCGCGATCGGCCGTTCAGAGATCTCAGACTTGCCCTCAGCATTCATTTGGAAGCGAAGACCGCATATCTTGCGCAGGTGCTGCAGGCTGGTGGCGCCCAGGTCGCCATCACCGGCTGCAACCCCTTGAGCACCCAAGACGACGTCGCAGCAGCTCTGGCAGCGTCGGGGGAGATCTTTGTTGCGGCCTGGCGCGGTGCCACCCCCCAAGAATATGAATCTCATTTGAAAGCCGTCCTGCAGACCAAGCCCCATATTATTCTCGACGACGGCGGCGACTTAACAAAGCTTCTACACGGCGAACTCTCTCACTTAGCGAAAGATATTCTCGGCGGCACCGAAGAGACGACGACGGGCGTGCGCCGTCTGCGGGCGCTTGCCGCCCAGAAGAAGCTCTTATTCCCAATGTTCGCCGTCAACGACGCCCAGATGAAATTTCTCTTTGACAATCGCTACGGCACAGGACAGTCGACATGGGACGGCATCATGAGAACGACGAATCTCTCGATTGCCGGCAAGACCGTGGTCGTTGCGGGCTACGGCTGGTGCGGTCGGGGAATTGCTCTGCGCGCCAAGGGGCTGGGAGCCAACGTCATCGTCACTGAAGTCAACCCTGTGCGCGCGATAGAAGCTGTCATGGACGGCTTTAGGGTGATGAAGATGGTCGAAGCTGCCCCCATAGGCGATATCTTTGTCACCGCGACGGGATGCAGAGATATTATCACCGAAGAGTCTTTCACAGTCATGAAAGATGGGGCGATCTTAGCGAACGCTGGGCATTTTGACGTGGAGATCAGCAAGCCCGCTTTAGAAAAACTCTCGGTCGCGCGGCGCGTCATCCGCCCCAACGTCGAAGAATTTGAACTAAGAGATGGGCGCCGGCTCTATCTCTTAGCCGAAGGACGCTTGGTCAATCTCGCCGCGGGCGACGGCCATCCCGTTGAGATTATGGACTTGTCGTTTGCTCTCCAAGCGCTCACGCTGGCACACATCGCTAAGCACTATAAGGAGCTGAAGCCGGGGCTCTACCCCGTCCCGCCAGAGATAGATCGTCGCGTTGCGCTGCTCAAATTAGAAACGATGGGCATCGCCATAGACGAGCTGACCCCGGAGCAGCAGACCTATCTTGAAAGGGCGCACTAAACTGAGTATACTAATCAGGATTCTCGTGAACCAGGAGGTCTGAGTCTTACCAGATGACAAACACACAAACGCAGACGGCGCTGAAGACGCGCTTGCCGAAGGTCCTGCCCGATGGGAAGATCCACGCCATCGGGCGCCGCAAAGAATCAGTCGCGCGGGTCTTCCTCAAGCCCAACGGCGACGGCAAAGTGATCGTCAACGGCCAGCCGGCAGAGCAGTACTTTGCTGCTGATGGCTTTATTAAAGACCGTGTCGCTCAAGTCATTCTCAAGCCCTTTGTCGTGACTGGCACGATGAACCGCTATGACGTCATAGCCAACTGTCGTGGCGGGGGCTTCACCGGGCAGATGGAAGCAATTCGCTTGGGGATCGCGCGAGCATTGCTCGCGGTCAATCCCGACTATAGACCGATCCTGCGCAAGGAAGGCCTGCTGACGCGCGACCCGCGCATGGTCGAGCGCAAGAAGTACGGCTTCCATAAAGCGCGGCGCGGCCAGCAGTTCAGCAAGCGATAAACCTAACCCCTTACCCCCTGCCCTAATTTAGGGGAGGGGCGAGGAGAGGTCTAAGGAGGTTTTAGCATGAAGCCAGGTATTCATCCAGAACTGAAGCGTGTGGTCATTCGCTGCGCCTGCGGCGCGGAGTTTGAAACGCTCTCCACTACGGAGAATCTGCACGTCGATATCTGCTCCCAGTGTCATCCGTTCTTCACCGGCGAAGAAAAGCTTGTCGATACTGAAGGGCGAGTGCAGCAGTTTGAGCGCCGCTACGGCAAGAACAAGTAAGCGATTCCAAACCTAACCCCAACCCCTTCCCTTTATTAGGGAAGGGGCTCTCCCCTCCGCGTGTCGGGGAGGGGCCGGGGGGAGAGGTCACAAGGGACTTGACAATGCGCTTTGAGACCAAGGCCGTCCGCGCGGGCTATCAGATTGACCCAGTCACCGGCGCTATCGTCCCGCCGGTGCACCAAGGAGCGACGTTCGCTCAAGAAGAACCCGGCGTCCATAAGGGGTTTCCCTACGGACGCACGGGGAACCCCACCCGATCTCTGCTCGAAAAAGCTATTGCCGAGCTGGAGGGTGGGAAGTATGGGCTGGCATTCGCGTCAGGGCTCGCCGCAGAAGACGCGATCATTCATCTCCTCAAGCCCGGCGATCACGTCTTATGCTGCGACGACGTCTACGGGGGAACATACAGACTCTTTGAGCAAGTGCGTCGCCAGTACGGTTTAGAATTCAGCTATTTTGACACGACTGCGACAGAGATAAAACTCCAAAAAAATACAAAGCTCATCTGGCTCGAATCCCCAACGAACCCGCTCTTAAAGATCGCCGATATCGAGGCGATCGCGCGCCAGAAGAAAGACGCGCTGCTCGTCGTAGACAATACGTTCGCGACGCCCTCTCTGCAGCGCCCTTTGGAGCTTGGAGCCGATATTATTGTGCACAGCTCGACCAAGTATCTCAGTGGCCATGGCGACGTCATCGGCGGGCTGATCGTCACGTCCCACCCTGAAGTGTACGAGAAGCTCAAATTCTTGCAGAACGCTCTTGGGGCTGTGCCCGGCCCGATGGACTGCTGGCTTGTCTTGCGAGGGATAAAGACGCTGGCGCTGCGCATGAGGGCACACTCAGAGAACGCCCAGGCCATCGCTGAATTTCTCAGTAGACACAAAAAGGTCGCACACGTCTACTACCCAGGGCTGCCTAGTCACCCAGGGCACGCGATCGCCAAGCGCCAGATGAACGGACTCTACAGCGGGATGCTCAGCTTCGAGCTCAACGGGGATGTGAAGAAGTTCGTGCAGACGACCAAGCTCTTCACCCTTGCGGAGAACTTGGGCACAGTAGACTCTTTAACGACCCATCCGGCGACGATGACCCATGCTGCGATTCCCCCAGAAGAGCGGGCACGGCGGGGCATCAAGGACAATTTAGTTCGGCTTTCGGTGGGCATCGAGCACGCTCAAGACTTAATAGAAGATCTGCAGCAAGCACTCGAATACGCTTAAATTATGCGGGTCGCAGAGAACCTCCTAGAGCTGATCGGGCAGACGCCCATGGTCGCACTCAACCGCATCAATCCCGTAAAAGATGTGCGGCTGCTTGCGAAGTTGGAGTATTTTAACCCCGGCGGCTCTGTGAAAGACCGCATCGGGATTATGATGATCGAGGCTGCCGAGCGCGAGGGCAAGCTCAAGCCCGGAGATTGGATCGTCGAGCCGACCAGCGGGAACACCGGTATCGGGCTGTGCATCGCTGCTATTGTGAAGGGCTATAAAGTCGTCTTCACCATGCCCGACAAGGTCAGCCCGGAGAAAATTGATCTTTTGAAAGCTTACGGGGCCGAAGTCGTCATCTGCCCCACGGCCGTCGCCCCCGATGATCCCCGAAGCTATTACTCTGTAGCGAAGCAGATCGCCAAGGAGCGTCCGGCGCTCTTGCTCAATCAGTACGAGAATCTCGCCAATCCTCAGGCGCACTATCGCACCACCGGCCCGGAGGTCTGGGAGCAGACTGCGGGAAGACTCGACGCCTTCGTCGCTGGGATTGGCACAGGCGGCACAATCAGCGGTATCGGAAAGTTCCTGAAAGAGCGCAATCCCCAGATCAAAATTGTCGGCGCTGACCCCGAAGGCTCCATGGTCTATTCTGAATTTTATCGGCTTCCCCACAATGTGCACACGTATCTCATCGAGGGCATTGGGGAAGACATTATCCCCAAGACGCTCGATTTCTCGGTGATAGACGAGATCATTCGCGTCACCGACAAAGAAGCGTATCACATGACGCGAGAGTTAGCGAAGAGAGAAGCGATCTTGACGGGAAGTTCCGGAGGAGCGGCGCTCGTCGCGGCGCTGCAATACGCCGAGAAGGTCCGCCACGGCACGATCGTCGTGCTTATCCCCGACACAGGGCGTCAATATCTGAGCAAGGTCTATTCCGACCAATGGTTACGCGCGCACGGGTTGCTCTAATATCTTTGATTTGCGTAGGGGTAGCAGGCTGTGATCTCCTCACGCCATCGATAGTCTTCGTTCGCCAAGGGTTTGAAACGGGCTGGGAGGGCTGGCAGCAGGGCTCTGACGTTCCACAAGACCCCACCACCAATCGCCCCGTTGTGTGGGCTATCGAACTGAGCGCGAAGCAATATAAAGAGGGCTACGGCTCGGCGCGGTTCTTTCTCGATGGCCGTCAAGGTGACGGCACGATCTGGCTCGCAAAACTCTTGACAGTACCTAAGGGCCGCCCACTGATAGTGAATCTCTCGTTCTATCTCTGGAGCCCAGAGCGTAGTGACAACATGCGCGCGTATGTCGTCGCCTACGCGGGGGCGATCATGCCCGTCGAAGAAGCCGAGTTCACGCACAGAGAGCCTGCGGACAAAACCAAGGGCTGGCGACGGTATCAGTTCACCATGCCCGTCGCAGATGCTGAGGGCGAGCTACGGGTTGCTCTAGGGATCAGCGTTGCGTGGGAGACGATCTTAGAGTATTTTATTGATGAGATTCGGGTCGAGGTGCGCTGAACATCGCGATAATGCAAGGAGGGCTTATGCGCAAATTCTGGGTGTTAGTCGTGGTAACGCTGGCGATGACAGTTCTTGCGCCCCTGGCGCTGGCCAAGACCATCGAAGTCCCCAAAGACTATCAGACTATCCAAGCAGCGATCAACGCTGCCCAACCGGGTGATCTCATCTTAATCGCCCCCGGCACATATAAAGAGAATCTCACGATTCGCAAGAGCATCGAGCTGCGCGGCGCTGACACCGGGGTCATCATTGACGGCTCGCGCTCGCGCAGCGCGCCGACGATTCTCATTCAACGCACCCGCGACGTCGTTATTCAGAATTTAGAGATTACCGGTGGGCGCCGGGGCATCCAAGTCGAGCGTAGCCAAAACGTCATCATCAAAAACAATCTGATTCAGAAAAATCGCCGTCAGGGCATTCTCATCACCGAGAACTCTCAGGGCACGCAGATCATAGAGAATACCATTCTCGACACGGCTCCTGACGAGGGCAACGTTCTGGGTAACGGCATCATTCTGAATGGAGACAAGAACGCTCGCGTCGTCAATAACTTTATCGCGCGCAGTGCGTGGAGCGGGCTTCGACTGTTAAGTGCTGTCGCCCACATTGAGAATAATGTTTTTGAAGAGAATCGCTATTACGGGATCGAGATCTGGCCTAACTGGGTCAACTCCCCCGACGTGCCCTCTCACGCAACTGTGCTCGGCAACACTCTCAAAAATAATATCCGCGCTGGGATCTTCATCACTGAAGAGTCGGTCGCCCAGATACGCAGCAACACGATTCTCAATACACAAGCTAACAGTGACAAACAATACGGGCACGGCATCTGGGTCGCCGACGGCGCTCAAGTCTCTCTTGTTGAGAATACGATTACGGGAAGCCAAGGGCATGGACTCTTCTTTGAGTCTGGGCGTGTCTCGTTAGGAGCGAACGTCGTAACCCTGAGCGCAGGGTGCGGGATGCAGATCGAAGATGGCGTGTGGTTCGCACTGGCGACAACAGAGCTCACCCTATCGGACAATAGAGAAGGCAGGGCTTGTGGGATAGCTCAAGAACTGCAGCCTGGCCAGACGCTCACAGTGCCCTTCTCTGTCACACAGCCTGGCCGTGTGAAAGCGCAAGTTCTCACACTCACTCAAGACGCTTCGTTAGTGCTGACGCTCCTTGGGCCTGACCACAATAATCCCTATGCGGCTCAAATCCAAAGCCCGGATCTACTCAAATTGAGCCTTGAAGTGACTCCAGAGACAATCGCGTTAGGGACACGCTGGCGCGCCATTGTTGAGAACCGCGGGCCGATTGGCGCTCTAGTCATCACGCAAATCTCAGTTCCAGCTCGTTTTGGCAGTTGTAAGGACATTACCGACGAGTTCGGGATCTTGCTCGACAATGCTGACGACGCGCCGCCGTTCAGCGAAGCCCAATGCCATATTCTCTACTCGTCTCTTCGGGCTATGCCCACAGAGATCCGAGGAACTGTCACGTCTATCACAAATAACCCACCGGACGAACAGGTCGCCGGGACGTACACGGGGATGGGGCGGATTAACCTCTTCGGGCCGATGCTCCGGCGAACTCTATCGTTTGTCTTCATACACGAGATGGGCCACGCTGTCCAAGATCGCTTTGTGAAAGGCAAACAGAATGCGCGCTGGCGCGAGCTCTTCCGACGCTCTGGGCAAGACTTAGATAATTTTGTGAGCGACTATGCCCGCACTAACGACCACGAAGACTTTGCCGAGACGTTCGCGACGTATGTGGACGATGCTCTCGGACTTTTGAAGATCGCGCGGGAGCGCGCTGCCCGGGGCAAGCCCATTCTCCTAGAGAAAGTCAAATTTATGGCTGAGCTGTTCAAACAGCTTGGCCCAAGCGACTCGATCTCGACGTTAGTCTACCAAGTGCGGCTCAAGACCGACGACGAGCGCACGCGCTTACTCGTGCGTCGTGTTTCGGTCTCGTTTGACAGCGAGGGCCTGCCCGTACTGCCCGCGCTGATCGAGTGGGAGGAGTTTTAGTATAATAGCTTCGGTGATCCAGATGCCCAAGGCGACGATTAAGTTCACCTACGAAGACTACAAGAACCTCCCGGAGTCAGAGACCAAGCGATATGAGCTGATCGAGGGAGAGCTCCTTATGATCCCATCGCCTACGTTTGAACACCAAGATGTGTCAGCTAACTTAGCATTCGCGCTGGCAAAATTCGTGCGCGAGCACAAGCTAGGGAAAGTCCTCAATGCACCGTTAGATGTTGTCCTCGATGACGAGAACGTTGTGCAGCCCGATATTATCTTTATTTCCAAAGCGCGCTCTCATATCATTCATAAAGAGGCGATCAAGGGGGCGCCGGACTTAGTTGTCGAGATTCTCTCGCCGTCTACGAGCGAGCGCGACCGCACAATGAAGAAGAAGCTCTACGCTCGCGCCAGGGTCACGGAGTATTGGCTTGTCGACCCGGAGAGCAAGACTATAGAAATACTAAAGCTTGGAGAGACGGGTTTCGAGCGAGTCGCCCTCTATAATAAAGACGAGACGCTCACCTCACCCATGCTGCCAAGGCTGCAGATTCCCCTCACAGAAGTCTTTTCAAGCTGAGCTTCTAGAAATCTGCTGCGCTACTTCCTCAACGGCGAGCAAGCGCTCTTCTCCACTGCGCATGTCTCTGAGCTTGACTTTGCCCTGGGCGACTTCGTCTGGGCCGACGATCACTACAAACGGGATATCATACGCGTTCGCGTACTTCAGCCCGTCGCTGATCCCCTTCGCTGCAAAGTCCATGTCGGTCTTAATGCCCATACGGCGCAGCTGCTGGCAAACCCTGCGCCCTTCCGTAAGCAAGTTCTTAAACGGGATAACATAGACTTGAGTGACCGTCTTGCGCATGGGAAGATCCCTACGCTGCTCTTTGAGCACTTCTAAAATAGGCTCCAAGCCGAAAGAGATCCCCACAGCGGGGATTTTTTCGGTGCTCCCGAGAAACTGCCCGATCATATTGTCATAGCGCCCGCCTGCTGCGAGCGACCCCGTCACTGAAGACCCTTTCGCGTAGACCTCGTAGATCGTTCCCGTATAGTACGATAGTCCTCTGGCAAGCGACGGCGTCCAGACGACGCGCGCGTCCCGCACAGCGCTTAAGACTGGCTCAAGCTCGCGATAGCCCTCGCTGTTCTTGAGAGCTTCCGGGTCTTGTGCACCGGAGAGAAAGCGCTCGGCACTGGCAAGGGGAATACCGCGCTCGACCATCTCGCGAATGACTTCGTCAGGCCCGACTTTTTCGAACTTATCGAGCGAGAGAATTGCTGCATCCGTCAAATCTTCGGGCACAGCGGCCATGCGCGCCAGCTCTGACAGAATCTTTCTGTTGTTGATCTTGACGATAATATCAATCTCAAGACGCTCGAAGACTTCGAGTGCTAACTGCACACATTCAGCGTCAGCTAATGGTGAGCTTGAGCCGACGATATCCGCGTCGCACTGATAGAATTCTCGGGTGCGCCCCTTCTTGATCGGGCCGTCGCGATAGACTGTCCCAATTTGATAGCGCTTAAACGGTCTCTTGATTGTGGGGTTCATCCCGATAAAACGCGCTAAAGGGACGGTGAGATCGTAGCGTAGTCCTAAATCTCGGCCCCCTTGGTCTTTGAGCTTGAACGTCTCTTTTAAGATCTCTTCGCCACCGGAGTATTTAGCAGAAAGAACTTCCCAGCGTTCGACGACCGGGGTCTCCAGCGGGCTGAAGCCGTAGAGCTCAAAGACGTTTTTGAGTATCGCTATGACTTCGTCCCGAAGGATCTTCTCTTCAGGCGAAAAATCGCGCATCCCGCGGGGAAGCTGAAGTTCCATTACGCTAATAGATAAGCCCCATCACCCACGGATGGGGCAGGGATAAACCTTGACTTCAAAGACCGTTTATGCTGCCTTGGCTTGCTGCGCTTCGACTTTCTTCTTGATGTACTCGATAGCCTGCCCCACAGTCTGCATCTTCTCCGCGTCTTCATCGGGGATCTCAATACCGAATTCGTCCTCGATCTCCATGATCATCTCCACTGTGTCCAATGAGTCCGCCCCTAGATCTTCGATGAATGAGGCGTCGTCAGTCACCTCTTCGATGTCCACCATCAGTTGCTCCGCGATAATCCGTCGTACCTGCTCAGCGATGTCAGCCATAGTCCTTCTCCTCCTCTATGGGCTTGATCTTGGCGCAAAAATTTGAGTTTGTCAAGTCCGGCTCAGGCCATCACCAGGCCGCCGTCAACGTTGACCACGAGTCCTGTTATATACGATGCACGGTCCGAAAGCAAGAAGCAGACAACTTCCGCAACTTCTTCAGGGTGGCCAAACCGCCCTAAGGGGATCGCGTCGAGATACTTCTCCCGCACGCCTTCAGGAAGCTGTTGAGTCATGGTCGTCTCAATAAATCCCGGCGCGACGGCGTTGACCCTGATGCCGCGCGAGGCCAGCTCGCGCGCTACGCTTTTAGTGAACCCGATCAGTCCAGCCTTGGCTGCTGAATAATTTGCTTGTCCAGTATTGCCGATCTGCCCCGCAACTGAAGTGACATTCACAATCGCTCCCGAACGCTGCTTGAGCATCCAGCGCACTACAGACTTCGTGCAATGATACGCCCCCTTTAGGTTCGTCGTCAAGACCGTGTCCCACTCGTCGTCCTTCATTCTCAATAAGAGATTATCTCTTGTGATCCCAGCGTTATTGACTAAGAAATCTATGCGCCCTTCGCTCTTAAAGATCTTCTCGATCAGCTCGTCTATGTGCGCGCCATCCGTGATATCGGCTTGAGCAAAGACGCAGCGTGTGCCAAGCTCCTGTTGGAGGGCTTGTCCGGCTTGTGGGTCACGCGCGAAGACATAGACTTTGGCGCCGCGCGCGACGAGCATCTGTGTTATCGCTTTGCCGATACCGCGTGTCCCGCCGGTGACGATCCCAACCTTGCCAAGAAAATCTTGAGGCTCGCTCATAGGTAGTAGGCACTTTAGCAGATTGATCAAACGGTGTCAAAGGGAGCTGGACCTTGTCTGAAGAACATTGCTCTCTCATGCTGTCTATGATTGTGATCAGCATATACAATGAGGCTCGTAAGAAGGGAGAGGTTGAATATAAGGGTCAAGGTCTATACCTTGACATCTAGGGGCGTATAAATTATACTGCCAAGATGAGGGATAAAGATGGCCAAGCGGAAGGTGAATCTAACCCTGCCGGAGGAGCTATGGGCCGAGCTCCGGGCCCGTGTCCCAGCTCGTAAGATTAGCCAATACGTCGCGGAGGCGACCGCAGCTCGCCTTGCGGAGGAGGAGCGAGCTCAGCTTCGGGAGCGCCTCAAGGAGCAATACCTAGCCCAGGCAGGTCAGGATCTAGAACTGACCGAAGAATTCTTTGCCGCCGAGCAGGAAGCCTCAGAGCATATCAAGGCCTGAGAGAGACCTGAGAGAGAAAGGAAACGCTTTGCCTGAATACAAGCGCGGCGATGTCTGGCTCGCGAACTTGGACCCTGTCATCGGCTCTGAGCAAGGCAAGACCCGGCCGGTAGTGATTATCCAAAATGATATAGCTAATCGATACAGCCCGGTTGTCATCGTTGCCGCCATCACTACGGCTGTCGGCCCTAAAGAATACCCCACAGAGGTGCGCGTGAGCACCCCGGAAGGTGGGCTGAAGCAGGATTCAGTCATCCTGCTCGACCAAATCCGCACCATTGATAAGCGGAGGTTGATCGAGCGCTGGGGCGAACTCACGCCACAGACAATAAAAAGGTCGACGAAGCACTTAAGATCAGCCTGGGGCTGGTACCTCTCTAGTCAACTTTTTCATCACCTGGGCGAAGCTCAGCGCTTCGATCTCTTGGTCTATTCTCTTGCTGAGTTTGGTCAGCACATCGCCTGGGCCGACCTCGACCAAGCGCGTCACACCTAAAGACTTGAGTTTCAGCACATAGTCAACCCAGCGCACTGGCGCTGTGATCTGCAGACACAGCAGCCCTTTGATTCTGTCTGGATCCGTTTCCGGCTCGCCACTCACTGTTGAGACGACAGGAAAGCGCGGCGCTGAGAATCCTATCTTCTCGATCTCCGGCTTGAGGCGCTCTTCGGCAGGCTTCATCAGGGAGCTATGAAACGGCGCGGACACAGCAAGCTCGATCCCCTTGCTCCCAAAGGCTTCGGCAAGCTCTTTGGCTTTGAGCACAGCCTCTCTTCGCCCGGAGATCACGATTTGCTCTGGGGAGTTATAATTGGCGATCTCCGTGCCGGTCTGGGCACAGATCTCCCGCACTTTGTCATAGTCTAACTTCAAGAGAGCGAGCATCCCCCCTTGCCCCACAGGGACCGCTTCTTGCATGAACTTCCCACGCAGATGCACCAGCCGAAGCCCGTCTTCTAAGCTTAAAATTCCCGCGCACACCAGCGCTGAATACTCTCCCAAGCTGTGCCCAGCAGCATAGTCGGGCTTTTGCCCTAACAGCTCGAACTTAATGACGCTATCTAACAAAATCGCTGGCTGAGCGAACTCTGTCAGCTTTAGCTTCTCTTCAGGCCCAGAGAAGATCAGCTCTTGGAGATCAAAGCCTAATACTTCGCAAGCACGTCGATAGAACGGCTCGACGCGCGCGCGATAGCGCTGAAAAAGCTCGTGCCCCATGCCCACATACTGCGAGCCTTGGCCAGGAAAGATAAATGCCGTCTTCATTATCATGAGAGGTTGCTTCCTACCGTGTCCCCCTCAATACTGGTACTAACCCCAAATGTATCAGGCTCTCATGCACTCCACGCTCAATCTTCTCGACGACCTTGTGCTCGACAGCTTCTTTGGCGACTCTGATAGCGTTCTTGATCGCTTCGGCATTGGAGTTTCCGTGCGCGATGATCACAACACCACGCACTCCGAGCAATGGCGCCCCACCGTACTGCACCGCACTGATCTCGCGCTTCAACCTGTTGAGCGATGGCCAGAGGAACGGCAGCCCGAGCTTGGCCAAGAAGCTCTTCTCGATCTCGCGCTTTAAGTAACGTACCGTAACTGTAGCTGCCCCCTCATATGCCTTAATGCAGACGTTCCCTGTAAACCCATCAGTGACGACCACGTCGAAGCCGCCTTCCACGAGTCTATTGGGTTCAACGTTGCCGGCAAAATTGGGCAACTCTTGCCGGAGATACGCGAATGCTTTGAGGGCTTGAGAATCACCCTTCTGGGGTTCTTCACCGATGTTGAGCAATCCCACGCGTGGGTTTTGCACCCCTAGCAGCTCTCGCATATAGATAGTACCCATGACCCCAAATTCCAAGAGATGCTCCGGATCGCACTCGGCATTAGCCCCAACATCGATCAAGAGCGTGCGCCGCCCATCGAGAGTGGGTACTAATACGCCAATACCAGGACGATCTATCTCTGGCAGTCTTCCTAAATTGAAGAGTGCTGCGGCCATGACCGCGCCGGTGTTGGCCGGACTGACGAACGCATCGGCTTCGCCGTGGCGCACCGCGCGAATACCTTGGACCAATGAGCTCTTCTTCTTCTTCCGGATCGCCTCGACGGGCGCTTCGTGCATGGTGATCTCTTCTGGTGCGTGCAGAACAGAATATTTTAAGCCGTGATACTTGCTCAGCTCACGCTCAATAAGCTGTTGATCCCCTGCAAAGACGACTTCGATGTCGTACTCTTGGATCGCCGCGACCCCACCAGCAATTAACTCTTCGGGAGGCCTATCGCCACCAAGGGTATCTAAAACGATCTTCACAGCACTTCCCTCCTGTATGGTTTTTACACTAGCAGACAGCTAAAGAGCTGTCAAGTCACTTGCGCGGGAGATAGAAGTTCACGCTGATATGCACGGTGATGCCAAAGCTTGTTGACGCGGCAGTTTCGGGCTTGGGCAGTGGGACAGGCTCTTCAGGAGGTGGTCCTCCTGGCGGGGGAAAGTTCGTGGTCATCACTTGAGCGTAGATAAAGCCGAACTCAACATTGGTCGTCACTTGAGCTGACCAGCTTCGCTCAATCCCAGCAGTCACTTCAAATGCTAATATAGATGTGCGGCTCTCGTAGGGCCAGGGATAAGGCGGCATGATCTTATCTTGCTGAACTTCTGTGGGCGGCTCGCCCTCACGATAGATACAGCAGTAATTTCTATAGATGCTCTGGAAGCTGATCGCCCGGCCAGCGAGATAGAGATCGTCTTGAGCGTTGTCGGAGAGCTTGAGCAGCAATCCCCCGGAAAGACTCGTGAAGCTCCGGGGGTTCCACGAGTCGCTGAATCCCGACAGCCAGCCGCCAACTTCTATCGCTACCAGATCGCTTACCCAATAGTGTCCAGTGATGGCCGCGCCAAGCGCAGGGTCTATGTCGCTGGGGCCAATGGGCATGAGCGCGCTGGGCAGAAAGCGCACTCCAATCCCTACAAATCGCTCTACTGACAGATTCTCTGGCTGTGCCCAGCACGCTACGCTCATCCCGACAAATATCAGTGTCAACAGACTACCAACAACGAATGCACGTCTCATGAGTCCTCCTTATAAGCTATAGTCGACCTCGTGCGCAGCTTCTAAGAACGCTGCCAAAAGATCAATCGCTGCTTGGATGTCGTCTTTATGGGCAGCTTCCACGACGGAGTGCAAATATCTTGTTGGAATGGAGAGCGTGATTGCAGCGACGCCCTCGCGCGTCATTTGAATAGCTCCAGCGTCGGTGCCGCCACGGGGCAGAATCTCCATCTGATACTTGATCTTCTTCTGCTCAGCGATCTGGCGCATCGCGCGCACGAGCTTGGGATTGGAGATCGAAAGCGAGTCTTTGATCTTAATAGCGACGCCCGCGCCGAGCTTTGTGACGTGCTCGTGCTCGCCCGCCCCGGGGACATCACTGGCGACAGTAACGTCGAGCGCAACCCCAATGTCCGGCGCGATGTTAAAGCTCGAGACGCGCGCCCCGCGTACGCCCACTTCTTCTTGTGTCGTTGCCACAGCGTAAATGTCGCAGACGTGTTTTTTCGCTTTCTTGACGGCTTCGATCATGACGTAGACGCCGACGCGATCATCGAGCGCCTTGCACGAGACGAGATTCCCAACTTCCGTGAAATCTTGTTGGAGTGTGACGAAGTCCCCAATATTGACGCGTTTTTTGACCTCATCTGCTGGTAGCCCCAAGTCTATAAAGAGATCTTTCAGCTCAAGGGGTTTCTTGCGCTCCTCTTCTGTGAGAACATGCGGGGGCTTCGATCCGATGATCCCTATCAAGTCTCCGCTC
The DNA here is from genome assembly GCA_938091745.1 of Candidatus Bipolaricaulota bacterium. Lineage (GTDB taxonomy): Bacteria > Bipolaricaulota > Bipolaricaulia > RBG-16-55-9 > DRXL01 > JANXCC01. The sequence goes on from CALLJK010000013.1 coordinate 55,110, forward strand.
TCGGTGTGCACGACAACGCGTTGCGCCATCAAGACTCTGGGATCGAACCCACCGACCGGGTCGATCCGTAAGAAGCCAGTCTTCTCGTCAACGTGCGAGACCAAAAAGCCGATCTCGTCCATGTGCGCGGCGAGCATCACTTTGGGGCCGCGCCCGGTACCCTTCTTCAGCGCGATGACGTTCCCGAGCGCGTCAGTGCGGATCTCATCGCACAGCTTGTCCAGCTCCGCAACGACTAAGGCGCGCACAGCCTCCTCGCGCCCCGGCACGCCGTGGGCCTCGCAGAGCTTCTTCAATAGTTCCATAGTTCTCACCCTCAGAGTATAGTGATCTTTCACAGTATCGCAGAGCGCGCAAGAAGTCAAATTGACAAGCTTATCGCGAGATTTCTATAATACAATCAGGCTTTGTATGAAGAAGATCGCGTTGGTGCTCAGCAGTGGCGGCCCGCGCGGTGCTGCCTATATTGGCATACTCAAAGTGCTCGAAGAGCATAAAGTCCCTATTTCTCTTGTGGTAGGCAGCTCCATCGGCGCGATGATCGGCGGGGCCTACGCTGCAGGAGTCAGCGTTGCCCAACTCGAACGAGAATGGCTCAAGATAGATTTTTGGCGCATCGCCAAGAGCCTGCAGCCCACTCTGCCCATTCACGGCTGGTCGAGCGGCTCCGCTGTTGAGCGCTTTCTCAAAGAAATTCTTGGCGGCGACCGACGCATCGAAGAGCTGCCCATCCCGTTCGTCGCCGTCGCCACGGACTTAGATACGGGCGAGCGCGTCTTGCTCCAAGAAGGTTCTCTGATCGAAGCTATTCGCGCGAGCTTTTCGATCCCCGGGCTCTTTGTGCCTGTGGAGCGCGCCGGAAAGCACTTAGCCGATGGAGGCTTGGTCAGCCCGTTGCCCGTAGACGTAGCACGCCAGTTCGGAGCCGAGGCGGTCATCGCTGCGGACGTCAATCTGGGATCGAAGCGCTATCGAATGACCCACCCGCCTCAGAAAGCTCCCGGGCTCTTTGAGTCTTTAGATCTGTCTATCTCGATCTTCGTGTGGCGCCTGACGGAGCTGACACTCGCGCTCACTCCCCCTGATGTCCTCATTACTCCTGATATGCCTGATGACTCTCTTGTAGGGAATCTCAGCTATCATCGCGCGGAGGAGCGGATCGCCCTAGGGGAGGCCGCCGCGCGGGAGAAGCTCCCAGAGATCCAAAAATTGCTCACTTGACAACGCCCCCATAGTATGCTATACTTTTACTAGACTGACATGTCAGTCTAGTTATGGCCAGAATAGTGCTCGATAAAGAGACACGACGACAACAATTGCTCGATGCGGCGATCAAAGTCTTTGCCCGCAAGGGATACGTAGAGACGTCGATTGACGATATTATCACGGAAGCCGAGGTCGCCCGCGGCACGTTCTACCTCTACTTTCCCGGAAAGAAAGAGATCTTCCTCGCGATCATTGATCATTACTTTGAACTGCTCACAGATTTAGTGAATCGTCTGATGGATGAGGAGTGGCCAGCGCATCTGGATCGTGCCCGCTTCCGCGAGCACGTGCTCACGTGGCTGCGCTTCTTCGCGCACCATCGGGATTTAGCCAAAGTGATCTACCGTGAGGCAACGTCGATTGACCCACAGCTTGAAGCCCGGTGGAACCGGCTGAGAGAGACAATGAAAGACTTTCTGAGTGAGAGAATGCACGTCTTGCAAGAAGACGGCCAGGTGAGAAGGGCACTCGACCCCTACGCCTGGGCGCTCTTTATGGAAGGGATCTTCCACGCTGTGATCTGTAACTATATCTTGCAATCAGATCAGCCCAATCTGGACTGGCTGGCCGATCAGTGGGTCGACTTTGTGCTGTGGGGGATCACCCCTAGGGAGGGAGACGCATTATGCTGAAGCGACTAGGGCTTCTCACTCTTGTAGCACTCGGGTTGTTCGTCAACGAGGGCAGCGCGCAGTCGTCGAAGGTCGATTTGCTCCTCGTGGACGAGACCCAGACATTGCAAGCGTCCCTGATGGTGCAGATCTACGCGCGAGCTTTGCAAGAGTCTGGGCTGTTCAATTTCGACGCGAAGATCGTGCGAGTAGAGTCGAGCTATGACGACCCGCTGGGCGTGAACCCTACAGATAAAAAATACGAACTGATCGTGATCGTCCCAAGGGGGATCGAAGATGGCTCAGTGCTCTCTATCTGGCTGATCACTAAGCCCCTCGGGCCGCAGACGCGCCCGGAGTTACTAAATGCCCTAGGACTGATTCGCCAGCGCGTTGAGCAGGGCTCTGCAGGGCTCTTCAAAGCTTTGACCGTGATGGACGACGCTGCTCTGGGGATCTTTTCGAGTGTCTTTGAGAGACACGGATGGCTGAAATGAAGAGAATCTTCGCGCAGAAGATCATAGATCATCCCTGGTGGGTGATCGGCGCTATTCTGCTAATCACAGTGTTCTTTGCCAGTGCCATCCCTAAGATTCGCTTCGAGCAAGACTTTGAAGCGTTCCTCCCTCAGGACGATCCTGCGACGATTGCGCTCCATCGTGCCGAAGAGCGCTATGGCGACCAGAAGCTCTTCATGGTCGCCGTCGAGACTGACGACACGATCTTCAAGCCCGAAACGCTCAAAAAACTTAAAGAGATGGAAGAGCTCTTTGAGCAGATCCCCGAAGTCGACGAAGTCCGCGGGCCGACAAACTCCCAAGTCATCTACGGAACTGAGACGGCGATCACCGTTGCTGAAGCATTACCCGAAATCCCAGAGACTCCCGAGGAGCTCGAGGAGTACAAGGAGCGCGTCTTGGGGGATCGGCTGTTGCGCGGCTTCGTCGTCTCCGAAGACGGCAAGGCCGCGGGCATTCTCATTCGTCTGAAGACCGGCGAGGAGGAGACCGTCGGCGTCGTCAATAGCGTTTTAGAGATCGCCGAGCGCTATCAAGGGCCAGAGCGCATCTACGTCGGAGGGATGCCCAGGCTCAATCAGTTCATCGCGGAGAGCATGCGCAAAGATCTAAGCGTGCTCTTCCCCGTGATGATTTTGGTCATCGTTATCGTTCTTTATTTGAGTTTTGACAGCCTGCGTGGAGTAGTCCTTCCCTTGCTGACCGTTGTGCTGAGCGCGATCTGGGAGATGGGCACGATGGGCTGGCTTGGCGTGCCGTTCACGCCCTTCTCGTTCGTCGCACCCATCGTCTTGATGGCTGTGGGCACTGCGTATGGGATTCATATTCTCAATAGATACTATGAAGAAGCCCACAAAGACGGACGCTCCCGAAGGGAGGTTCTCGTCGAGACCGTCACGGCGATGCTCTCGCCCACGGCGATGGCCGCTCTCACGACTGTTGCGGGCTTTTTTGCGCTGCTCAGCTCGACGCTGTGGCCACAGAGGGATTTTGGCGTCTACACTGGCATCGGCGTGATCTACGCGGCGCTCTTAGCCCTCACGCTCATCCCAGCGATCTTGGCGCTCTTGCCCTTGCCGAAGCGCGAGCGTCAGAGTCTCTTCGCACGCTGGCTGCAAGGGCGTGCGGGACTAGGAGGCTTAGCGCGCTTGATTGAGCGCACAGCGATTATTATTCTGATTGGGGCAGGAGCGATAGCCGTTGTTTGGGCGGTAGGTATCCCGAGACTGAGAATCGAGACGTCTGCCAAAGATTTTTTGGGCAAGGGCCATCCCGTCGTTGAAGCTCTTGACGTCTTGGAGCGTCATTTTGGGGGGAGCCTGCAGACGGGCATCGAGATCGATCTGGGGGTGCGCGACGGCCTCAAAGAGCCTGAAGTCCTAAAGAAGATCGTCGCGTTGCAAGAGTTCTTAGAGACGCTCCCCGCCGTGCGCCGCACTACGTCCATCACAAATTTGGTGCGCGAGCTCAATCAGAAATTCCACGCGGACGACCCTAACTATTACGTCATTCCCGACGACCGCAAGCTCATTTCACAGTTATTGTTGCTGTTCACGTTCCAAGGGGGCAGCCTCGGCCAGATGGCCCTGACAGACTTCTCTGCCGGAGAAGTGATCGTCTCCATGGAGTGGGTCAGCAGCACCCAGATGGCCAAGCTCGTTGAGGAGATTCAGAAATATCTCGATCAACACTTTGCCCCGACAGCCACGGCTTCAGCGGTCTTGACCAGCGATGGCTCGCTCCTTCAAATCAAAACCGAACAAGTGGGAACTATGCCGATCTACGCACGCTTGATGCAACAGATCCGCACCAGCCAGATCTGGAGCTTGCTCACAAGCGTCGGCTCAAGCTGGGTGATCGTCTCGCTCTTGATGGGCTCATTGGTTGCGGGAGCGCTCTGCATCGTGCCCCTCGTGCTGACTATTCTGACGGAGTTTGGCTTGATGGCGTATCTGAATCTGCCCTTGGATATGAGCACAATGATGATCGGCTCGATTGCGATCGGAATCGGGATAGACTACGCGATCCACTTTGTCGAGCGATACCGTCTGGAGTTCGCTCGCGACAGAGATGCGCGGCGCGCCTTGGAGCAGACGTTCACCCACACCGGTGCTGGAATCAGTTATAACGCCCTGGCGCTCACGCTAGGATTTGGCGTACTCTGGATCTCGACGTTCAAAGGACTGAATACGTTTGGATCGCTCGTCGCCCTGACGATGGTCGTGAGCGCTACAAGTGCGTTCACGGTCATCCCAGCGATACTCTTACTGTGGAAGCCGAAATTTCTCATGAAACACGCACACGCATACTAAAGGGAGGTCGCTATGAAAGCTGTTGCAAAGTTTGCTGTGGTCGTCCTCGGGGTGGCGCTCCTTGCGGGAGCATGGTCTTCACACGCGCAGCAGGCACTCACGGGGCCGCAAATTTTACAGAAAGTCGAAGAGAAGGGCGGCATAGGCGGCACCCAAGGGGAACTCATAAGCGACGTCAAGTTCGACATCATTGGGAAAGATAAGAAGACGGCGACCAACGAATTTCGCTTCTTCTCCAAGCGCAAGCAGGGTGAGCCGGATCGGCTCTTGGTCGCGTTCGTCAAGCCCGACGACGTGCGCGGCACGCTCTTCTTGAGCATCAAGCCCCAGGGCAAGGACGCCGATCTCTGGCTTTATCTGCCCGCGTTGGGAGCCGTCAAACAGCTCGTTAACACCCAAGAGCGCAAGGGGAGCTTCGCTGGAAGCAATCTCTCGTTTGAAGATCTAGGGAGCGGCTTCAAGTACAGCGAGAGCTACACCGCTGACGAGAAGGTCACCGAAGAGAAGATCAAAGTCGGAGACAAAGAGTACGCGACGTATGTGCTGACGCTGCGCGTGAAGAAAGAGAAAGAGAAGACCGAGGACTATCCGCTGCGCAAGATGTGGGTAGAGAAGACAGAGTTTGTCGTGCTCAAGGGCGAAGGGTATAATAAGACAAACAAGCTGGAGACTGTCTTTGAAGCCTTAGCGTTGGGGAAGTTTGAGGGCGACACCGTGCCCGAGAAAGTTTTGATCAAGAACGTGCTGGATAACAGCCAGACGACGATCAGTTTCTTGACGCGCAAGCGCCCTGCCCAGCCGTTGCCGGAGAACCTCTTTGACCCGAACAATCTGAAAAATTTAAAGATTGATGACCTCCTCAAGCTCTAGCCCGCGGGAACGCCATTCCTGCCCGTGGCGTTCCCGAGTGAGGAGCCCTCAGGGGGCGGGCCCCCTCCCCCGCCCCCTCCCCTCCCTTCACGAGAGCCCTTGGCGCAGCAAGAGGGAGAACGCCACAAGAAAACCGAACGCTATCAGCAATATCCAGCCAAACCCCAAAGACACCGTAAAGCTGAGCGCCCCTGCCCCCAAAGCCCCAGAGAGCAGCGCAATCGCGCCTAGACGCTTTAGATGCGCCCACACGATTGCATTCGGAGGATCTGAGAATAGCTCCAAGCGTCGCGCAAAGAGCTCTGTATCCCACGCGATTAAGCCGCTGAGGACGCTGCCGAACGCTGCCCAGCTATTCCAGAGCGTTGCAACCCCGCTGAGGGCTAAAAGCACGATAAAGCTTATGGAGGCTACCCAAGCCCTGCGCCCATAGCTATTGACTATCGCGAGAACCCCAAAGATTGCAGCGAGCACTGCCCAAGGCCACTCCCCTCGCACACCCCATAACAGCGCTAAGATCCCGTGACTGATGCTCCATCCCGCCCGCGCTACTCCCCAGAGTATTCTTTGTGCTGGCATTCTCAAAGTACCCCGCGACGGACAAGCGCGGCACGCCAGGCTGTTCGCCCTAGCTCGCCGCGCACAACACTCGCTAACGGTTTGGTAACGTCCCAATCAACAACACGAATCCCCGCGCGCCGCAATTGGGTGAGTACCCCCTGTCGCCGGAGATACTCCAAGCGCAGCGCAAGCTCTACTTCTGGTGTGCGGGCCAGAGATGCGCTCTCAAACAGAATGGGATTGGGCACGATACAAAGCACCTCATAGCGCAATCGCAAATCAATGATCGTCTTGACGTCAGACTCTAAGATCGGCCCCACGAAGACAAGCTGCGATCCCGCTGGCAGCAGCCGTGTCGGCAAGTTCTCTAAATCTTCGAAGACGGCTTTGTCTCCCTTCTCCGCTGACGCGATAGCCCGCAGAAGCTTCTCGCGCTGCCAACGGCCAAAACCTGGCCAGGTCCAATCTAAGTATCTCCCATAGATGAGCAGCCCGACTCTGTTCCCTTGAGCCGTGAAATAATGAGCTAATGAGAGCGCTGCGCGCACACTATGCTCAAAGAGCGAGAAGACCTCTCCCCCAGCCCCTCCCCGGCGCGGGGAGGGGAGCTCCCCCTTCCCTTTAGGGAAGGGGAAAAGGGGGTTAGGTCGCACCACGTCACTGCGCTCGCGAGCATCTAAGAGAATAATCACATCGGCAACGCGCTCCTGCTCGAACTCGTTGACAATAAGCCGATCTTTTCTTGCTGTTGCTTTCCAATTGATATAGCGTCGCTCGTCGCCGGGGTAGTATTCTCTCACCCCGAAGAATTCTATCCCGGTGCCGCCCAGACGCGCTTTCACTTGTCCAGAGAAGATACGCGTCCGCCGCGGACGAATGAGAATCTCCTCAAGCCGTTCAAACGTCGGGACGATCAGGAGTTCGCTCACACAGGGAAGTTTTCTCCTCTCGACAAACAGCCCCAAAGTGTCCGTGATCGTGACTGAGAGATCTTCCCAGCGTGCGAGGCCACGCACGCCCGTCACTGTGTATTCAAGAGAAGTCTTCCCTCCAGCGGGGAGCGCTTCGAGCCTTGTGGGGCTGTGCTGGCGCAGCTCAAGAGGCGCGGGAACGCCATCGGCCAATTCGACGAGTTCGAGCTTTGGCCCAAGATTCTCGATCTCGACGCGCACCGTGACAAGCTCCTCGCTCAAAACGCGCTGTTCGCTCAAGCTCCGCTGGGCCTTCAGCTCAATCTGAGCAGGGAGAGCGAAGTAAAACCCAACAGCGAGATAGCAGACCAAGGGCAGGGCTAATACTAAGAGCTCCCCTTGGCGCAGGATCTCGCCGATCAAGATCAAAGCGAATGCAGCACTTCCTAAGAAAGCCCAGCGATGCTGGCCAAGCATTATCTTCTGAAAGTACCCCCGATAGGCAAAGAGCGAATGCGCACCCGAGTCTCTTCTAACACCACGACACTTCCCTGTTCTAGAGCTTCCTTGATATTTGGTAAGTTCGCCTGCAGCAGAGCCACTTGAGCCTCTGGGCGACGCTGCGAGACCCGGCGAAAGAGAATAATCAAGGGCTTGCGTTCCCTACGTAAAGCCAAGAGTGTGCCAAAGTCGGTATCAGCAGAGATTAGCACACGATCTTCTTGCGCAGCTAGCTCGAAGATGACTTCATCAGGGGCACTTTGAAGTCCGTAATCCCGCACATGGACTGCCTCATGCCCGGCATGCCGCAGGCTCTCGGCTACAAGCGGCGAGAGGGCATTGTCCACAAGAAACCTCATGGGATTGTAACGAGTGGTAATTCCCGCTCCTGCATAGCTTCAGCAGCATACCGCAAGGCTTCGCGAATGTCTTCCGGTTCTAGGTCGGGATAGGCGCGCAGTATCTCTTCGTCACTCATCCCATCGGCCACCATTGCCACGACCGTCGCTACAGGGATACGCAAGCCTCGCAAGCATGGGACGCCCCCCATCTGATTTGGATCCACAGTGATTCGCTGAAATTTCATAATTTCTCACTCTTGCTTCATTATAGTATCAGGTCCGCTGACTGACAATTACTCCACCTTTGGCACAGGAACACGCCCTAAGATCTCCGAGACAATATCGCGCTCAGAGAGCTTCTTCATCCAGAGTTCGGGCTGCAAGATCAGTCTATGAGCGAGCGCTGCATGAGCAACAGATTTGACGTCATCAGGGATGACGTAGTCGCGTCCTTCGAGCGCCGCTCGCGCCCGCGATAACTTTAACAGCGCCAACGATCCGCGCGGGCTGGCCCCAACTAGGACCCTCCCATCAGCGCGCGTTTCCTGAACGATCTCAACAATATATCTCTCGATATCTGGGTGCACGAAGACCATCTCTAAAGCTTGGCGCATGGCGAGCAGCTCATGAGCATCCACGAGCTTTTGGAGCTCCGGTTCGTCATGGCCGCGCTCGCGCCGCCTGCGCAAGATCTCTTGCTCGTGTTCAACCGAGGGATACCCCAGCGATAAGCGCACCATAAATCTGTCGAGTTGGGCTTCCGGCAGTGGAAACGTCCCCTCAAACTCGATGGGGTTCTGCGTGGCCATGACAATGAACGGCTGCGGCAACGGAAGTGTCTGCCCTTCAAGGGTCACTTGAAATTCCTGCATGGCTTCAAGGAGAGCAGCTTGAGTCTTGGGAGAAGCCCGGTTGATCTCATCAGCTAAGATGAGATTGGCGAAGATCGGCCCTGGGCGCAACTCAAAGCGTCCACTGTGACGCTCGTAGATATACGTCCCGGTGATGTCGCCGGGCAGAAGATCCGGCGTGAATTGTATTCTCTTGAATGCCAACCCCAGCACGGTCGCGAAACTCTTTGCCGTAAGAGTCTTCGCTAAGCCCGGTAGGTCCTCAAAGAGTATGTGTCCGCCCGCAAGCACAGCAATGAAGACCTGCTCTAAGACAGCGCGCTTCCCAATCACAGCTTTCTCGACTTCGTCCAAGATCTGGTGCGCTTTCTCAGCGACGGTCGCGAGTGCGTTCATAGGCCTCCCCAGCAAAGTGTTCTAAGATATCTGTGAGCTGCGAGATCTCTTCCAGACGACGCCTTCTCTGTGCGGGACTGGCCGGCAGACGCCCGCTCAGCCAGAGCCAGCCACGCCGCGCTGCTGACCGCGGGAACTCTAAGTCCAGAGCCTCGCGAAGATCCGATAAGATCGCGCCCGACTGGAAGCGTCTGCGCGCCTCGCTCTCGCTAATCTCCTCATGTAGCGCAACCCATTGGATCGCGATGTCGCTGACGAGACGATGCACGTTCCAGCGCGCCAGCTCTCCTTGACAGGCCAGCCCAATCTTCTGCGCTAACGATTGCACTGGCCCTGTCCTGAAGATCTTCTCTTGGGAAGCAGCGCGCATGCGCCCCTGGAGCACCAGATCGAGAATTATCATATAGACACCCAAGCTCCCCACGACCAAAAAGAGCATCCAGACGAGCCCAAAGGGCAGGCTTGCCAAACGCAACTCCCATAACCAGAGCTCATACAGCACATAGCGCAGGAACTGCTCGCGCAGTGCCTCTCCGAAGAGAAGCGTGAGAGCTCCGGCGAGGGCGATAAGCCCAAGCCCAATATATATCCGGCGTCGTCGTGTCATGCGGGATGGAACACCTCAGGAGCGCGTTCGCCGCGCCCATAGATATGAGTGATTTCATCGAGGAGCTGGAGCGCCTCGCGCTCGTGCTCTGGAGTCGGATGAGCTGGGCTGTAGCGCGCCCACTCGAAGAGCCGCGACAGCCGAACAATGTGCTCTTCGAGCACCCCAAGCTGTGCTAATCTCTTCTCAAACTCCCGCGCGGTCATAGCCTGTGAAATTTCTAGATGAAATCGCTCACTCAAAAGCTGGCACATCTCCTGATAGCATCGCAGGATCGTCCCTGTCACAGGAGCCCCAGATCGCAGCTCTTGAGCGTAGCGCCTCGTAAGATCGGCAAGCTCTTCCAGAGAGAGAGGCCGAACACGCGCGTGCCACAGGCGCCACACGACAACGACCGCTACACTAATCGTTAATAGAGCAAGCAGCACGAAGAGAAATGTACCCCACCATGGGACGTGAACGTGTTCTAACGACGGGAAGGGTTGAGTTGGTTCCTCGGGCAAGACCCCCACCCCTGGGGGAGCACCCTTAGGCTCTCTCAAGAACGATCGATCGCGCCAGCGCAAGAGAATCAGAAAGATCGCAATGAACCACAGAGCTGCCGGGAGAGCACGCCGGATCGCGTCCCACAAGATCCTCGGGCGAAGTACTATCATGACTATGCTGAAGAGCATCAGGGATCCAAGAGCAATGAGTATAATCTGCTCTAGTGTTGGGGCTAGGTCGCTTTCACCCCCCTGGGGAGCCTGAGGAGTGCTCGACAGCTCTTCTGGAGGTTCCGATGGCGGGCCATAGCGCGTCCCTACGAACGATATATGCGACACTCCCGCAGCGAGTAGCACCAACGAGAGCAAGACCACAACAGGAATCACAAAGCGCCATTTAGTGAGCATGGTTAGGTCACTGTAATCCCCAACTCGCGCAGCTGCTTTTCGCTCACCTCGACGGGGGCTCCCGTCAACGGGCAATACGCTGTGTTCGTCTTGGGGAACGTGATGACGTCACGAATCGAATTGGCCCCAGCCATGAGCATAATCAGTCTATCTAACCCCAGGGCGATACCGCCATGGGGCGGCGCACCATATTCTAAAGCCCTCAAGAAGAACCCGAACTTCGCTTCTGTCTCTTCTCGTGTCAACCCCAATAAATCGAAGATCTTTTGCTGCAATTCGCGGTTGTGAATACGGATGCTCCCCCCGCCCAGCTCAACGCCATTGAGCACAAGATCATAGGCATTGGCGCGCACCTTGAGGGGCTCTTTCTCTAAAAGCTCTAAATCAGTCGCTTTCGGCGACGTGAAGGGATGATGCTCGCTGACTAATCTCTGCTCTTGTTCGTCCCACTGAAAGAGCGGGAAGTCAAGCACCCAACAGAACTTCCATTGGTCTTTGGGGATGAGCCCCTCCCGACGCGCAAGCTCCAGCCGAAGCGCTCCCAAAACAGTGTTGGTCGCCTTGCGCTCCCCAGCGATCATCAAGAGAAGATCGCCTGCACGAGCTTGAGTCACCTGCTGAAGATCTTTCACTATGTGTGCATTGAGAAACTTCGCGATGGGCGATTCGATCCCTGACTCGGTGAATTTTGCCCAGAGCAACCCTTTGGCGCCGAGCACTTGGGCTTGTTTTTCGAGCTCCGTTAATTGGCTGCGCGAGTACTTCGCTCCGCCGGGCAGAAGAAGTCCTTTAATGACTCCGCCACTCTTGAGGATCTCTGCAAAGATACGAAACTCCGAGCCTGCAAGGGCTTGAGAAAGATCTAGCAGTTCAAGCCCAAAGCGCAGATCGGGCTTATCAGAGCCATAGCGATCCATGGCCTCAGCGTAGCTGAGTTTGGGAAAGGGTCGCTTCAATCTCACGCCTAAATTCTTCTCAAACAGAAAAGTGATCAGCTCCTCGATCAGTTCGGTAATCGGGCGCTCGTCGAAGACGAAGCTCATCTCTAGATCTAACTGCGTGAATTCGGGCTGGCGATCTGCGCGTAAGTCTTCATCGCGGAAGCACCGAGCAATCTGGAAGTACTTCTCAAAGCCAGCGATCATCAATAACTGTTTAAAGAGCTGAGGGGACTGGGGCAGCGCGAAGAACTTCCCCGGAAATGTCCTACTGGGGACGAGATAGTCTCGTGCCCCTTCGGGAGTAGATTTCGTGAGCATGGGCGTTTCGATCTCGTAAAAGCCGCGCTCGCTCAAGAAATTGCGAATGTCTAAAAAAACCCGATGGCGCAGGGCAAAGTTCTTCTGGAGTTCTGGGCGTCGCAGATCGAGATAGCGATACTCTAAGCGCACGAGCTCTTGGGCTTCTTGCGCAGGGTCCACGACGTCAATTGCGAACGGCGGGGTCTTGGCGCGATTGAGAATTTTGAGCTCCTCAACGCGCACCTCGATCTCGCCCGTGGGCAGCTTGGGGTTGATATTCTCGGGCGTTCGAGCGACCACTGTGCCGTGCGCGTAGATCACGTCTTCGCGATTCAGCTCGCGCGCGTGCGCATAGGCGTTCTGTTCCGGGCTGAAGAGCAACTGCACCAGCCCTGAACGATCCCGTAGATCTATAAAAATAAGTCCACCTAAGTCACGGCGCCGGTGCACCCAGCCCATCAGCGAGACCCTTCTGCCAACGTCACTCTTCGTGAGCTTGCCGCATTCTGCTGTGCGTTCCATTTCTCTGTCTCCTTTATCTTCCGTGCTTTCCGTTTCTTCCGTGTTCTCTGTGATTCAAGCTTTGCGTACCGCCACCACATATGTTACCAACCCTAGTGTATCGTCGAGCATGACATCTGACGAGAGATTCCGTCGACACCACCAAGCCATATCTTCGGGATCAACCGTAAAATCTGAGGGCTCTTGACGCCGTCCCGGCGCCAAATGCGTGAACACTAAACCTTCCCGCGCCACGCGGAAGAGTTCTCTCAAGAGCGCGCTCATATACCCAAAGGGGTCGTCGCTGATGGGATACCCCAAGACGCTCAACAGAAAGACGATGTCGAACTCATTCTCAGCAAAGGGCTGCGCCAGCACGTCGCGACGCTCAAAATACGGGCCAAAGCGCTTCACCGCCCCGGCGACCATCTTCTCGCTCAAATCTACTCCTAAATACGAGCGATAGCGCACACCTTGTGTGTCCAGATATTTCTTCAGATACCCCAAGCCGCAGCCGACATCCAAAATCTTTCGCTCTGTGAGATCGAACTTTTCTACCGCGTGCTGAAAGATCTTCTGCTGCACGGCTTCGTCGGGGTACTCCAAGACAGCCATGTCGTCGCCTGCCAAAACGATATTGCGCGCGTCGAAGAACGCCGCGTACTCATAGTGATCGCGAAAGCGCTTGGGTTTATAGAGCGCCATGCGCCGCCGCATGCGACTCCAGAGATTCGAGAGCATAGAGTGATTATATCGCTACTGGCACTTCTGAGCTATCTCCGCAACCGATGCTGCATTGAGCGCCCCAAAGTCCGTGCCGTTCTCAAAAACGCGCGTGTCGCGACACTCTATGATATTTTGAGAACTCAGCGCCCACAACCCGTAATTGCGGTTGTTCTTGATCTCCACGCGCGTGAGCCAGACTTTGATATCGCTGTGGGCGATCTCCGCGCCGGTGCTGCCGTTGCCCTCCAACACGACGTTTCGTAATGTCAATTCAATCTTACCCTCAGCGTCAATGCCGTCGTCGCGGAAGTTGCGCACCGTGAGATTCTCTAAAAAGACTGTGCTCTGCCCGCGCACCGTAATCCCATCTACGTCCCCCAAGCCTGTGCCGTCAATGATAACTTCATCACGACTGGCCCCGCGAATTCTTATACTCTTATCACGAATCGTTACGAACTCTTGGTACACCCCCGGCGCGACGAAGATCACGCCCTCTCCCACGAGCAAGCCCGGCGGGACGTTCTCATTGACGTCACCAAGGCCGTTGATGCCCATTCCCAGCTGCCACGCATCAATTGCCCCTTGGATCGTGGGAAAATCGTCGGGGACGCGCGAGCCGTTGCGGTTGCCCTCGCCAAAGAGCCTAGAGGCGCTATCGGCGCGAATGCCGTAGCCCTTGTTGCCCCCGATAGTATTTTGCGATAACTGTACCTGAGAAGCTTCGATGAAGATGCCGTCGCCGGCATTCGCTGTGATCGTGTTTCCAACTAGAGAGATCTCTTGGCTGCGGATCACGGCAACCCCGACGTCTGCGCTCCCTGAGATCGTGTTCCCCTTGAGCGTCACCCGACGACTGAGCGCAATCCCCACAGATCCGTGTACTGTCAGAGCTGTGATCGAGACGTCTTCGGTTTTGGTGATATTGATCTGCCCCTCAAGCAGAGCGCCTTCGGAGCCGATGATCTGTATAGGTTTCGTAATCTGAATATTCTCCTGATACGTTCCAGCTTGAACGCTGATAGTGCTCCTACTGCGCGCTGCATCGATTGCTCGCTGAATCTGCGCAAACGCGCACTCCGACGGACAGACCGTGAAAGTCTGTGGAGAGACCAACAATACCCAGACTGCTATACCTACTCCGATCACGGCTAAAGCCCCAACTCCGACGAATATCCAACGACGATGCATACTGAGTTCGCTTACCTCCGTGCAGAGAATTTTTCGCGCCAGCCCCGACGATACAACAGCCGGATCGCTTGGGCAACCCAGCGCGCGACTTTTTCGCTATACGGATACCAAAAGAGCTCGCGCTTTAACCCAAAGCGATCGACGACGACCGTCTGCGGCCACGTGAATTGCCGCAAGCCCCATTCCCCATGACGGCGCCCCAGCCCGCTCTGCTTGGCCCCACCATAGGGCGCCTCGAGAATCGCAAAGTTCGTGATACAGTCGTTGACACAGACGTTTCCTGCTTCTATGTGGCGCGCCAGCTTCACCCCTAATGCTTTATTTTTGGTAAAGACGCTTGCAGCCAGCCCATAGATCGAGTCATTCGCGAGCTGCAAAGCCTCTTCCACAGAGTTGACTTTCATAATGGGGATGACCGGGCCAAACGTCTCCTCCCGCATGATCTGCATCGAGTGGTCAACGTTCACCAAGACCGTCGGCTCGTAGAACAGCCCATCTTTTCGCTTCCCCCCGACTAAGATTTGCGCGCCCTTCTCGACAGCGTCGCGAATATGACGCTCGACGATCTCGAGCTGCTTGGGCATGGTCAACGGCCCAATATCGACTTCGCCAAAACGCTTTTCTGCCCCTTGACGCAGATTTTTCACTTTCTCGACAACTCTTTTGACGAACTCGTCATAGACCGGCGCTTCGACGTAGACGCGCTCCACGGACATGCACATCTGCCCGGCATTGCTCAGCGCGCCCCAGACGCATGCGTTCGCCGCGCGCTCCAGATCAGCGTCTTTGAGGACGATCATCGGGTCTTTGCCCCCCAGCTCCAACAAGACGGGAATGAGTCGCTGTGCCGCGCGCTCTGCGACCTTCTTGCCCGTTGCGACTGAGCCCGTGAACGCAATGCCGTCGCAATGGTCTACCAAAGCTGCTCCGGTATCGCCGTAACCACAGAGCGTCTGCATTACGCCCTCGGGAAGCCCTACTTCCCGAAAGATGCGCTCCACCAAAAGCCCCGTCAACGGCGTATATTCTGACGGCTTCAAGATGACAGTATTGCCGGCCATGAGCGCCGGGACGACGTCACCGAGCGTCAAGGTGAATGGGAAATTCCACGGCGAGATCACGCCGACGACGCCCAACGGCTGATAGACCACAAAGACGCGCTTGGTCTTCAACAGGTGCGGGCTGCGCAGCTCATCTTTGAGATAGCGCTCGGAATTTCTCGCATAGAATCCCAACAGATCGCAACAGTAGAAGACTTCGGCCACCAACGCTTCGGTGCGGGGTTTTCCGGTCTCGGAGCAGATTGTGTCTATGACTTCGTCTTGGTGATCTACGATCCAATCACGAGCAGCATAGAGATAGCGTGCCCGTTGGGCGACGGAGAGCTTGCGCCATATTTGAAACGCCTGGCGCGCGCGGCTGACGGCTTCGCCGACTTCTTCTGGTGGTGTGATTGGGACGTCCGCGATCTTCTCTCCCGTTGCGGGGTTGAAGACCTCGAGAGTTCGTGACACATTCGCTGAGATTCCCATTGGTGATCCCCCTTGCGATATTCTACACTCTTGCTGGCACGAACGCCAAGCGATGTGCTAAGATATCTCACAGGAGGCGTGTAGTCATCATGTCACGAATGCAAGAGTTTTACGTCGTCATTGAGCGAGACGAAGACGGCTACTATGTCGCTGACGTGCCGGAGCTCCCTGGGTGCCACACCCAAGCGAAGTCCCTCGATGCGTTGCTCCCTAGGGTTAGGGAGGCTATCGAGCTATATCTAGAAGCTTTCCCGCAGTATCAAGGGTTCGGCGAATTTGTGGGTATACAACGAGTTACGGTCAGGCTCTCTCAAGCCGGCAAATGAGTAGCAAATTACCTATTCTCAAAGCCCGTGAAGTCATCAAGGCCTTAGAGAAAGCTGGTTTTCAGTTTTTGAGACAGAAAGGCAGCCACGCTCTCTACGCCCATCCAGATGGGCGTGTAACGGAAGTGCCTCTACATCGTGGGGAGGACATTGGGCGAGGGCTTTTGCGTAAGATCATTCGAGATATGAAAATATCAAGAGAAGAGTTCCTGAAACTCCTGCATAAAGTGCGAGATTTGAACCCTTCTCTAACATCTGCTATTATTCGATGAGATGATGATCTCATGCCTGCGCACGATGGGCTCTTAATGCGCTTTGTGATTCGTTGGGTCGTCGCGACGGCAGCGGTCGCCGTTACAACTTGGGCGCTTAATCCCCATATCCGCATCGAAGGCGCTGACTATCTCAGCACAGTCATCCTTGTGGGCTTGGTGCTCGGGCTGCTCAACGCGATCGTACGTCCGATCATTATCTTTCTGACGCTGCCCGCGACTCTGATTACGTTTGGGCTCTTCTTGATAGTGATAAATGCAGGGATGCTCTGGCTCACAGATCTCATTGTGCCGGCGTTTGCTATCGAAAGTTTTGGCTGGGCGCTGCTGGGCGCATTGCTCATCAGCATTGTGAGCGTAATTCTATACGCTATTCTCAAACTGTGAGCATCGACTTTAAGAGAGCAACGCGAGGGCTTTCTTTACGAGCTCTTCAGTTGTTTTCGCCCCCGTGGCCTTGGCGCGCGCGACCGCACGGCGCGCTTCGGTCTCGTTAAATCCCAGCGAGCGTGTCAGCGCTTTGACGGCTAGCTCTTCTTGCGTCGTCGCTGGTGCGAGCGCTGGCTCACCTATTAAGGGGATTTGCGTGATCTTCTCTTTGAGCTCGACGATCAGTCGCTCAGCGGTCTTGCGTCCCACGCCCTTCAAGTCTTCAAGAAGATCGCGGCGGTTCTGCAAGATCGCTTCAGCGAAATATTGGGGGGTCGTCGCCGAGAGAATCCCCATCGCGACCTTGGGGCCGACCCCAGAGACAGAGATTAAGAGCTCAAAGAGCTGGCGCTCTTCAGGGGTCGCGAAACCGTAGAGGGCGAGGTCGTTGGGCGTGTAGTGCAGATGCGTATAGATTTTGACAGGGCCATTCTGGCCGCGCACCGCTTCGACTGTCGCTTTAGAAACTATGACGTGATAGCCGACGCCGCCCACGGCCAGGACCAACGAGTTTTCCGTGAGCTCGACGACCTCGCCCTCGAGAAAATCGATCATAGAATGAGGCCCTCATCCTGCCTGACGGCACCCCTCTCCCGTAGGGGACTACGGGAGAGGGACCGGGGGTGAGGGCCTTCTCTTACGGCTTTTCAAACTGCTCGTCCCCGACACCGGTGTTCACTTTGAATTCCAAGACCTCGAAGCTGTCAGTGAGCTCTTTGTCTTCGAGCGTCTTGAGCGCAAATGGAATCCAGAAGCCCTCGACCTGACGATAGTCACTCAAGAGTTGCTCTTTGCTCTTGCCCTCGCTAAGCGACGTGACAATTTTGAGTGGCACAAAACGCTTCAGATCAAAATAGAAATCTGCTGACTTCCCTTGATCGTTTGTCACCCGCAGGATCTGTGTCTCTTGGCCGTCCACTTGAGCTGTGCCAACGACCTCGAACGTATAACCCGAACGCGCGATACTCCACAAGAACAAGAGCGAGTCAAACTCAATGGATTCGCGAATCTCAGCGAGCGATTGCGCTGACAGATCGCGCACGCGTCCACCGGATTCGACCCAGCCCTGCATCCCGTTATAGATTACGGTGCTCTGCCCACCGGTGAAACTGACGATTTGCTTTAATTTACTGGGTAGCTTAATCCAGACCTCACCCTCGACCTTGAACTCTTGGCCGCGCTGAAAGATACTTCCGCGCACCTTCACGTACGTATCGCGCAGCTGCGCTACTCTGCCAAAGCCCCCCTGAGCTGCAAATGCCTTCTCTAAGAGCGCTTTGGCTTCGGGGGTGATCTGCGCTGCCCAGGTCAGCTCTGTTGGCCCTTTGGGAGCAGAGAGCGCCGCGAGAAATTCGGCATACGGCTTAGCGCGCGCCGTCACCGGCTCCAGCCAATCGACAACGTTGACGTTCTCGAGAGTAATCCCCGGGATCAGCTCCGTCCGGCCTTCGAGCGTCTTGATATCACTCAATAAGACAATCGCAAGATTATCGGGATCGAAACGATCTTTGATCGCTTGGTTAGCTTGTTCTAACGTTACCGAGCGGATCATCTTGCGCCAATTTCTACTGCGATCCATGCCGAACCCGTAAAAATCGTTATTCAGCACGGTCGTCGTCAGGCCGGAGAGCGTTTCTAATCTCAGAATATAGCTTCCGGCAATGTTGTCTTGGGCAGCTTGTAATTCTTCTTGCGTGATCCCGTTCTCTTTGAACTTCTTGAACTCGTCTAAGATCAGTTGCAGAGTGTCAAACGCTTGCTCGTTGCGGGTGAACGTCGAGATTCTAAAGTACCCGGGGAAGCTGTAGCTGGGGAAGTAGCTGAAGATCGAGTACGTCTTGCCCGCTTTGGATCGGATGATCTGCAACAGACGGGAGGAGAACGCGCCGCCACCTAGCACATAGTTGGCGAGCACCGTGGGGATGTAGTCAGGATCAGTGACGGCAAGCCCAAAGTGTCCGATCTCGATATGGGTTTGAGTCTGGCCTGGCTTGTGCACAAAGCGCACTTTGTACCCTTGGAGCTTGACCGGCTCCGGCAGGGGCGCGGGCGGAATCTCTGCTTTCTGCCAATTCCCGAACGCTTGCTTGACTAAGTTAATAATCTCGTCGGCCTTGACGTCCCCAGCGACGGCCAAGACAGAGTTATTGGGCCGATAGTACATCCCGTGAAACGTCACTAAGTCGTCGCGGGTGATCGTGTTAATACTTTGCTCGCTCATGGCACGCCCCAACGGATGAATTGTGCCGAAGAGCGCAAAATCTAAATGAGCTGAAGCGAGTTCCCCAGGGTCGTCGCGCATCCCGCGCACATTCGCTAAAAGCTGATTACGGATGATCCCCATCTCTTTTTCGGGGAAGTTCGGGTTCTGCACGATATCAGCTAAGAGCTCGAGACCGACTTGGAGGTCTTTCTTTAGCACGCGCGCTGTGACGTCGGTGCGCTCAACGTCGGCGCTGGCGCCGAGGGAGCCACCGACGAAGTCGATCTCTTCTGAGATCTGATCGGCTGTTCTGTTCGTCGTCCCTTGGCGCAACATCATTGCTGTAAACGTTGCCAACCCTGTGCGATCTGAAGGCTCATGAATAGCGCCGACGCGCACGCGCAGAGCAAACTGCACGATGGGCAGCGTCGGCTGCTCGATCACGATCACTTTCAGCCCATTCTCTAATGTGACGGTCTTAATGGGGGGCAGCTGGATCGGCTCGACGTTGCTCTGCTGCGCCCAGACAACGGCTGAGCCGATCAGCAAAAACGCGATCATTATAACTGTAAACTTGCTAACTTGGAACTGTCTCATTGTGTGCCTCCTTCGGGTTTGAGCGTCACGATCGTGAGATTCTCGCGCTTAAAGTACGCCTGTGCTACTCGTTGCACATCTGCGGCCGTGATATTGTCGTACTTGGTCTTGGCTTTTTCGAATTCTTTATAGTCGCCGTAGATGACCTCAGCCTCGGCAATGGCGTTAGCTACCATCGAGATCGAGTCGAGACTGAAGATATACTGCGCTGTAAGCTGATTTTTCGCTTTCTGTAGCTCTTTCTCGTCTATAGGTTCAGTAGCTAAGCGTTCGATCTCGGTGAGCAAGGCTTCTTTGACTTGCGTTGGATCTTTGTCGGGGGTGAAGAACGCATAGATTAACATCGTGCCCAAGTCTTTGAAGACCAAAGGGAATCCGCCGGCAGCAACGCTGATCTGCTGCTCACGGACTAACTGTCGGTAGAGTCGAGAGCTTTGTCCTCTGGAGAGGATAAAACTGATGACCTCAAGGATCGGTTGATCAGGATGCCCACTGCCTGGTAGCCGGTACCCCCCGATGATGACGGGCAACTGTACTGCCATCTCTAAAGTCTCCTCGCGCATCTCGGTCTGCGGGGGCAGTGTGATCGGAGGTGGTGCTGGGGTTTGGGCTTTGGGGATCTCGCCAAAGTGCTTCTTTGTCAGTGAGAGCACTTCGTCGGGACGCACATCCCCAGCGACCACTAAGACCGCATTATTCACAGCATAGTACGTCTGATAGAAATTCTGCAAGTCTTCAAGAGTGATGCTGTCTAAATCTTCCATGTAGCCCTCAGGGCCTTTGGCGTAGGGCGTGCCCGCAAATGCGATATCTCTGAATTTGTCGAACGCTTTGCTGACGGGTTGGTTCTCTAAACGGACGCGCCACTCTTCCTTGACGACTTCGCGCTCGGAATCTAAGTGTTCTTGCGTGAGCACGAGATTGTGCATCTGCTCAGAGAACAGATATAGCGCAAGATCGAGCTTCTCTTTGGGCAACCGTGCCCAATAGCCCGTGACATCGTCGCGGGTGAACGCGTTATCTTGCCCGCCAGCCTGGTCTATGAGCTTGGAGTGCTCTTCGGGGCCGACGTTCTTGGAGCCTTTGTACATCATATGCTCCATCAAGTGGGCCATGCCGCGCTTGCCGGTGGGCTCGTCTTTGGAGCCGACGCGATACCAAACATTGACCGAGACGACGGGAGCTGTCGTATCTTGATAGACTATGAGTCGTAGCCCGTTATCGAGCGTATACGCTGTAATAGCACCGACGACGGTCGAAGGCGGCTTCGTGAGAGTCCAAACAGCTAAGGCAGCTGCGACGACCGCGACGATGACCACGCCGCTGGTGATCCATAATGTCGTTGTTCGCTTGGTCTGCTTTGGTGCTTGCGCTTCCATCTTTACAAGAATCGCCTCCTTGATGCTTGTTATTCTACGCGATGGATGAGGAGCGCGCCAGTAAGCCACACATCCCTGTCTTCACATCTCTACGAAGAGTTTCATTTTTGACAAAAATCTCTCTGTGTACTAATCTAAACAGAAGCGGAGGTGAGGCTCTTGCGCACATTCTTGTACGAAGAGGGCCAGGGGCTCATGAATGATGTTCCCATAACTGATCTTGTGGCCAAGGCAGAGCAAGAAACAGTCACTTTCTGGATCGACTTTCCCGGACTTGACGTCGGCGAACTTCAAAAGATCGGAAAGCTCTTCAACCTCCATCCCTTGGCCATTGAAGATCTGATCACCCCGCAGTACCGCCCCAAGATCGACACGTACGACAACGGCCTCATGATCGTCCTGCGCGATGCCGACGTCGACCGCATCGAGAAGAACCTCGGCGCGCTCGAGCTTGATCTCTTCTTAGGAAAGAATTTTCTCATCACGGTACACGCCGAGCCCATGGAATGCATCGAGACGGCTATCACTCGGCTCCATAGCTCTGCTCCCCGTACCATCGGGCGTGGACCTGATTACCTTGCCCATACTATCATTGACTTGCTTGTCGACGATAACTTGCAGATCCTCAGCTGGCTCGACGAAGAGATCAGTGAACTCGAGGACACAATCTTCACCAACCCTGATAAAGCTGCACTGCAGCAAGCCGCCAAGCTCCGCAAAAATATCGTCTATTTGCAGCGCATTCTCGGGCCCCAGCTGGAGCTCATCCGGCGCCTCGCCTCGGAAGAATCACCGTTCATCAAAGCGAGCCTACGCGTCTACTTCCGCGACGTCTCCAACAACTTGGCTCGCATTAACGATCTGATATTTACATATCGTGAGCTCGTCTCCACGGATATGGCTATCCATCAAGCGCTCGTCTCCAATAAACTGAATGAGATCATGAAGACGCTGACGATCATCGCCACGATCTTCCTGCCCTTGACGTTCATCGCGAGCATCTACGGGATGAATTTCGAGTTCATGCCGGAGCTGCGTTCTCCTTGGGGATATCCCGTTGTGTTGGGGGTTATGGCGGCTCTCGGTGGGCTGATGTTCTGGTGGTTCAAGCGCCGCGGATGGTTTGACTAAGCTTCGTCACCAACACCCACAAGCCGTCACCAGCTTGCCCAACTCGGACGGTGCCGAAGCGTTGAGCGATCTGAAGCCAGCGTCTTAAGAGCCATTGCGGCACTCGTGCCCCTGACGTAAACGCGATCAGCATCTGTCCTCCGGGGCGCAAGACGCGTGCCATCTCGCGAAAGTGTGGCGGCCCGTTGTGCAGAGTCACCAGATCAAACGATTCATCTGAAAACGGGAGCTTTGCTGTGTCTGCTCGTACAAACTCAATTGTGGGAGAGCGCTGTTGCGCTTGAGCGAGCATCGCTTCGGAAAGATCAGTTGCGACAATGTGAGCTTCTGGGAAGAGCGTAAGTAGCTTCCGCGCCACAAAGCCCGTCCCCGAGTTGACATCAAGAATTCTCTTGGGCTGAACCGAGAGGGCTTTCAGCCCTGCTTCGAGGGCTTGCGCGTAGCGACCTCCTTCAAGTGCTATAACGCTCTGATCATAGTGTTGAGCCTGACGGCGGTAATGCCATGCGTTAAAACGCTCGTACCAGCGGGGGAAACCCTCGGCAAAGAGCAGACTCATCACAATATACGAAAAATCAACTATAGGGCTGAACACTCTTTGCTGGAGCCACCGCCGAGCATTTTTCATAGATTGAGCTGAGCGCTTCCGTTCTTAATTAGATTGGTTATTGCAGTTGCTTCTCTAACCACCGCAGATAGCTCTCGCTGCCCTCAACAATAGGAACAGCTAAGATCTCCGGCACTTCATATGAGTGCAGCGCTTTGATCGTCTCTTCTATCTGCGCGAAGAGCTCTCTTTCAGTCTTCGCAACACACAACCACTCGCCCGAGCGCTCGATCTTCCCCTGCCACCAATACAGACTCTCGATGGGCCCTACAATCTGCACGCATCCGACTAGACGCTTCTCGAGCAACGCCAAAGCAATCTGCTCGCCCTCTTCTTTGCTTGGGACCGTCGTAACGACTTGGATGTAGTCTGCCATAGGATACCTACGCTGCCAACTCTTTCAGAAATTTCAGCACGACAGCGATCTCGTCTTCAGTGAAAGACTTTTCAGCGCGGGCAACCCGCAGCACGTCGTCCCAATTCACCAGCGAGTGCAGCGCGATCCCATGCTCTCTGAGCGTGTCGCGCGCGCGATGGAGCCCCGCTTCTTCGGAAAAATATTCGAAGACACAAAGACAATGCTGCACTCTGCCCCCAGCGTGCTCGATCCCGCGCGTGAAATTCAGTTTGCTCCCCCCGTCGGTAACTAGATCTTCGACTAAGAGCACGCGCTGGGCTGGCTCCAAGACACCCTCGACCTGTGATGCTTTTCCGTAATCTTTCGGCTCTTTACGCACGTAGATCATCGGCTTCTGGAGTCTTTCTGCCAAGAACGCCGCATAGGCGATCCCCGCGGTCTCACCCCCAGCGATCACGTCTATTGCTTCTATTCCGATGCGCTCGCGCGCGATCTGCGCAAAAGATTCTATGATCTGTGCGCGCACCTCGGGAAAGGAGATGAGCCGTCTAATATCTACGTAGACAGGCGAGAGCCGTCCCGACGTCAGCCGAAACGGATCGTGTGGGCGGATCTGCACCGAGCGCGTCTGCAAGAGCTGTTGAGCAAGATTCATGGTCAGGAGTATCATACTTCATACCGAGTTGGACGGTCAAGCCTCGATTTGCCTTCCCATTGAGATCTTGCTATAAATAAATCACCAAAACGCTGCGAGGGAGGTTGCTATGCGCAGGCTCGCCGTCACTATACTTGCGGTCGGAATCGTCGCGGTCTTCTCGCTGGGGCCGCTAGCCCAAACCGTCCAAAAGCTTGAGCCCGTCGTCATCCCGGGGCTGAGCGCCCCAGTCACGGTTATTCAGGACAAATATGGGATCCCTCACGTCTTCGCGCAGAATGCTCTTGATTTGTATCGTGTTGTCGGCTGGCTCCATGCGCGCGATCGGCTCTGGCAGATGGACAACTTACGGCGCACCGCCAACGGCACATTAGCAGAACTACTTGGCTCGCGCGTGCTCTCTCAAGATGTCACCCTGAGAACGCTGGGTATCCGTCGCGCCGCTGAGCTGAGCGAAAAGAATATGACCCCAGAGATTCGCGCGGAGCTGGAAGCCTACACCGCGGGCATCAACGCGTACATTCAGAAGATCAATCAGTCTGGAGAACTTCCCCCAGAGTACAGAGAGATCGAGATCTCCAAGGTCGCTCCGTGGACAGTGTTAGATTCTCTAGCGATGGGCAAACTCCTCGCATTCGATCTGTCATTTGACATTGACGCGTCCAATGTGCTCACGTACTTTAAGTATCGCGAAGTGGGGAGCAAGCTGGGCTTCAACGGTCATGCGCTCTTCTTCGATGATCTCTTTCGGTCGGCGCCCTCTGACCCTGCGACGATCATGGGCAG
Source organism: Candidatus Bipolaricaulota bacterium (assembly GCA_938091745.1). Lineage (GTDB taxonomy): Bacteria > Bipolaricaulota > Bipolaricaulia > RBG-16-55-9 > DRXL01 > JANXCC01. Next base: position 79,679 of record CALLJK010000013.1, read on the forward strand.
TGCTGAGGGCAGATTAGAGTCTGCGCAACCGTGGGGTTCAGAGCTGCCAGAGCTCTCCCCAACGACACTGCAGCTGTTGGCAGATTTCGTCGAGCGCCTGCGAGAGATCGAGTTCTTCGCGCCCATCTTCCGCCGAGCTGAGTTAATGGAGACCGGCAGCAACTGGTGGCTCATCAGCCCGAAGCTCTCTGCATCGGGGTATGCCTTGCTAGCCAACGACCCCCATCTGGGCTTAGATATGCCCGGCGTCTGGTATGCGATGCACCAGAAATCTGCCGACGGGATTAACGTCATCGGCACATGCTTCCCTGGTATCCCCTATGTGATCTTGGGGCACAACGAAAAGATCGCCTGGGGAGCGACGGTCAACCCCCTTGATGAGACCGATATGTACCAAGAGTCTGTAGTCGAGCAGAACGGGAAGCTCTACAGCAACTATCAGGGCAAGCTTGAACCCCTTGTTGCTATCGAAGAGTCTTATAGAGTTAACAAGATCGGCGATGGCCAGCTCGATAATTTCGAGGACGCGCCCAAGACAACGACATATATCATTCCACGTCATGGCCCCGTCGCGAGCCTCGACCTCAAGAGCGGCCAAGCCGTCACGATCCAGTTCACGGGGTTCTACGCCACCCAAGAGATCAAGACTTTTCGATTGTGGAACCGTGCCCAGAATTTAGCGCAATTTCAGGACGGCGTGAAGTATTTCGACTTTGGCTCGCAAGATTGGGGCTATGCTGATGTTGAGGGCAACATCGCGTACTTCACGGGCGCAGAAGCCCCCTTACGAGAAGATTTAGAGCGTGGCGCAGTGGCGTTGGGGTTGCCGCCGTTCTTCGTACGCGATGGCACTGGCTCAGGAGGACACGAATGGGTTCCGCTCCAAGGCGAACGTGAAGAAGGACACTCAATTCCCTTTGCCATTCTACCCATCAGCGAGATGCCCCAAGCGATCAACCCGCCGTCGGGATTCATCGTAAGCGCCAATAATGACCCTATTGGTGTCACTGTAGACAACGATCCGCTCAACCAGAAGCGCCGGGGAAGCAATGCGATTTACTACTTAGATTGGAATTACGACATCGGCTTCCGCGCCGGAAGAATCACAGAGCTCATAAAACAAAAGATCTCTAAAGGCGAGAAGTTCTCCGTCGAAGATCTGATGAAGATCCAAGCAGATACGGTCTCGCTCATCGCGCGGCGGCTGACGCCCTTCGTGCTCAACGCGCTGAAGAGCGCGCAGGCTGGGGACGCCGCAGATGAGCTGAAGGAGCTCTTGAAGGACACGCGGATCGTTGAAGCGATCGAACAGTATCTGGCGAAATGGAGTTTCGCCACGCCCACAGGCATCCCCGAGGGCTTCGATGAGAATGACTCTGTGAGCACGGACGGCAAGGGCTTCGCGCTCAACACCCCGTCTGAGAGCGAGATCACCGACAGCGTCGCCACGACGATCTTCAACGTCTGGCTGAGCGTCCTCATTCGCAGAGTCATTGACGACACATTAGATCGCTTGGACAAGACGATGCCCAAGCCCGGCGGATTCTTCGCCGTCAAGGCGATCATCAATCTCCTAGAGAGATTTCCAAAGAAGCAGGGCAAGGGCGAGTCCGACGTGGACTTCTTCGACGTTCCTGATCTCTACCTAACTCCCGACGAAGAGAGGGATTGGCTGATCTTAAAGAGCCTGCAAGAGGCCCTCGATCTCTTGAAGAGCGACGCGTTCGCCAAAGCGTATAATAAATCCGAAAAGCTCGCAGACTATCGCTGGGGGAAGCTCCATCGCATCATCTTTAGAAACGCGTTGCACCCGCAGACCAATAAGTTCAGCGTGCCCCCAGCGGTCTTCCCGCAGCCCGAATATGCTGACGGGCTGCCTGTCGATGGCACGCTCGCGGCTGTAGACGTGGCAAACTACAACGTCAGAGGGATGAAGCCCGAGGACTTCATGTACCGTCACGGACCGTCACAGCGACATGTCGTCGAGCTGAACCCCAAGGGAATCAGAGCGTGGAACGCCTTGCCCACCGGACAGAGCGGGATCGTGAATACGCCACACTTTGGCGATCTGCTCGCGTACTGGCTCGTCAATGACTATTACCCAGTGCTCTTCACCGACGAGGAGATCAGAGCGAACGCCGAGTCAGAGCAGGAGTTCAAGCCGGGCAGCTAAGAATCTCCATTAAACAAGCCAGGGATAGGGGTGCATGGCCGTGCGCCCCTACTTTTCTTTGTTGCTGTGCCCTGCTCAGTCGTCTATAATAGCCATCCTATGGATGGCTTCTACAAGACCCGCGTCTTTCTCGTGCGTCACGGCGAAACCGATTGGAACGCGCAGTTGCGCGTCATGGGGCAGCTCGACATCCCGCTCAACGAGCGCGGGCGCGCTCAAGCGCACCGCACCGCTGAGCTGCTCGCCCATGAGAACTTTTCTGCTATCTACGCGAGCGATCTGGTGCGCGCCGTCGAGACGGCGCAGATCATTGCCGCGCCGCATCGCTTGGACGTGATCACTGTTCCCGAACTGCGCGAGGCGCGCTATGGGCTGTGGGAAGGGCTTACCCGCGAAGAAGTGCTGAAGAAATTTCCCCACGAGTACGAGATGCGCCGCACCGACCCGGAAAACTTTCGTCCCTCCGGCGGCGAGAGTAGAAAAGAACTCCACGAGCGCGCGTCAAAAATTTTTTCCGAGCTTGTCGCGCGCCATCCCAAGCAAAAGATTCTTATCGTGAGCCACGGCGGCACGATCAGAGCCATCTTGCGCTATGTCTTGGGCCTAGGCCCTGGCAACGGGCATTTTGCTGTAGACAACTGCGGGATCACTATTATTGATAGAGAAGACAACGACTCCTACGAAGTCTTCACGGTCAATTCTGTCTTTCATTTGAGAGAGCTGCGCACGGAGGATTTCTTTTGAGCCCCCCCACAAAGACCATCACTGGCCAGCCGCGCAGCGTCAATCCCTCATAGGGCGACCAGCCGCACCTGCTCCCCACGTCTTTTCGGGTGATCGTCTTCTCTCTGTCGGGATCAATGACGACAAGATCAGCATCTCGCCCAACGGCAATCTCGCCCTTGTGAGTAAGCCCAAAGCGCCGCGCCGGGTTTGTGCAGCAAACTTCGACCAGACGCCCCAGGGAGAGCTTGCTCGCGTTGACAGCGTCGAAAAGCAACGGCAACAGAAACTCTATCCCCGGCACCCCTGCCGGGGCTTTGGCATAGCCAACGATCTTCTCTTCAATCGTGTGTGGGGCATGGTCAGTCGCGATCATATCTATCAAGCCCTCTTGCAGCGCCCACCAGAGAAATTCGCGATCTTCTTCAGTTGCCAAGGGGGGATTCATCTTCAGCCACGCCCCGCGAGACTCGCGGTCTTTCGCTGTAAAGTACAGATAGTGCGGGCAAGTCTCGAACGAGACGTCGACTTTTGATCTCTTCGCCTCGAGGATCGCTTCGACAGCGCGCTGGGTCGTCACGTGCGCGATGTGCAATTTCGTCTTATACGCCGCTGCGAGATCGAGCACATAACAGATATCGTCGGCTTCATGGCGCGTGACGTCTTGAGGATCCCCGCCGCGCTGCGCGTGCACAGTAAGAATCTTTTCGGTTTGGGTGACGCTCTTAAAGATCTCGCGATGAAGCTTTTTATCGCTCACGCTAAGATGTCCCGTCGTCTCGCCCAGATAGAGCTTGAAGGCGTCGACATGCGGGGCGATTTGCTCAAGATTTTTATAATTCCCCAGCGTGATTGCGCCGTAGACCTTAGCGTTAATCTTTGAAGCCTGCGCGCGGCGGCGGTAGTCGCGCACGCGCTCGACGGTATCTAATGGCGGGTCGGTGTTGGGCATGGCAAAAACCGTCGTGACGCCGCCGGCGATGGCCGCTCGCCCTAGAGACTCCCAATCTTCCTTGTGAGACTGTTTGAGATCGCGCGCGTGCACGTGCACGTCAATTAGCCCTGGCAGCACGATCTTCCCAGAGCAGTCTATGCGCTGCTCTCCCTCAAGATTGCGCCCGAGGGCACAGATTTTGTCTTCTTCTAGAGCGATGTCGAGCTTCTTCAGCTCGCCGTCGACGAAGATTTCAGCATTTGTGAGAATGGTCATATTTCTCTCTTGCTTTGAATCACGGAAGGCACGGAAACGAACCACGGAAAGCACAGAATAAAAATTTCCGTGTCATCCGTGCTCCTTCTGTGCTTTCCGTGATTCAAATCTCCCTCACCTGCCCGACGATCTCTTCCACACTCGAAAATCCGTTCTCTTGAAGCCATCTTTGAATCCCTACCCAGAGCTTCTCAAACGCTTGTGGGCCATCCCATAAGAAGAGCGTCCCGATCTGAACTACAGAAGCCCCAGCGAGAAAGTGCTTGATCGCATCTTCAGCTCGGATAATGCCCCCCACACCCCAGACAGCGATGCGTGCTTTTTGCTTCTGAAAGAACTTATAGAAGCGATGGACCTCAGCAAGGGCTATGGGCAGGACTGCCGGGCCACCCAGCCCGCCAAAGCCGTCATTGGGCCGAATCACCTTCGTTCGAGTCTTCAAGTCAATGTCCAGCGTGAGCGGCTCGGAGTTGATCGTCGCGACATACGCAATATCAAAATCGAGCAACGTGCGAGCGATCTGGTCAAAGAGCTTGGGGACATTATTGTACGGCGCGAGTTTTACGCCAATAGGGATCTTCACAGCGTTTGTGACGGCAGTGAGCACAGCGCGCACGCTCTGCGGGTCCATCGCGATGGGAATATCTTCTAAGTTTGGGCAGGAGAGGTTCAGTTCTATGGCATCTGCGCCAGCTCTCTCTATCGCTGTGGCGATCTCGTAATATTGCTCTATGGGGGGAAGCTTATGAGCACAAGGCGCGCTAGCAATGCTCGCGATCACGGGCTTTCCAAACTCTTTGAGCTTGGGAATGAACTTCGCGTATTCTAAATATCCCAGATTGGGCAGGCCCATCGAGTTGAGCGAGCCGAGCTCGCCGTCTAAGTGTGCACGAAGTCTCGGTTCTGGGTTGCCCTGGCGGGGACAGTGGGTCATGCTCTTTGTCACTATCGCGCCGGCAGCCGACTGCGCGATGCGCTCGAGTTCTTCGTACGTCACAGAGTGCGGGCCAGAAGCGTTGGTGATGGGCGGGTGTAGTTTGATCTCCATATCAGCGAGATTATAGATTTTTGGGGGACGAGCGTCAATCGTTAGCGCGAGCTGCCGAAGTAGCCGTTCATAAACCCGATCTGATTAGGCGGCCAGACCTTTAAGAACGGCTCGCCAATAAAATCTTTCTCGCACACGAACGGGAAGTCCCAAAAGCGCCCATCTAGACTATTGCGACTGTTGTCCCCTAAGACAAAATAGTGCCCTGGCGGCACTGTCAATATTTGGTCGCCCATCTTTCCGGAGTTATAGTAACACTGGCGCTCTGGATTTGGATGCCCAGGGTGATTGAACGCATCGTCGGTCATAGGGACGCCATTCACGTAGACATAACAATCTTTGATCTGAACCGTCTGACCTCCAGTAGCAATGAGGCGCTTCACGTAGCGCACCCAGCGCGGGTTTTCATCGGTGCCCTCGTTGTGCCAGAAGACGATAATATCTCCTGGCTTGGGCTTGCGAAAATAAAACGAGATTTTATCTACAAAAAACGAACTACCGGGCATGATCGTCGGTTCCATCGAGCCTGTGGGCACGCGCATCCGCACAATGATAAAATTCATCGTGATGAGCGCGAGTACAACAGCGACAATGATAATTTGCAGCCAGTCGAGGGCCCAGTCCATCCCCGGACTGGTCTCGATCCCTCGACGATTGAGGACGCGCGCAAGCCAAGGCTTCGAGTGCTCCTCCTCATAAACTATCTCAACACGAGGAGCTATCGGCTCACTCGGTATGGGATCAGTCGGCTTGAGATCGTCAGGCATTGCTTATTTGGCACTGGCTTCGAGAGCCTGCCGCCGCAGATAGGTCAAGCGCGCGCGGCGCGCACGGCCACGCTCGACTACTTCGATCTTAGCAATTCGCGGCGAATACAACGGGAAGATCTTCTCGACCCCAACCCCGTAAGAGACTTTTCTCACCGTGAATGTCTTGTTGACGCCGCTGCCAGCGCACTTGATGACAATTCCTTCAAAGACTTGGATGCGCTCCTTCCCCTCCTTGGCGCCCTCGCCACCCTCCAAGAGGCGCTCATGTACCCGGATAGTATCACCGGGGCGAAACTCCGGGATCTCTTTGTTCATAAGCTCTTGTTCAATCTCACGGATGAGATTGCCCTTCATAGGCGCTCACTCCTTCACTGAAATTTATCGTCGCCCGCGCAGCCGGTCTAAGATAATAGCAGCTGCGGCACGCACCGACAAGTGATTATAATCCGTCGGCCCCCAGATGGGGGGAAGAAAATAGTCCATACGGTCTAGCACTTCAAGCGCTAAGCCCCAGCCCGTCCCCAAAAGCACATAAACTGGGCGGATATCGGTCTCGATCAGCTCGCGCAGCTTCTCATAGCTGATGCGCGTCCCAGGCAGCTCACGCGCGTCCGTGCCCACGAGCACTGGGGCGAGGCCCTCGCGCTCGAGTACCTCTTGAAAACTGGTCTCTAGCCTATCAACAACGCGGGCTAGTTGCAAGGCCGGCCGCCGATAGGCCACATCTGGTTCAGCTTTGAGCCAGAAGTCTATGAGCCTCTGGGCAATCGTTTGCTGGCTAGGCAAGGGCGTGACAATATAAAACCGACTCACCCCATACGTACAGGCACTCCGAGCGATGTCCGTCACATCAATAGGGGTGATCATCGTCGTGACGATCTTGTCATGGCGATCGCGGCAGGGATAGTGCACCAGAGCGATATAGAGATTGCCCATAGGGACTCTCCCCTCACCCCTGACTCCCCTCTTCCTCTGAGGGGAGAGGGGCTGGGGGGGAGGGTGCTAGCAAATCCGGTCTGTTCTTCAGAGTCTTCTCCAGGGCTGCACGACGACGGAATTCTTCGACTCTCTTATGGTCGCCCGTAAGCAAGACTTCTGGGACGCGCAGCCCGCGAAACTCCGGAGGTCGCGTGTACTGCGGCGGCCCCAAGAGCCTCTCATTATAGAACGAGTCTTGTTCCAGGGATTCGTGCTTACCCACCACCCCGGGGACGAGCCGAGCGACACACTCCGCAACAACTGCTGCCGCTGCTTCCCCCCCGCTCAAGACATAGTCTCCGATAGAGAGCTCGTCGGTGCAGATATGTAAGACCCTTTCGTCCACGCCCTCGTAACGCCCGCAGAGCAAGATGATCGCGCTCTCCCGCGCAAGCTCTTTGGCGATCTCTTGGGTGAAGAGCTTGCCCTGTGCCGATAGCAGAATTACTCTGGGCTGGACAGTCAGTTGGCTCTTGATAAACTCTACAGCGCGGAAGAACGGCTCAGGCTTTAAGACCATCCCTGGGCCGCCGCCGTAGGGACGATCATCAACTTGGCGGTGCTTATCCGTCGTGAAATCGCGTAGATTATGAATATAGATTTCGACAATGCCCGCTTGGCGCGCCGCGCCAATCACCCCGGCAGCGAAGAATCCCTCGAGCATCTGTGGGAAGATTGTGACAATGTCAATGCGCATTGCGAGCAGGGCGCATCGGGGAGCGCGCCCGACCGCGACGACGAGAGCGCTTGGCCGCCACACGCGGCGGTGGCGCTGGCCGCGCCTCGATCACGTCGATAATGACTTCCTTGCCAAGCGTCGCCCCAATCGCCCCCAGCACATCTCGAATAGCCTCAGCAGTTCGCCCGTTCCGCCCCACCAACCGCCCCATCTCGTCCTGGGGAACACTGATATTGAAAATATCGACCTTGGGCGCCTCGATCCGCTCAATCACGATCTTCTCTGGCGCGTCGACGAGCGCACGGATCACATACTGCAACGCTGCAAAAATCGGGTTCACGTCTTCGCCACACGCTGCTTATGAAACTCTGCTAAGACGCCCTTCTTGGAGAGCAGGTGCCGCGCCGTCTCCGTCGGCTGGGCTCCCCGCCCGAGCCATAAGAGCGCCTCGGCCATGTCAATCTCGTATTCCCCGTGCAAGACATCGTACCAGCCCAAATCCGCCACGACGCGACCGTTCCGCTGTCGCGTCCCTTCTATAACGACGATCCGATACGACGGCTGTGACCGTCGCCCAGTCCGCTTGAGCCTGATCTTCAGCATCGTCTGTTCCTCCTCTATCGAAATGGCATCTGGGGCAACTTCTTGCCCTTGAGCTGTTTCATCATCTTTCGAGCTTCTGCAAAGCGCTTCAAGAGCTTATTCACGTCACTGACTTGGGTCCCGCTCCCTAAAGCGATACGCTTCTTGCGCTTGCCGTTCAAAATCTCCGGATGGCGACGCTCTTCTGGCGTCATCGAATTGATGATCGCTTCAACCTTCACAAGCGCCTTCTCGTCGACCTCGACTTTTTGCATCCCGGGGATCTTCTCTAATAATTTCGTGATCGGCCCCATGCGGCGCAACTGCTGAATCTGCTCGCGAAAGTCTTCAAGCGTAAAGCTCTCTTTCTGAATCTTTCTCACGAATTCTTCGGCCTTCTTGGTGTCGACCCGGGCTTCAGCCTCCTCGATCAAAGAGAGAATATCGCCCATGCCCAAGATGCGCTCGGCCATCCGATCAGGGTGAAAGACTTCTAAGTCTTCGAGCTTTTCGCCAACCCCGATAAACTTTATCGGCCGCCCGGTGACCGTGACCATGGAGAGCGCTGCGCCGCCGCGCGCGTCGCCATCGAGCTTAGTGAGAATAATCCCCGTCAGCGTCAATCGCTGATCGAACGTCTGCGCGATATTTACAGCCTCTTGGCCGGTCATGGCATCAGCGACCAAGAGAATCTCAGCGGGCTGGAGCTTCGCTTTCATCTCAACCAGCTCTGACATTAACTCTTCGTTGATCTGCAAGCGCCCAGCCGTGTCGATAATTAAGACGTCAAAAGAGTTTTTGCGCGCCTCGATGAGCGCCCCTTCGGCGACTTCTATAGAAGTGCGCCCTTCAGCATAGACAGGGTAACCGAGCTTCGCACCCAACTGTTTGAGCTGCTCAATCGCCGCTGGACGCTGCAAGTCCGTTGCGGCTAACAAGACTTTCTTCTGGAGCTTCTCGGTGAGATACTTGGCGAGCTTTCCTGCCATCGTGGTCTTACCGGAACCTTGCAAGCCGACTAACACAAGCACGCTCGGCCAGCTCGTCAATTTCAGCTCGGCACGGGTGCCCCCAAGGATCTGCACCAGCTCGTCCCGGACGATCTTAACGATCTGCTGGCCTGGGGTGAGGCTCTCGAGAATCTGGGCGCCCAGGGCTTTTTGCTTGACGTCGTCTATAAATTTCTTGACGACCTTATAATTGACATCGGCTTCCAATAACGCGAGTCGGACCTGACGCAACCCCTCATCTAAGTCCTTCTCCGTGAGGGCGCCGCGCCGGCGCAACTGCGTCAAAATACTGTTCAGCTTCTCGGTTAGCGTATTGAACATAGAGATCAGACTGGCTGCTGATTGTACTGCAAATTCACACGGTTTGCAAAGCGTACACCGCAAACTTATAATCGAATGACTCCACAAAGAGCGGGTGAGAGAGACCGTATGAGTCTCCTGACAGGCGTAGTGACCCTGGCTGTGCTCACGGTACTGTCGTTTTTCTTCTCGCTCTCAGAGATCGCGATCGCGTCAGTAAGCCGGCTGCGCCTCAAGACGATGATCCGCGAGCACCCGCACCGTGCAAGGGGTCTCCAAGCCCTCCACGACGACCCGACTTCGCTCATCACCGCTATAGCAATTCTCAATAACTTCGTCAATCTCTTCGCGAGCTCCATCGCGACTGTGCTCACGCTACAACTGTTGCCAACCCTGAGCAAGTCCGAGACAGCTCTGGTCGCGACGCTCTTGATCACTATCTATCTCTTGATCTTCGGGGAGATCACGCCGAAGCATTTGGGGAAGAATAACGCGGAGCGCCTCACACCTATTGTCATTGGCCCACTGTATTGGCTCTCCCGGGTTCTGCGCCCCTTGACGATCGCTTTCCAAGCGATCTCTCAAGGGCTATTGCGCCTCTTGCCAACACCATATCGGCAGCGCGAACCCGTCCACGTCAGCGAAGATCAGATCAAATTCTTGATCGAGCTGAGCGAAGAACGGGGTATGCTCCAAGAAGAAGAGGGCGAGATGATCCGTCGCATCTTCGTCTACGACGACTTAGTCGTCCGGCAAGTCATGGTGCCGCGCACGCACGTCGTTGCCATTGAGATCAATACCCCTTTGGCCGAAGTGCGCGAGATCATCGCGCGGGAGGGGCACTCACGCTACCCCGTCTACGAGCGCAGTTTGGACAATATTCGCGGGATCCTACACGCCAAAGATCTCTTGCGCTTTGGGTACGCTGAGAAACAAAAGCTCGATGAATACAAAAAGAAGCTCCAAGATGAGCTGCCACAACGGCTGAAGCAAGCCAAGACTCCCGAAGAACTCAAGAAGCTTGCTGAAGAGCGAGCGCTCTACGAAGCTGAAATACGCAGGCTGCGGGAGCTGCTCAGCACCGCGCGCTTAGAGCATATTATCAGACCGGCGTTCTTCACCGCGCCGAATAAGCCAATCCGTAAGCTCCTGCGCGATTTCCAAAAGAATAAAAAGCATATGGCTATCGTCGTCGACGAGTACGGCGGGATGATGGGGATCGTCACTCTTGAAGATATCTTGGAAGAGATCGTGGGGGAGATCCGCGACGAGTACGACGAGTCCGAAGAGAAGCAAGCGGCGCTCCAGATCAGGCAGCTCTCGCCCACAACCTATCTCGTTGACGGTGAGACCCCCTTGGATGAACTGAACGCTCGGCTCTCTCTGGAGTTGCCGCTCTCGGAGGCAGTCACGGTTGGGGGATTGCTGTTGCATCGGCTGGCAGAAATCCCTAAAGTAGGGACGACGCTCACGGTAGACGGCGCACGCCTCACTGTCGTTGAGGCCACAGAGAAAGAGGTGCGCAAGGTGCGCGTCGAGCTCTTAGCGACATCGAAAGTCTCATAACACAGGAGGCGACGAGGCCCAATGACTAGAGTCTTCCGTATCGTCTTGCTGACCGTATGGGCAGGAGCCACAGTTCTCACATGGGCTCAAGAGACTTCCCCAGATCGATATCTGGTGCAGGTCTCGCTCGACCCAGAAGATCGCGTGATCTCTGGAACGGCGACCATTGACTACACCAATGATTCCCAAACGTCTATACCAGCGCTCTACTTTTTGCTCATGCCTAACTATAGCCGTGAACCGAATCCCCATCTCGCTCCAGCCATACTCGATAGCTCGTACTGGAGCGGCTTCGATCCCGCATGGATGAAGATCTTCTCAGTGCAGACGCTCGATGGCACAGCGCTTGACTTCGCTGTGGAGCGCGGGCCCGATTGGTTCCAGACGTACTCTTTAGACGAGACGCTTCTGCGCGTGGACTTGCCTCAGCCGTTAGAGCCCAGTCAGAGCGTCACCGTGGTCATTGAGTTCGAGACGAAGTTTCCTCACATCACCGGGGCTGATGAGGGCTTTCACAACGGGACGTTCACGTGGCGTTTTGGCTGGAGCCCCATTCCCGTGCCTGCGACCGAGCTTATAGACGGGCGCTATATCGCTCCACGGCCGTATTATAAATTCTTAATGCCCGCAGCCCTGTACGAACTCGAGCTGACTCTGCCTAATGAGTACACGGTAGCAGCCGGGGGCGATCACCAATCAGAAGCGCCTCACCCTGAACTGAAGGGGCAAAAGATCGTGCGCGTCACTACTGAAATCCCTGTGCGCTCAATCCCCATCAGCATCAGCGATAAATTCAGAAAATACGAGCTTCGAGAACAGATCCCCATTAGTGTCTACTACCGTCCGGGCCACGAAGCCAACGCCCGCGTGCTCGCGACTTACGCCCATGAGATCTTAGAGTACTACCAAGCGCACTTTGGGGCGTTCAGCTATAAGCGCCTCGTGATCGTCGAGGCTTCGTCAGACGGCTATTTCGGGATGACCGCCGATGGCTTTGTGATGCTGGGCAGCTCGTTCTTCTTCGAAAAAGACCTAGGGGTTGCTGGAGCACTCGATCGCTTGACCGAGTATATTCTAGCCCACGAGATCGCCCATTTGTGGTGGGGCATCGGCATCGGGGTGGACCTCAACGCCGAAAACTTCCTCTCCGAAGCGTTCTCTAACTATCTGTCCATCACCTACTTTGAGGAGAAGTACGGGGAGTTTGGCCCCAATCTCATCCAGATGGAGCGTTCAGGGCTCTTAGAAAAGTTCATTCAGTCACAGTTAGGGTATCTGAATTTGCGCAGACACCTGAGCGAGCTCCCCTACGTGACGGTTCATAAAAATCGCTTTGATGAGGCGATCATCAAGCCCCAGCAAGACGTACGCTATGCGAATTATAGCTCAGTGAGACTCTATAACAAGGGCTATTTGGTCTTGCGGGCCCTGCGCGGCCTCCTCGGCCATGAGACGATGAACAGAATCGTACGTACCGCGTATGAGCGCTGGGCGCATAAGTTTATTACTGTGACTGAGTTTGAGAGCCTCGTCGAAGAGATCTCCGGGCAAGACTTCTCAGAGTTCTTCAACGCCTGGCTCCATCGCGACGACGACCCCGCTCTCTATCTTGATTATGCCGTCACCGGCTTTGAAGTTAAACCCTTGGAGCTTCCCAAGGATGCTCCCAAAGACGCTGACCGATACGTAGTGCGCGTCTTTTTAGAGCGCAAAGGCCCCATTCATATGCCGGTTACGGTCATCGCGGTCTCGGAACTCGACGAGGAGTTCACGTACACATACTCGAGCGATAAACCCAAAGAAGTCTGGGAATTTCGCAGCAAGCGCCCTATCAAAGAGGTGCGCGTTGATCCCTACGAAGTCACCCCGGACGTCAACCGTCTCAATAACTATTATCCCCAGCGCACACGCGTCATCACCAACGGGGACAACGATATGCCCCTCGACGCCTATCTGGTGCGCGTGAACCCTCTGGCACAGACCATCGAGATCGGCTTTTTGAACGACTACCGACTGATATTCGCGAACGGCTATATGGGAGGCTGGCTGAATCTCGGGCGCGGGACGGTAGCCTCTGCGGTCATCGCCCCAACCGGCACAGATATATTTGGGTTGGTGAGCTTCAGTTGGATGACGTTTGCTCAGCCCAACATCGGCTACCGTGGGACGTGGTGGGTGCCCCATGAACGCTTTGCCCTGACAGTCGCGCGACTGCTGGATGCGCCGGAGGGGCCCAGCGGGCCCTATGTCCCAGTGCTCTTTGCAGCTCTGGACTACCAACGCAGCGAGCTCTTAAAGAATCTCTATATCTTTAGGCTCTCCCTACGCCAAGGGCTTGGATTTACCCAGCTCTCGCTGCAGGGAATCACGCGGATTCGTCTGTGGCCCAATGTCTATCTCGACGTCGCCGGTGACTTGGGCTTGGGCTTCAACACCCAAGGGGGTTTTCGATTTGACCTAAGTGAGCTGAGCAGCTTCAAAAATATCAAGGGCTTCCCATTTGCGGATCGGTTCCGCTGGCTCACTTATATGGAAGTGAGCTTCCCGCTCCAGCGCGAGATGGGGTATAATCTGCTCAACCTCGCGCTGATCAATGAGATCGATCAAGCGGTATACGCGATAGCGGCGCGCACGGCCCCAACGTTTGAGAGCTGGTTGAGCACAGAAGGGGCCAAGGTCGAAGCAGGGGTAGAGTTTCGCGTTCGCGGTACGAGCATCGGAGGGCTCTTGCCCTTCACCCTTGTGCTGCGCATTGGCTATCCCTTTGTTGGAGCAGAGCGCTCTGAACAGGACGTCCTTATCTCAATCGGGGTGGTATTCGAATAATGCGTGTTCCGTATAGATGGCTGACGGAGTTCGTTTCGGTTCCCATCGAAGAAGGGTTCGTGCAGGAGCTGGCAGAGCGTCTAACGCTTGCGGGATTAGAAGTCGCGTCAGTCGAGCGCGTGGGCAAACCCGAGGGAATTATCGTCGGCAAAATCTTGACGGTGAGCCCCCATCCCAACGCCGACCGATTGAAGGTCTGCGAGGTCTCGCTGGGGCGCGAGACGGTGAAGCTCGTCTCTGGAGCGCCCAATCTCGCAGAGAATGCGCTTGTGCCGGTCATACGCGCGGGAGGGCAGCTCCCTAACGGCCAAGCCGTCGAAGCTGCCGTCTTTCGCGGAGAGAGATCTGACGGGATGATCTGCTCTCGCGCCGAGCTGGGATTGGAAGAGAAATCCCCCGGCGTCTGGGTCTTAGAGCCGGAGCTGGGCTGTCAGGTCGGAGACGATTTTGCGCATTACTTAGAGTTTGATGATTTTATCTTGGTCTTGGAGACGAAATCTAATAGACCTGATGCGCTGAGCGTGCTTGGAGTCGCCCGCGAAGTCAGCGCGCTCTACGATCTCGATCTGCGCAAACCCAGCACAGCTGTTAGAGAGAGCACGGAGAAGATCGAATCCCTCGCGTCAGTGGAGATCGAGGACGGGCAGGGCTGCCCGCGCTACGCCGCGCGCATTTTCAGTGACGTGCGCTGGGGGCCGTCTCCCTTAAAGATCCAGCACAGATTGGCCAAGGGCGGGCTACGTCCGATCAGCAATATCGTGGACGCAACAAACTATGTGCTCTTAGAGCTAGGGCACCCCACACACGCCTTCGATTATGACAGGCTCGAAGGGCACAAGATCATAGTCAGACGAGCGCGCCCCGGCGAAAAGATCACGACGCTTGACGGGGTCGAGCGCGCACTTAGCGCGACAGATTTAGTGATTGCCGACGCGCGCAAGCCCGTGGCCGTCGCGGGAGTTATGGGTGGAGCTGACAGCGAAGTCTCTGAGCAGACACACAAAGTCTTACTAGAGTCGGCGTATTTCGACCCGATCTCGGTGCGACGCACTTCGAAGAGCCTGGGGCTGCGCACGGAAGCGAGCCATCGCTTCGAGCGCGACATGGACCCGGAGATCCTCATCACCGCGCTGGATCGTGTAGGAGCGCTGCTCCAGCAGTGGGGGCAATGCTCTGTGATGCACGGGGTGATTGACGTCTATCCTAAGAAGATCGAGCGTCGCGCAACAGTACTGAGAGCTGCTCGCATCGAAAAGATCTTGGGCATCCCTATCCCCGCTGAACGTGTTGAGAGAATTCTGCAGCGTTTAGAATTCTCAATAAAGCGCGAGGGGACTGACCGTTGGCGCGTCGAAGTTCCAAGCTTTCGCAGAGAGGTCGAGCGCGAAATAGACTTAATAGAAGAGATCGGGCGCATCTATGGCTACGATAAGATCCCTGCAGAGCGCCCGGCACTCCCGCTTGTAGCAGGCCGTCGCGAGCGCGTCGAAGAGCTCAAAGACAGAATCAGAAAGATTCTCACGGGGCTGGGCGTGAGCGAGGCGGTCAACTTCGGCTTTATCTCCAGAGAAGACCTTGAGGTCTTTGGATATAGCGATGGTCTGATGAAGCTACGCAACCCCATGAGCGACGAGTCCTACGCGCTGCGGCCGAGCCTGTGGCCGGGGCTCCTGCGCAATGTGCAATACAACGCTTATCAACAAGTCGACGGCGTCCGGCTCTTCGAGATCGGCAAGGTCTTCTCTCAAGAGAATAAAGCCATACGCGAGCAAGTTTCAGTAGGGCTTGCGCTGGCTGGGCGAGCGCTCGTGCCTTTGCGCGGCCGCGAGCAATTCTATGATTTCTATGATCTGAAGGGGATTGTCGAGTCGCTGCTCTTCGAGCTCGGGCTGAAGAACTTCTCGTTTGAGCCCAGCGCAGAAAAGATCTTGCACCCGGTGCGCCAAGCGTTTGTCAAAGCCAAAGAAGACATCTTAGGAATCCTCGGAGAGCTGCATCCCGACCTAGGGCGACGTTATGATCTGCCGTGGAGAGTCTATCTCTTCGAGATGAATCTTGAAGAGATCTATCAGCGTTTGCAGACGATTGCGCTGCCCCCGTGGGCAGAGCTGCAGCCGCGGGTGACCCCGAAATTCCCAGCTTCCCGAAGAGATCTCTCGCTCTTGGTGCCAGAGAGCGTTCCCGAAGCCAGCGTGCGCAAGATCTTAGAGAGCGAGCGTCGCGTCGAGCGCGTCTTCCTGTATGACTTATATCGCGGCAGCCAGATTCCCCAGGGGATGAAGAGCTTAACGTATGAAATAACTTTCAGAGACTGGACCAAGACGCTCAGCGACGATGAAGTGAATGAGATGGTGGCGCGGATCGAAGCGCGATTAAGAGACGAACTCGGCGTGCAGATTCGGAAGATTTAGACACAATAGGCGCTTGGTGAAGAAGCACAGTTGTCAAACGATCTCAAGATGGCTAAAGTAAAAGAAGGTGAAGTTAACGATGGAGAATTGGCGTGAGCGCATCTCAATCAATCCCAATGTCTGCTTTGGCAAGCCGTGTATTAAGGGGACGCGCATCTGGGTCTCCCTCATTATGGATAATCTAGCTGCCGGTTGCACCGAAGAGGAGATTCTCGAAGCTTATCCTTCACTGACTCGTGAGGACATTCGGGCCGCGCTAGCCTTTGCCGCAGAGATGGCCCGCGAACGATATGTCCCTGTACCCTTAAGCCAAGACTGATGAAGCTCAAACTTGATGAGAACCTAGATGCTCGCCTGGCCTTGCTTTTACAGGAAGCAGGGCATGATGTAGTTACCGTCCGCGATCAGAATATGCGCGGCAGTGAAGACCAAGCCCTGTATGAGCGATGCATCGCCGAGGGTCGGATCTTGGTTTCGCTAGACAAGGATTTCTCTAACTTATTGCGATTTCCTCCCAAGGATACGTCAGGCATTGTCGTCTTACGCGGGCCGGATGATCTCTTCCCTACAATGCGCATTCTCGTTCGGACTCTCATTCAGGCATTGGCAAATGATGCCCCTACGGGCAAACTATGGGTTGTGGAACCTGGACGCATTCGTATTCACGAGCCGCTAGATATATGAGTTGACTCTCAACAGGCGTGAGGTCTCCTATGCTCATCACGCGCACGATCTCCAAGACACGCGCTGTGATCGCTCAAGCCCGCGCTCAGGGCGAGAGAATCGGCTTTGTCCCCACGATGGGCTATCTCCATGAGGGGCACTTACAGCTTATTGACATTGCGAAGCAGCACAGCGATTTTGTTGTCGTCAGCATCTTCGTCAACCCAACCCAATTTGGCCCTCACGAAGATTTCGCGTCGTATCCCAGAGACTTCGAGCGCGACAGAAAACTCTGCGAAGCACGTGGAGCAGATCTCATCTTCGCTCCCGAGGTCTCCGAGATGTACCCGGAGCGCTCACTGATCACGTTTCATATTGAAAAATTAGCTGATCGTCTCTGCGGGGCGCGGCGGCCAGGGCACTTCAACGGCGTTGTGCTCGTCGTGAGCAAACTCTTTAATATTATTCAGCCCGACGTTGCCGTCTTCGGCCAGAAAGACGCGCAGCAGCTCATCATCATCAAAAGATTAGTCCAAGATTTGAATTTCCCCGTCAAGATTATCTCTGCGCCAACGGTGCGCGAGAGCGATGGGCTGGCCATGAGCAGCCGCAACGTCTATTTGAATCCCGAGCAGCGCGCCCAAAGCACCGTGCTCTACAGAGCTCTACAAAGAGCGAAAGCCCTCATTGAGTCTGGCGAGCGCGATGCGCAGCGTATTATCTCGGAGATGGAGAAGCTCATCGCGACGGCGAGCGAAGCTCGCATAGACTACATCGAGATCGTGAGTGTGCGCGATCTGCAGCCCATAGCGCGCCTCGACGGGCAGGTCTTGATCGCGCTCGCTGTCTACTTTGGCAAGGCGAGATTGATTGACAATATTGTCTTAGAAGTCGCTGGGGATCAGGTGCGCGAGATCCCGGCACTGCCCTAAGCTCAGCTCGATTTTGACTCAAGATTGAGTTACAATACAGCGAGTATGAGAGCATTAGTGAAACCTAGGTTGCCTATTACGCTGCGCGACGCTGTCGTGTACAAGGAGCATATTATCCCTATCAAGCTCAAGATTTATGAAGACAGCGTGCTTGCTGTTCTCTCCCAGGACTCGGATTTCTTCGGTCAGGGGAAGACCATTCAAGAAGCGAAAGAGAGCTTGCTGCGTAGCTTAGCGGACGAGTGGGCTTTTTTGAGCAAGCACGCTGACGAGTTGGGAGACGAATTGCAAACTAAATACAAGCTTTTGCAGAGATTGCTTACGTGAGGATTCGAACGATCTCAACTTAAACTCTCTCGGCGCGAGTTAGAGCACTTCCTGCAGGGGCATCTCAGCCGAGAAGGGTACAAAAGCTTGCTGCGTGCCAAGGGACTATGCTGACTTCTAGAATCTCACGCTCATCACAGGCACAGAGACCGCAAAGCTTATCGCAGCGTTATACCCAAGCGTCGCCCCAAGAGCTGCCAAGGCCATCGGGCTGAGAAGCACTTCAACGGGCGACAGATACCCGCTCTCGTAGCCGCACTCAAACAAGATCTTGTTGCCCTCCTCCGTGCGCTTGCAAGACCATCGAGAGAGCGAGAACGGGTATTTGCCCGCTGTCATCTCGGTCATCAGCATGACGCCTGCTAAAGCTCCGGCGAACGCCCCTGTCCATGCCCCTTGGGGGTTGCCCTCGACCCCAAAGAGCTTGCCTATCCAGATCACCCCTAGTGCCGCTCCGGCACCCACTCCTAAGCCAAAGCCGACTTTCGCTCCGGCAAAGCCCCAGCGCATCGGCACCGGCTCTTCGGGTTCGGGTATCTCTTCAAAGCTCTGATAGATCTGGGTACGATTGGGATGACGTGCGATCTCGATGGGCAATCCCAGCAAGACCCCGCTGAGACCACCAATCAGGGTTCCCGCTGCACCGCCCGCCAATGCTGCTATTGTCCCGCC
>CALLJK010000014.1 GCA_938091745.1 Candidatus Bipolaricaulota bacterium
TGAGGAGGTCGGGGAGCCTGCCCCAGGGCAGGCTCCCGAACGCTCCGGTGTATGGGGGAAGGAGAAAACTCAGTGTGGGGAAGCGAAGCTCTCTTCCAGGGATCTGTTTAAGGACCACCTCGCTTTCCTGGGCCAAAGTGCCCAAATCGTCCGAAGCGCCCGCCGAGAGGTAGCTTGGTCACACTCAAGACGTTACCGTTGCCAGCATCAATGATGACAAGCACAGAGCTGCCATCGGCCGTCAAGACGACGACGTTGTAGACGACATATCCGTCGCGCTCGCCCAAGTTCGCCCCAATGATAGTCCCAGCTTGTTGCCCCTTGGCGATCTCAATGGCTTTGAGAATATCGATCTTGGCTAAGCTCGCTAGAATAGACGCGCGGCTAGGGGCCTTGACGCTCCCCGTGATAGACGGGGGCCTCGGTTGTTCCGTGGTCATTTGGTTCTGGGCGGAGGCGTAATAGAACGCCACGCCCGCCAAGAGCGCGATGGCGACAACTAACGCACTGAGATAGAGCTTTTTCATAGAAGCTTACTCCTCTCTCCAGGACTCACTCAGGCTCTTCCTGAGTGGCAAGCTCACTATAACGAACGATTGTGGAGATCTTATGAAGAGAGGGTCGAGATTTGGGGAAAAGAGACTCAATAGGCGTGGAACCAGACCTCGATGCCGAGCATAAGCTGTTTTAAGCCGGTGAACAGATCGAGAGCTACCCCAGAAGAGAACGCGAGATTCTTGCTCAGCCCGATATCGAGATTGACTCGGCTGGTCAGCAGCGCCGGCATTGCTTCGCCCTTGCGAAAATAGAAATCGCCCGCGACCATAAGCTCGCCATTGACCTTTCCCTCTAAAGAGACGACAGCGTCGTAATCCGTCCGCTCATAGTTTGCGACGGGGTCCTTAAGCGTGATGTCTATCAGATAATCGCGCGCACGGAGATCTATGTCGTTGGCGCCCTTGCGCTTGTAGAGCTTCCCTTCAAGCGCAACGGTGCTACTGAGATACCAATTGTCCATTAGTTCAATATATTGTAAGCTCAGCCCGCGCACGCTCTGAAAGTTTGCGTACAGATAGAGCGCCGGGCCGTCGAGATCGAGTAGCGCCGTCAGCGCCTTGGTTTCGTCGTCGGGCAAGATTCTGACGGTGAAGAGCAAGCTCAGTGGCCCCGCATCAGGCTCGTAATAGAAATCCCAGCGGGAGTACTCGAAGCCGTTCGTCCGAGTGAACCGAGTCACGCTATCGAAGTGAATCCATTCCAAGAAGCTCGCTCCTTCTATAGTCAAGTCCATGCGAGCCCACTCCCATAAATTGGCTCCTACGCCAAAGCCAGGAGACGTCAAATCCGTCTCAGCTCCCAAGAGCAAATTTATCCCCACGGCTGCGCCTCCAAATGTGTTCCCCTTGAATGACAGGCTCAAGCCCGTCAGCAGCCCCAAGTTGGTAGACAGAAGCAGAAGCTCGCTGCTCATCGCCGCGCCGCCATAATTGATCGCGGCTTGGTTCCAGAAGTAGCGCAGCCCGCTCGAAGAGAAGACCGCGTCGAAGCGCCACAAGAGCGTCCCCACGGGATATTCCATAATGATCTGCTGCTTGTTGTAGCCCTGGAAGTGCAGCAGCGAGCTCTCAAGCCCCTGAAAGAGCGAGGGCGCTTGCCAAATGAGTTGTAGAGCAAATCCTAGCTGCGTAAACGACGGATCAGTGAGAAAGAGACGCGAGAGCGCGCGGCTGGGCGACTGCGCCAGGTCTCCTAAGAAAAGCCCTAAAATCATCGTTGAGGAGCCGCCGACCAAAGTCTGATCAATGACCGCTGGTGTCTGTGGTTGAACGCTCACGGACGTTGTCCAATTGCCTACGATCCTTCCATAGCCGACGGTGCTCACAAGCAAGAGCGTGATAAGCACAAGAATTTTCTTATTCATAGCGCAACGCCTCGACAGGGCGCAGCTGCGCTGCTTGCCGCGCTGGCAACACCCCGGAGAGCGCCCCCAGCACAAACGAGAAGATCAGCGTCCCAATGATGAGTTCCGGGCTGAACTCTGCGCCCGCTCCTCCCCCCAACGGCCCAAAGGCCAGCGCCCGCGTGATGAACCCGCTGGCCCCACTGCTCAGCGCAACTCCACACAAAATCCCGATAGCTCCGCCGATTAGCCCAATTAACCCAGACTCAATCAAGAAGAGACTCAGAATATGTCCGTCCTTCGCGCCGATGGCTTTCAAGATGCCGATCTCGCGCGTGCGCTCCAGAACTGAAGTGTACATGGTATTCATCACGCCGACGGCGCCGACGAGCAGCGAGATCGCGGCAATCGCAGCTAACGTCATCTGGATCGCTCCCAAAACCCCGCTGACTCTCTGGCTGATCTCTTCCGCAGTCACCGTGGAGACCGGCGTGCCCAGACGACTCATAACAGCTTTGATGCGAGTGGCTACGTCTGCGACTTTGGCGCCCTTCGCCGCTTTTGCCAAGACAAGAGAGACCTTGCCCTCGTCTTGGTTGAGGGCTTCTAATGCTTTTATGGGAACGAAGAGCGCATTATTGATATTCCCAAAGCCGATGCCACCACGCCCTTGTTCGATGGGCTGCAAGACCCCAATTACTTTAAAGCTCTGATTATCTACGCTAATCTCATCTCCGACGCTGACACCTAAGTCTGCTGCCAGACGATTGCCCAAGACTGCAACAAAGTGATCATCGGGCTCAAATGTCCTACCGTCTTCGAGCACAAAGAACCGAAAATAGCCGCCAAAGTTCTCTTTCACTCCTGGGCCAAGACCCGTTACTCGCAAAAAGCCTTGGCCCTCCATCTTGGCTGAGGTGACCATCGCTGTCTCGATGCGCAGATACCCGATCTGAGCGACTTGGGGGACTTGTCGCAGCGCGTCGAGATTGAGCGCTTGAGGTGATAAACCACCTCCGAAGAACCCCGGCCCACCCCCAGGCCCTTGGGCAAAGCTTGCTCCAGGAAAGACAATGATAGTATCATAGCCAATTGCTTCAAATTCGCGCTCGACGGCGCGCTTCATCCCCTGCCCAATCGCGATCAGCGCGACGACTGCCGTGACCCCAATGACAATCCCCAGCACTGTCAACCAAGACCGCAACTTCCGGCTGCGAATGTTGTGTAGAGCAAGATCGAAATCATCGAGCAGCATAGGGCTATGCGCCTCCCTGAGCAGTGTGGGAGACTTCTTCGATCTGCCCGTAGCGCATCCGAATGATACGATGCGCATAGCGAGCGACGTCGGGATTGTGTGTTACAACAATAATTGTCATCTTCTTCTCTTCGTTGAGTTTCTTGAGGATTTGCATGATCTGTTCACCAGATTCAGCGTCGAGGTTTCCCGTCGGCTCGTCGGCTAAGAGAATCTGTGGGTCATTAGCGAGAGCGCGTGCGAGTGCGACCCGTTGACACTCTCCTCCAGAAAGCTCCGACGGCTTGTGATGGAGCCGATCCCCCAAGCC
Source organism: Candidatus Bipolaricaulota bacterium (assembly GCA_938091745.1). Taxonomy (GTDB): domain Bacteria; phylum Bipolaricaulota; class Bipolaricaulia; order RBG-16-55-9; family DRXL01; genus JANXCC01. The sequence continues at coordinate 3,466 of CALLJK010000014.1, forward strand.
CACTTGCTCCAAAAGCCGACGCGCTTTTTCGTAGCGCTCTCTTCTGGGAACTTTCTGAAAGATCATGGGCAGCTCGACGTTCTTCAGCGCTGAGAGCGTTGGGACGAGATTGAACGTCTGGAAAACGAAGCCGACCTTCTTGCCGCGAAGCTCGGCGAGCTGATTGCCGTTCTGCTGAGCGATATCAACGCCATCGAGCAAGACGTGACCTTGGTTTGGGACGTCCAGGGCGCCAATGAGGTGCATCAGCGTGCTCTTGCCGGAACCCGACGGCCCCATGATCGCCACGAACTCTCCGTCAGCAATCTCTAAGTTTAACCCGCGCAGCGCTGGGACGAGCGTCTTGCCCATCTGATAGACCCGCGCAACGTTTTCTAATTTGATCATACGCTATCTTTTGTAGGAAAACTCGATGAGCGTGACGCGGTTGACCATCTTGCCGTCTTTTTGTCTCTCTAAGAACGGCGGGAAGAGTAGGAGCTTGCTCGTCTCCAGATCAGCGAGAGCAAACAGGACGCGCTGCCCTGGATAGTTCGGGTGGGTGTAGATAGCTCGAATCACTTTGACCCCTGCAATCTGATCTTCGTTTTGTGTCTGGAGCACCGCGCCATCGGGGAGGAGATAGCGTTCGTTGGGCTTGAGTTCGACTTTCTTTTCGTCGAGCACCGCGAGTGGGGACAGGTCTATAATATCTTCGCGGCGCGGCTCGAAACGCGCTCGTGCTGCTCCCGCGGCGCCGGAGGGGCCAAAGCCAGAGCCGATTTCGTCGGCTTTGCGGCCTTTGCTCTCGACTGTCTCTGTTATGTCGAAGCGATCTCTGTTGGGCTTGACTTCCATCGTGTAGATACTTGGCCCAAAGTCGGGGCGCTCGAATTTATAGACGACTTTGAGCGTTCCGCCGGGATACTCCCCCATGCCGAAGATCAGCTGTGCCAAGGCCCAGCCTCCGACAGCAAGCAGACCAACGCCAACTAAGACGAGCACACGTTTGATTCGCGCTACTTGTGTTTGCACCATTCCAGTCACCTCTTCTTGAGATTATTACTCATAAATGTGGAGAAGTTATGAAGACTCATTCTTGGCGGTTGAATATCCACACGGCGACCACCATCAGCGAGAGCCAGATCACAGCTAAGATAGCCACGTCTGTCACGATAGGATGGAGCCGAATCGTCTCTAAGACCGCCTCCGGTATACTCTTCTGGAGCGTCACTTGTCGGATAGGATCGATGCCATAGGTCATGGGATTTGCTTGAGCGAGAATATCCATCCACAAGGGAACATCACGCAGGGGAAAGAACGCACCGCTGAGGAAGAACATCGGCATGAGAACGAAGTTCATAACCATCTGGAACCCTTCCATTGAACGCATTCGTGCAGCGATGAGCACCCCAAACGACGTCATCGTAGCTGCGGTCAAGAGCATAAGGGCAAATAGAACTACGATCTGCCCCAGTGACAAGTGAACCCCAACAAGGGGCGCTAGCAGCAAGATAATAGCTCCCTGAAAGAGGGCAACGGTGCTCCCGCCAGCGATCTTGCCCAACGCGACCGCCGTACGCGATACCGGTGCCACAAGAATCTCTTTGAGAAAGCCGAATTCGCGATCCCATACAATGGAGACTGCTGAAAATACCGACGTGAACAACACAGCCATGGCAATAATCCCTGGGAAGAGAAAGGCTGTGAAGTCGAGCTGTCCTGCTCCTAGACGCGACATCGCGGGGGAAAGCCCGCTACCAAAGACGAAGAGAAACAACAAGGGCTGTCCCAGCGATGAGATGATCCGTGCGCGATTCCGCAAGAACCGTAGCACATCGCGATACCATATCACATATATGCCTTGCAGGTCTCGCCAGAGGTTTTCCATAATTATCTCCTATGGACTCGCATCATCTGCCTCATATACTCTGTGGTGTTGGCTTCTGCTTCGCGAATGGCCTTGCCTGTCAGATGGATGAAGACGTCATCGAGCGTGGGGTGTCGGAGATTTATGCTCAACACTTCTATCGGCGGCGGTGCTCCTAGAGTCCGTATAATCGCGGGGATGATTTGATCTCCCTGGGGCACTCGCAGCACGATCTCGTTGCCATCAAGCAAGACGTCTGTCTGAAGATTGGTGCGCAAGCGCAGCATGGCCTCAGAGTTTTGAGCTGTCTGCAAGCGCACGACGTCGCCACCGATGCGGCGCTTCAGCCCACTGGGGGTATCCAAAGCGACGATCTTCCCATGATCGATGATCGCAATACGATCAGCGTATTCGGCTTCTTCAAGATAATGAGTCGTTAAGAAGATCGTGATATGTTCTCGCTCGCGCAGGGCTCGTACGTAGTCCCAGATGTGGCGGCGGGTCTGCGGGTCAAGCCCGAGTGTCGGCTCGTCGAGAAAGAGCACACGAGGATGATGCAGCAACCCTCGAGCGATCTCAAGCCGGCGTTTCATGCCCCCAGAAAACGTGCGCACCAGGCTCCGAGCTCGGTCACTCAGCCCAACAAGCTCTAATACTTCGCGGCTACGCTGCTCGTAGTCTCTTCGCGAGACGCCATACAGCATCGCGTGGAACTGTAAGTTCTCTTCAGCGGTGAGCTGATCGTCCAAGCTAGGGTCCTGGAAGACCAACCCGATGGACTGGCGTACTTCATAGGGGTGGTGCAGGACATCGTAGCCGTTAACGAGAGCTGTGCCTGCTGTTGGCTTGAGCAGTGTGCAGAGTATGTTGATCGTTGTAGTCTTGCCCGCGCCGTTGGGGCCGAGAAACCCAAAGATCTCTCCTTGCCGGACATCAAACGAGATGTGATCTACGGCTGTAAAATCTCCAAACTTCTTCACAAGATCATGGACCTCAATAGCGTTCATAGGCATCTTCTGTTGCGAAGATCTTCTTAAGTATATCCAAGCTAACTTGCAGATGATAGCGTTCTTCGTCGGTCAGTGTGGCTAATTTTTTTGTCAGATGGTGCTGGGCCTGGTTGCGAAGCTCATGGAGCATTGTAAGCCCTTTGTCAGTAATGCGCACAAGTACCTGGCGTCGGTCTTGAGGGTCTATGACGCGTTCCACCCATCCGCGATCCACTAAACTCGATATAGTGCGTGACATGGTAGGCTGGGCGACCTGTTGACAAGCTGCGAGCTCCTTAAGAATACGTGGGTGCTTGCTGAGTAACGCGAGCACGCGCAACTGAGCGGGCTCAAAGCCCACAGGTGCAGTCCGGCGCATCTCGGCAGCAACAGCATGCACTACCATAAAAAGCGTGTCTAGCAGTGAACGCGCAAGCTCTTTCTCTGTGCTCTTTTTGCTCATAATTAGCTCTGCTAATAGTTAGCACTAGTAATTATATGCGAAGTTACACCACGATTCAAGCATGACGATGGGGTATGTAGATCTTATGCGTGGGTTCTGCAGCATATTCTTTGCAGCTTCCAGATTAGCAAGCTGAAACAGCTCTGCGGGGGGAGAGATCCTGCAGAGCGGGGTGAGGGCCATCAGCAACGCGAATGCGACGACGCTTCATCTCAGCATAAAAATTTCACTTCACCGTCACACGGTAGATCGCGCCGCCGTAGTGAACTATATATAGCTCGCCCTGCTCGTCCTCGCCGAACGAGCTGATGCTCAACGGGGAATCTATCAATTGCCGCATCGTCCAGCGCCCCGTGCGCTCTTGGACTAAAGACCAGATCCGCCCGCTGCAGTAGTCCCCAAAGAGATAGTGCCCGATCAATGCCGGGTATTGAGTACCACGATAGACATAGCCCCCGGTCACTGAGCAACCAAGAGAGTGATCGTACTCAGCGATGGGCAACTCCAGCCCTTGGATGTTACACAAAGTCGGGGGATCGAAGCATTGCGAGCCTTCCATAATCCTCCAGCCGTAGTTCTTGCCCTTCTCAATGAGATCAATCTCTTCGATGCGGTTCTGCCCGACATCTCCGGCGAAGAGCCTCCCGGTGCAACGATCAAACGAAAATCTCCAAGGGTTTCTCAAACCGTAGGCCCAGATCTCGCCCTGGGCGTTGGCTTTCCCGACGAAGGGATTGTCTTGGGGGATCGCGTAGGGTTCTTTCTCGATGTCAATGCGCAAAATTTTGCCCAAAAGCGTGTCTAAGCTCTGAGCGTTGTTGAGCGGGTCGCCGGCGGCGCCGCCGTCGCCCAGGCCGATATATAAAAACCCGTCGGGACCGAACTTATTCAATCCCCCGTTGTGATTGGCAAACGGCTGCTCAACTTCCAAAATCGCTCTCTCTGTGCGATCAGCGACATCAGGGTTTGAAGAGACTTTGTACTCGGCGATGACCGACTTGAGCACGCCGTTCTTGCGGGCGGTGTAGTTCACAAAGAAGCGTCCGTTCTCTTTGTAGTTGGGATGGAACGCAACGCTAAGCAAGCCTTTCTCGCCGCCGGACTCAACTCGATCCCGAATATCTAAGAACGGGGTCGCGAGCGTCTGTCCGTTGCGAATGGTCTTAATAATTCCTGCTTGCTCGACGACGAAGAGCCGTCCAGAGCCGTCGCCGGCGTGCGTCAGATAGACCGGACGCGCGAAGCCTGTCGCAACTTGCTGAAGCTCGATCTGGGGCATGGTTGTTGGAGATTGTACGCTGCACGGATCCAGGGGTTGCACGCCTGAAGAGATCGCGCACGCACTTGGAATGAGCACGACACCGACACAGCACCATAAAACCCGCCGTAAGACATCACGCATTCACATCCCTCCTACACAGGTGTCTTTCATTGTGACAGACGCTCATAGTGCCTGCAACTGATCCCAGAAATCGCAGTACGGCTTGCGCAGCCCTCGCCCTGCTATGATTGGGACATCTGTATATACGTATATACAGTCCATGTCGCTACCGTTCCGTCGTTAGGGTCACCGCACTTGCCCTACTTCCGCCGCGGCCTCTGTTCTCATTCGTCATGACAAGATCGAGTAGCCCATTGCAGTTAAGATCAGTAATGGCCAGCCCATTCATCCCTTGAGGCCAGTCTGTAACACCCGGAATACTCGCACGTTCCTAGCGTCCTAGTGGTGTGTTAGCTCGATGCAGGCTCCACGTGGCGGTCAGGGGATTGGCTCCTTTGGGGAGCGAGCTATAGAAGACCCAGACGCGCGATCTCCCGACATAAGGCTCCGGCTCGGCTTTGGCTGTATCAGTTTGCTCCGAAAGCCGCCACTGCTGCTGTGGCGATTGCAATACAGTAGACAACCAAATCTCCCCTGTCTGGGCAAAAGCAGTCTGATAGAAGTTCGCACTTGCTTCATTCACTTGGTAGGCTGTGTACGCTTTGTCTGCCCAGACAATCGGCTCATTAGACTGAGCGAGGCTTGGGTGCGCTAAAGCTGAGCCTGACGGTGTGATAGTCTCAACGAGAGTAAAGAGCAAACTGCCCGGCGAGCGTACATAGACCCCGGTGATCGCTTTGGCGTCGAGCCCAGGCAGCAAGATATCTTGGCCGTTAAACACCCACGGAAACGGGTCAATTTTGTTATGCGGGTCTTCAGTGACGGTGCGCGGCACGGGGTTGGGCTGTGTCAAGTCGAACTCGCGCACTTGGATATAGCCGTTCTTGTCTAACGCCCCGTAGGTCACCGACGGCTTCCCGCGGAACCAGCGGACGAAGCCAACGTCCATCGGCGCAAATCCTCGCGAGGGTCTCTCTTGGCGTTCGATTACCCTAATCTGTGTAGGCTCAGAAAGATCAATATATTGCAACTCAACCCATCTGTTTCGTGGGTCGGTGCCGCTGCCGGGAACTCGCTCGTTCTTGATCCAGAATACGTAACCCTTTTTCTGATTGGGCAGATCTGTGGGGTAGAATCCTCGGCGTGTGAGATCTATTGGGGTGGTCAACACCGTCACTTCGCCCGTTGTGGGCCCTGTGGGACGTACGAAGATCAGATAACCTTGCTGATCCATGCCCACATAATATGGGCCATCGGCGTCCATACCAGGATTTGCTCTCCCCCAGGAGGTGCTCTCAAAAGCTCGAAAACCCTTGCAGTCAGGAGGGATGAACTCCGCCGTCTCAGGGTCTATACCGCAGTGCCAGACGGTTCCGCGTCCCGTGCCGTCTTTAGTTTGCTCGAACCATACCATATATCGTCCATCGGCTGTGAACTCGACGTTGGCATAGCTGACGGTAGGATCGCCGACTTGGACATCGTGGGGGGTGAACGACGGCTGAAGCGTCATTGTGTTGAGAGACGTTGCTATCAACATACTCAAGGCCGCTGCTGCGAACAGTTTAGAGCTCATCTCTTTGGTCCTCCTAGGCGTGCTCTATTACGGTTTGCTGATGCTTTCAAAGAAGTCGCAATATGGCTTGCGCAAGTTCTTATCGGCTCTAATCGGGATATCAAGCTGGAGATACGGGTCTTCGCTCAGCGTATACGCAGGCCATGTCGGTAACGTTCCGTCATTAGGGTCGCCGGACTTGGCGAAGTTCGTCCAATAGCGCATTATCGCGTCGGAGAGAGCGCGCTCTTGAGGGGTTGGATTGGCTGAGTTCCCGAAGACGAAGGGGATCTCCGAACCGTGAAACGCTCCCAAGCCCAATTGGGCAGCAGCGCGCGTCACATACGTAAAGTGATAGAGAAAGGTCTTCTGCTGATACTTCGCGACGTCGCGCACAAAACGGCGTGTGGGACAGACAAACGAGATGTCAGAGATCAGCGCGTCGAGTGCGGCTTTGGGGCTGGGATACGCCGACACGGGATAGAGTGCGAGCACTTGATCGGCGTTCTCTCTGAACAGAACGCGCACAAAAGCTTCATACTGTGCCGGAGTCGTGATGTTCAGCTTTCCCGTGAAGATCGAAGCTTCGTTGCCCGTCGTGCCTGCGATCAACGGGACGATGTTAAAATTCCCAGATTCGAGCGCACGGCCGGGAGAATCGAGCAGCGCGTAGCCGTCAACGGTGAAGTCCCACTTTTCGGCAGTGCTCAGAATGCTCGCTTCGCCGGGAAGAGTATTGAGAATCTCTTGCACTGTCTTGGAGCGCAAGCACGCCGGAACGTCAGAAGAATCGGCGCAGCCGATGGCGCGAGCAAATCGTTCCCCCTGAGCTTCAGCGCTCTCGCGCCCAGAAGGGTCGCGCAGCTTGCGCAGATTAGTTGGACAGCCGCCGCTCTGAATGATCGCTCGGTGAAAGAGTTCATGAGCTAATGGCGACGCAAGCAGCGCACAGACGCTCTTGCCGCCCCCAGATTCCCCGAAGATCGTGACGTTTGAGGGGTCTCCCCCGAAGTTCTGAATATTCTTCTGCACCCAGCGCAATGCAAAGATCTGGTCGAGCAGCCCGTAATTCCCTGATACGTTATGCTCAGTGTCTTCCGCGCTCAAAGCCGGGTGAGCAAGAAATCCTAGCTGTGCTAAACGATAGTTGATCGTCACCACGACGACCCCAAATTTTTCAGCTAAAAAGCGCCCATCGTATGTCAAACGGTCGTTGACTTTTTGAGAGCTACTCCCTTGAACAAGGCCGCCACCGTGAATCCAGACCATCACAGGGAGTTTTGCGTTTGGGTCAGTCTTAGGCGTCCAGACGTTCAACGAGAGACAATCTTCGTCGGTCTCGAGCTGATAACGAAAGATCGTGCCAGGCAGTTGTGGACACGCTTTGCCAAATTGTGTCGCATCGCGCACACCACTCCATGACGGGTGCTCTTGTGGTGCCTTCCACCGTAAATTTCCTACCGGTGGCGCTGCATAGGGGATCCCACGAAAGACTTTCACAGCGCCCAGAGACTCTCCCTTCACGCAGCCCTGTTCTGTCGCGACAACATTCTCATCTGATGGGCAGGGCTGGCCCAAGGAATAAGCACTGCGCGCTATCGTTTGCTGCGGGATTGCCCCAAGAAGATATTCCCAGACCGGCTTGTAGACCGGCGTGCCATCGGGGAGCAGCGTTAAGTAACGATCTACGACAACACAGCTGTGATACTTTTGAGTGGGCACCTCGAGATTGGACGTCAACATGTGAGAATTCTGATACGGCGATGTTGTGGTATCTACGTTCACCACCGGTCCGAACGCATCCATACCCAAGGCCGGCCACATCTTGGTAGCGAGAATTCTAAAGTTCACTTTTTCGTCCCGTTGGTGTGAAAAGCCGTAGAATCGTTCCGGTGAGGTCGCGTTTGGCGTAGAGCTTGGTATTGCGATCCAGTTCGCAAGTTTCCCAAGACGTGCGTTGTAGTCCGTTCCCGGTGCGAACATGACGACGCGCGCTACGGGATGGTAGCGCCCGATGATCCCGGCGTGGCCGCCGCCCTGCGAATGCCCGCTGACAATAAGAGACGGCCACTTGATCGTCAGGTCTTCTCCGAGATATTGTCCCCAACCTTCGGTGGGGAATTTAGAGTGCAAATAGAGTAGAAGTTTTATTAAACGGTTCTCAATGGAGTTGGAGCGAGTAATATTGACCAAGGGTGTGCGATCGGTGCCGTCTTTGATCTCCAAGCGCACGTTGGCGTAGCAGTCTAAGTCAGTATTGGTGCCACCGCAGAGCGTAGGTCCATTCACAGCTTGGTCGTTAGGGTAACTTAGCCCGATTGCGTGAAAGCCCAGATCAGCAGCAGTGTTGACGATCTGTTGACAATTACGGGGTTTTCCCCCGGTTCCGGGCAAGAAGAGAAAGAGCTGATTTCTCGCGGGCACGGACGGGTTGAGCACGACGTAGTGCGGTTCCAGATTGGTCGTGATCTCGCTGTCTGTATCTTGTGGGGGTATGAAGCGCGTTTGGCGCTCTTGGGCCGGATGAATCGTGGGCAGACTGCTCACACTGATAACTATCAAGACCAAAATTGCGACGATGTTTCGATTCATATTTAGGCCTCCTTATGGCAACCCGACCATCTATCTAGAATAAAATAAAAAGTAATTATGGAGATCTTATGAAGAAAACCTCCTGAGCCCTGTCCATATCCCGAACCCCCCAGCCCCTATGCCTACTAGCAGAGCTATTCCTATTCCTATCAGGCTTACATACTCGAAGCTCCCTGGCTGTCCAAGCTCCGGCACCCAGTGGTGCACCGCGCTCGCATTTCTCACAGAGAAGATCACAGCAAGCGCGAAAATTCCCGCGAGCATTGAGCAGAATATCGCAATAGCAAAGAACGCCCAACGGACCTCCCCCGGCGCAATCCCCGAAAGATATAAGATCTCGAGCTCGCCTTGCCACGCCCCAGCAAGCGCGCGCATGACCACCCACAACGCTATCAGAGAGATAATGAGAGCACCAACTTGCCAAAGCGTCACTACAGTGTGTGCCCCGCTGTCGGAGGCCAGCAACGCCCGTAAAGCCCCTTTCTGATAGCTCTGTACGTCAGCTACCCCAGGAAGCTCGCGCAGCGCCGCTTGTGCCTCAGCAGTGTGGGCAGCTTGACGCACCGTGACTCGCAAATACCCTGCCGGGGTGCGCTCTGGGTCGATCCCATCTTGTGCGGCACGTGGATCGTCTTTTGTAATATACAGAACTTCCGAGATCACTTCCCACTCACGCACCTGCCGGTAGACCTGACGAATCTGTTCGCCCGATACCCCCGGCTCAAAGAGCACGATCAAGCGATTCTCCCCCCAATCCCCGCGTGCGACCCACAACACAAGAAATATCACGAACGCCAACGTCGCAATGAGTACACCTCCCACGATCCAGAGCAGAATTCGCCAATTCGTCAACGCCGTGCGCATCAGCTCTTTGATAAGAAAACTGCTCATAGAGCTGCCTCCTCAGCCGGCGCTTCTTCGTAGGTGCGTCCTGCCCACAGATAGACGATCCGTGCGCCGCTGCGCACGGCCCATCCCCTCTCTCGTGTGGCTACGAGCATTGCGACACGCTTGCGCTCATGAACTGCCTTGAGCCCCTCAAGCACTCTTTCAGCATCTTTATATTCTAATCCCGCAAACGGCTCGTCAACGAGCAGTAAGACGGGATTATGGCACACTGCGAGCGCGAGGGTAAAGAGCTTCTGCTGGGCCGGGTCTAACTCCGGGACGAGAGTCTCGGCGACGGCGCGGAGCTTCACCGTCTCAAGGACCTCGTCGATCATTGACGTGGCGTCTTCGGGAGGAAAGCCTAAGCTTCTCAGCTTGAACGCGAGTGTCTCCACCACGGTGCGTTGCGGGAGCACGAGTTCTTGTGGGACGATTCCCAAGCGCCGTCGGAACGCGGGGAGCTTGCTTGCGTGCAAGCGCGTCACGTTGCGATCGTCGACGAGAATTTGTCCGCGTTGGGGACGCAATTCGTGACAGAGCAGCCTTAAAATAACGCTCTTGCCCGACGACGGCGGGCCTACAAGAAAGACCAGCTCACTGTGATTCACCCTGAGGGTCACGTCTTCTAAGATCTTCTTCCCCTCAGGGGTCACAAACTGCAGCTCGGAGACCTGCACTAAGAGAGACATCTTGTAGCGCGTACGGCGCGCGCAAATCGCTCGTAGCCTGCGAGATCTCTATAAATCTCAATCTCTGTGAACGCACGAGTTCTCTGGAGAAGCGCGCGCACGCTTCTCCCTTGATCTGAACCGATCTCTAGATAGAGAGCGCCGCCAGCGTGAAGATATGTCGGGCTCTCCTGAATGATCAAAGCTAGGGCGTCCAAGCCCTCTGGGCCGCCATCGAGGGCAGCTTTGGGTTCATAGTGCAGCTCACGCGGCGCACGCTCCAAGTACTCCGTTCGCACGTACGGGGGATTGGACACGACGAGATCGAACTTCCCAGATATAGCAGAGAACCAATCAGACCAAACGAAGCGAATGCGCTCAGCGACGCCGTTGCGCACGGCATTTTCGCGCGCGAGCGCCAGCGCCTCTACTGAAATATCTACAGCGACAAACGAGCTTTGTGGCCACGCCCGTGCCAACGCGATACTGATCGCCCCCGATCCCGTGCCCAAGTCTAACACATCTGCAGGGGGATTGCTATAGCGTGCAAGGATAAGCTCGACGAGTTCTTCGGTCTCCGGGCGCGGGATGAGCACTGCCGGGGTCAGGCGCAGATAGCATCCGTGAAACTCCGTGTACCCTAAAAGATACTGCAGGGGCTCGCCCTGGCAGCGACGCTCCACTAGTGCACAGATCTGGGTATGCTCAGCTGGGGTTACCAACTCTTGAGCGTGGGCATAGAGCTCATGGCGCGCCTTTTGCAATATATGCGCGACGATGAGCTCAGCTTCCAGACGCGCCGATTCTCTCGAGCTCTGACGGAGCTGCTCTGTGACCCAGCGCAGTTCCTCACTCACGGCCCTTCTTCTTAGTCCCATCACGTAAAAAATATCCGAAAAATCGTGCGAAAGTCAAGCGTTTGTGCTACAATAAAGACGGTATCGGGGGAAGAGATTGTGTTCAAGGTCTTTCTCTACGGGATACTCATAGCGCTCGGGGTTCTTATAAGTTTAGCTGAGGGCTGGGTGCCGCCGATTGACGGCCTCCATGCTTGGGAGGCCCAGATATTAGTAGGGGCGCTTGGGGGACTGACTGTTGCTCTTTTTGTCACTAATCTGATCAGTCTTCTCCAACGTCAGTTGGCTCACGAAGGCGGGGCGCGCCGGCTTGCTCAAGGGGCGTTCGTCAGTCTCATTGGGGCTTTGTTAGGGCTCGCGATCTCGTGGGGATTAGCCCTGCTCTTCCCAGGGAATCCTCTTGTGCGTGCTCTGCAAGGATTGATAGTGCTTATATTGACAGTTGGGGGCTTTGTCGTGGGGCAGCGAGGGGAGCCTTTGTGGGCGGAGCCCCCCAAAGCTCCTGAGCCAAGCCCCTCCCCTCCCCTCAAGCTCGTTGATACCAGCGCGATCATCGATGGGCGCATCGGCGACCTAGCCAAGACCGGCTTTATCGAGGGCAAGATCGGGATCGCTGAGTTCATCTTGAGCGAGCTGCACGCTATTGCTGATTCTTCAGATAATCTCAGACGCCGCAAGGGGCGCCGGGGCTTAGATATCTTAGCGGAGCTGCGGCGCAGCAGTGAGATCGAGGTCGAGATCATTGCTCAAGACTACCCCAGCATCCTCGACGTCGATCGGAAGCTCATTCAGCTTGCCAAGGAGCTCAACGCCAAGATCATCACGACCGATTATAATCTGAATAAGGTCGCCAAGGTCGAGGGCGTTCCCGTGCTCAATATCAATGAATTAGCGAACGCTGTGAAGCCGCGCTTCATCCCCGGCGAGGAGATCGAAGTCGAGGTCATAGACCGGGGCGAGGAGATCAATCAGGGTGTAGGGTACTTAGACGACGGCACGATGGTGGTCGTCGAGAACGGGCGGCGCTTCATCGGGAAGAAGATCAAAGCGATTGTGAATTCGAGCTTGCAGACCGAAGCGGGCAAGATGCTCTTTGTGCGCCCCAAGGTCGAGCCGGTCAAATGGTAGCAGTAGCGATCAGTGCTATTATCGTAGCTGCTGGGCGCGGGCAGCGTTTAGGGGCTTCCCTGCCGAAAGCGTATGTCCCCTTACAGGGCAAGCCCATCATCGAGTACTCTCTTGAGCTCTTTGCCCGCTGCGAGCAGATCTCAGAAGTGATCGTTGTGATCCATCCAGACGACGAAGCGCTCTTCCGCAAACTCTCTTTCTCTGGGGGCGTGCAGCGTGTGTATGGAGGAAGAGATCGGCAGGATTCGGTGCTTGCTGGCGTGCGCACTGCTTCTGGACAGTATGTGCTTGTGCACGACGCTGCGCGCCCGTGTCTGTCGCTCAGCTTAATCGAGCGCGTCATCGAGACGGTGAAAGAGCACGGAACAGCCGTGCCTGTCGTCCCCATCATGGAGAGCGTCAAGCGCGTCTCTGAAGGCTTTATTTGTGGTGATCTCGATCGCTCGGAACTCTTCTGCGCCCAGACGCCCCAGGGATTTCAGAGAAGACTTCTGCTTGACGCGCTGGAGCGCGCCTGCGCTCAGGGACGCTACTTTACAGACGAAGCGAGCGTCATCTCGACGATGAGCGGGGTACAGCCGAAGATCGTCCCTGGGGAAGCGCAGAATATCAAGATCACGACAGAGACGGATTTACAGATTGCCGAATGCTTGCTCACGGCTCGAGCTGCTTCTTGAGCTTCGCGAGAAGCTCCAGCGCCTCCAAGGGCGTCAGCTTATTAATGTCTACTGATTTCAGTTCTTGCACAACCGGGTGCTCCTCGGCGTGGAAGATCGCGAGCTGTTTGACAAATCTCGGGTCTCTCTTGCGAACCTCCCCCATCGCGTCCAAGGGGTTGTTCTGCAGGATCTTCTGTAAGATCTCATCGGCCTTGCGCGTGACCTCTTCGGGGAGCCCGGCCATGCGGGCAACGTGGACGCCGTAGCTGCCCTCGGTCGCTCCCGGCGCGACCTTGTGCAGGAAGATCACTTGGTTGCCGTACTCTTTGACTTGGACGTGATAGTTCTTCACCCCCGGCAAGCGCTCAGCGAGCTTGGTCAGCTCGTGATAGTGCGTAGCAAAGAGCGTCTTCGCTCGGACTTTCTTGGCCAAGTGCTCTGCGACTGACCAGGCGATGCTCACTCCGTCAAAGGTGCTTGTGCCGCGGCCCATCTCGTCTAAGATTATCAAGCTGCGCTCGGTGGCGTTATTGAGAATATTGGCGGTCTCCAGCATCTCGACCATGAACGTGCTGTACCCAGCGGCGAGCATGTCACTGGCTCCCACGCGGGCAAAGATTTTATCTATAATAGGCAGCGTCGCTTCCCGAGCGGGCACGAACGACCCGATCTGCGCCAACAGACAGATGAGCGCAATCTGTCGCAGATAGACGCTCTTGCCGCTCATGTTGGGGCCCGTCAGCACGATGAGATATTCGTCTTCGGTGAATTTCAGGTCGTTGGGGACGAACTGCCCCCCTGGCAGCAGTCTTTCGACGATAGGGTGTCGGCCGTCTTTGATAGAGATCTCGTGGCGGTCGGTGAAGCGCGGGCGCGTGTAGTGATAGCGGTGCGCGGCTTCGGCGAACGCGGCAAGAACGTCTAATTCCGCAACGATGCGCGCGAGCTGCTGAATCTCAAAGAGCTTTTGTGTAGCTGTATCGCGTATGTGGCAGAAGAGTTCGTATTCGAGGCGCTTGGCGCGCTCCTCTGCCGAGAGAATCTTCTCTTCGTACTCTTTGAGCTCTGGGGTGATGAACCGTTCGGCATTGGTCAGCGTCTGCTTGCGGTGATAGTCTGGAGGGACGCGCTTGGCCGCAGCTTTGCTCACTTCGAGATAGTACCCAAAGACGGTGTTGAACCCAACTTTGAGGGTCTGAATGCCGGTGCGCTCGCGCTCGCGTGCTTCGAGCTCCAAGATCTTTCGCTTAAAGATACGCTCTTGACTCTTGAGCTGATCGAGCTCCGGCGAAAACCCCTCTTGGATGATATTGCCCTCTTTGAGCTCGATGGGTGCGTCCTCGCGAATAGATTTGTGCAAGAGCTGGCGCAGCTCATCGAGCGCGAGAGTCTCTATCTGTTGGAGAAACTCTCTCAGCTTCGCGGGAGCCTGCGTCCAGCGCTTCACGAGCGCTGTCAGCTCTGGCAGGCGCTCTAACGATTGGCGCAGCGACAATAAATCTCTGGGGGTGGCGCGCCCGGCTCCCAAGCGCCCTGCTAAGCGCTCTATATCGGAAACGCGCCCCAAGACTGTGCGCAGCTCGCTTCGTTCTAATGCTCGCTCGACGAAGAACTCGACCACGTCCAGACGGCTCTCTATCTCACTTTGCTCGAGCAACGGCGCCAAAAGCCAGCGTCGCAATAGTCTCTCCCCCATCCCCGTGACCGTATGATTGATCACAGAGAAGAGCGTGGCGTGTGTCCCGGAGCCGCGCAGTTCCTCGAGGATCTCTAAATTGCGTTGTGTGAACGGGTCGAGCCCCATCTGGCGCGATATTTGATACGCCTTGGGCAGAGTGAGATGCTTCAAAGATCCTTTGTGGGTCTCCTGAACATAGCTGAGCAATCCCGCAGCGCTGCGCCCCGCCAGCTCCGACAGCCCAAGCCCTTCCCGAGAGATGATCCCAAAGTGATCGAGCAGCTTTTGTGTCTGGAAGCACGAGGACTCTACATAACTCTGCGCAGCGTGATAGTCCTCGGCGAGGGTTGTCCCGGCGGGGAGTATGATCTCTGCGGGACACAATCTATTCAGTTCGTTCTTCAGCTCAGTGAGAGCAAGCTCGGTGGCGCGGAACTCCCCAGTGGAGATATCCGCGTATGCGAGCCCAACGGCATCGCCCTCGGGGTAGAGCGCGACCAGATAATTATTCACCCCGCGCTCCAGCAGCTCTTCTTCTAAGATCGTGCCGGGAGTGATGATCCGCACGACATCGCGCTCCACGAGCCCTTTGGCTTCTTCGGGGTCTTGGAGCTGCTCGCAGAGCGCGACCTTGTAGCCTTTCTTCAGCAATTGGTTGACATAGAACGCCACGCGCTTGACGGGAACGCCGGCCATAGGGGCGTCATCGCGTTTGGTGAGCGCGATATCTAATTCGCGCGCGGTCAGCTCCGCGTCCTCAAAGAACGTCTCGTAGAAATCCCCCAGCTGAAAGAAGAGAATCACGTCTTGATGCTGCGCCTTGATGCGCAGATACTGCTGCATCATCGGGGTGAGCTTGGGCTTTGTCATAGTGACTCTTGATGATAGCAGATCTGCACGCATCGTTTCCAGTCGTCGAGGGTATTGATATTGGTAAATGAGCGTAGTTCCGGGTCGACGATGCGCAGCTGTTCTTCGGAGATGATCTTGGTCGGGACAGCATCAAGCAAAGCTTGGAGTGATGTGTGTTTGTGCGTGATGAGATGCGCGATCACGGGAAGGCACTTCTTATGATAAAGCGCGAGCGTTGGGACGCGATGTCCTTCTATTTCGGGCACGACGGCCCAGGCGGAGCCGTCCAGGTGATCTCTCAGGAGATCTATGACAGCGTGGCTGATGCAGGGCATATCGCAGGCGACTGCGAGGCTGTACGCATATCGGGCGTGCTTGAGCCCGGTGTAGAGTCCGCCCATGGGCCCGAGGTTCCCAATCTCATCAGGGTAGACGGGCACATCGAGGATCTCTGTATAGCGAATCTCTGTTCCGGAGACGACGAGCACGTCGTCGCTCAGCTCTTGGAGGCGTGCCACAAGATCTTGAATGAGGGTGCGGCCGCGCCACGGCAAGAGCGCTTTATCGTGGCCAAAGCGACGGGAGTGCCCGCCGGCAAGGATGATCACAGAAAGCATTCTCTTAGAGGGCATGGCGTTCTAGCGGTGCGAAGAGCCAGTACTGCAAAGCAATACTAAAGCTATAGACCACACATACGATCACGAAAATTGGCCCGAAGCCCCAGAGGACTTGGAGATGGCCGCTCAGCCAGGCGCTCCCTGCAAAGAGTAAGTTCCATGCCATTGTGGACCAGCCGTTGATCGTCGCGCGATCTTCAGGAGCGACTTGCTCCATCACAAAGAGCGAATAGATCGGGGCGCTCATGGGCATAAGCGCGTAGCGTATCACGAAAGCGAGTGCAGAGATCCATAAGATGGGGGCGAAGGCCATAGCAATCAAGAATGGGATCGAGAGTGCCTGGGTCAGGACGATCGTGCGCACCTTGCCCATGCGCTGTGCCAGTGGCGGCCCGGCCAGCGATGCTATCCCCATCCCAACAGCACCCCACGCAAAGAGCGTCCCCAAAAGCGCATCAGATATATGAAACTGAAGCTTGAAGAAGACGTTCATGAACGGGATAAACAGCCCCGCCCCCAGGCCGAGAATCATATTGGGTAGAATGAGTTTGAATGCCAGTCTTCGTGGTGTCTTGAGGTTCCAGCCGAGGCGAGCGCGGCTGCTCTCTCGCGGTGCCGCGCGCATCCTTGCTAAGGGAAGAATACTAAACCCAATGAGCCCGACGCCAATGGCTAGGGTCATTTGGTACACCGTAGCTGTACTTTCTGTGAGGGAAAACCCGCGAGCAAAGAGCGGTGGCAGAGCCCCGCCGACGAAGCTCCCCACAAATCCTGCGAGTGTCTGAAGCGCAAAATGCACGCTGAAAAGATGAGTGCGCTCAGATTCTTGGCTCTCTTCGATCATAAACGGGGCGCTGACGACCTGCAGGAGCGCCCCACTCAACCCCAGGATCCCGATGGATAGAACTAATGTTTCCGAGGCGGTGAAGAGCACGAGGCCGAGCGCTCCCAGCCCACTGAGAGCAACTCCTAGAATAAGCGCGCGCCGGTGCCCTATCGCATCGCTCAGAAATCCTGCAGGCACTGACAAGAGAGCTGTGACGAGCGGGGGGATAGCTGCCATCAGCCCAATGAAATCTTGTTTATACCCCAGGTGTAATAGATAAATATTTAAAAAGAGCGAGAATATGCTAGATGCCAGACCTACGCCGAAGACTGACAGAAGAAAGAGCCGAGCGTTGGGACTAAAGCGCCGCAGTCGCTCGGCGTATTCCATTAAGAAGTGAGCCATGGGCTCTGATTATAATCGGCGCTCCGTTTGCTTACCACCCCGGGGGCTCAGTATAATCGCAGAGGCGTCCATTCCCAAGGGTGGCTGAATATTTTTGCTCTTCACACGAGGTGCCTTGTGAATAAATATATCTTTGTGACGGGTGGAGTGCTCTCCGGGTTAGGCAAGGGGATCACGGCGTCGTCGATCGGGCTCTTGCTCAAGTCGCGCGGCCTCACCGTGACCGCCATCAAGATCGATCCCTACTTAAATTGCGACGCCGGCACCATGAACCCTTATCAGCACGGCGAAGTCTTCGTGCTCGACGACGGCACCGAGGTCGATATGGACCTGGGCAGCTATGAGCGCTTCTTAGATATAGACCTCACAGGTGATCATAATATCACGACAGGCAAGATCTATAAGAGCGTCATCGAAAAAGAACGCCGCGGAGAGTATCTGGGGGCAACCGTGCAGATCATCCCCCATGTCACCGACGAGATCAAAGCGAGCATCAAGCGCGTCGCAGAACGCACCAAAGCCGACGTGGTCATCGTCGAGGTCGGGGGCACCGTCGGAGACATCGAGTCGATGCCCTTCTTGGAAGCCCTGCGCCAGATGCACCAGGAGCTCGGCGACGATTGTGTCTTCGTGCATACGACGCTCGTGCCCGTGGTCTCCGTCGTTGGGGAGCAGAAGACCAAGCCGACCCAGCACTCCGTCAAAGAACTTCGTGCTATTGGGATCCAGCCGGATGTGATCATCGGGCGCGGCACGGCCCCCCTCACCGAAGGGATTCGCAGGAAGATCGCGCTCTTCTGTGACGTCCCGTTTGAGGCCGTCATCAGTGCCCCCGATGTGCACTCGATCTATCAGGTCCCGGTGCTCTTCGAGGAGCAAGGGTTGCCGGAGCTCTTGCTGACGCGTCTGAAGCTCCCAGCCAAGGCGCGCGATCTGAGCCAGTGGCAGCGCTTCGTCGATGCCGTGCTCCATCCCCAGGAGCAGGTGCGCATTGCCATTGTCGGGAAATATACGATGCTCCGCGATAGCTATGTCAGTTATGTCGAGGCGCTCACGCACGCCGGAGCGGCTCTCGGCGCTGGGATCGAGATCGTCTGGATCGAAGCCGAAGAGTTCTCCGAGTCCCACATGGAGGGCATAGACGGCGTGATCGTGCCTGTGGGGTTTGGCCATCGTGGGGCTGAGGGCAAGATCAGGGCGATCCGCTACGCGCGGACGCACAACGTGCCGTTCTTGGGGATCTGCTATGGGTTTCAGCTGGCAGTCATAGAGTTTGCGCGCTCCGTACTGCATTTAGAAGGTGCCAACAGCACCGAGTTTGGTCCGACAGAGCACCCCGTTATCGATCTGATGCCGGAGCAGCGATCGCTTACTGAGAAGGGCGCGACGATGCGCCTGGGAGCTCAGCCCGTTATGATCGAGCGCGGCACGCTTGCGCATAAACTCTACGGAGCGACAGAGATCTCCGAGCGCCACCGCCATCGCTATGAAGTCAACCCGCGCTACGTGAGAGACTTAGAAGCTGCTGGGCTGAAGTTCTCCGGCAAATCGCCCGATGGGCGACGCATGGAGATCCTAGAACTGCCAGGGCATCCGTACTTTATTGCGTCGCAATTCCACCCGGAGTTTACGTCGCGGCCGACTCGGCCGCGCCCGCTCTTTGTGGGTCTGGTACAAGCATGTCTCGCGCGTCGCAAGCTCTTGGTCTCCTCGTGACTGTGGGGGTCATCGGCGGGATCTCTTGGCTGTGGGTGACCATGCCCAGCTTGTGGCCAGAGACTCTCGGGCCCGATGCCCCGGCGATCTCCGCCGAGCACGCTCATATTGTCCGATACGACCAGGGAAAGAAGCTGTGGGAGCTGGAAGGGCGCACGATGACCGTCCAAGAAGATATCAGCGTTGCTGAAGAAGTGACGGTGCGCTTCTTCGACAGCGACGGCACTGAGACGCTTACTGTACAAGCGCCTCAGGCGCGCTTACACAATCGTTCTGGAGATATCGAATTGCTTGGAGAGATCTCTGCTGTCGGCCGCGAGTTCTCTTTTGTCACGGAGAATCTCTCGTGGGATAATCGAAAGAAAGTGCTCACAACGTCGTCGGCTGTGCGCATCGAGCATGACACGTTCACCCTGACGGGTCGGGGATTGGAATACTTCTCGGGCCGAGCGACGATCCTCAACGACGCTCGGCTCATCTTGCGCCGAAAATGATCCTCCGCACAGAAGGGTTGGTCAAGAGCTATGGAGGACGGCGGGTCGTCGACGGCGTCTCTCTCCACATTGAGAGTGGCACCGTTGTCGGACTATTGGGAGCCAACGGTGCGGGCAAGACCACCACGTTCTATATGATCACTGGGCTGATCGCTCACGAAGCTGGGGAGATCTTTCTCGACGAAACCCCTATTGGCCGCTGGCCCTTCTATGCCCGTGCTCGTCTCGGGATTCACTATCTGCCCCAAGAGCCTTCAGTCTTTCGCAAGCTCAGCGCTCTAGAGAATCTCTTGCTCGTCTTAGAGCAGTGGGAATTCAAGCCCAAAGAGCGTGAGCGGCGCGCCCTGCAGCTCTTGCAGAAGCTGGGCATCGTGCATCTGGCGCGGCAGCGCGTCGATACGCTTTCAGCGGGGGAGCGCCGGCGCGTCGAGATCGCGCGGGCCTTAGCGACCTCCCCGAAATTTCTCTTGCTCGATGAACCCTTCTCCGGGATAGATCCCATCTCTGTCGCTGATATCCAGAAGATCATACGCGCGCTCGCCGCCGACGGGATTGGCGTCGTCGTGACGGACCACAACGTGCGTGAGACCCTGCGCGTCACTGACTATGCGTATCTCTTGAATGAGGGCAAGCTCTTGCTGAGTGGACGCCCAGAAGAGATCGCGGCGCATCCCCTGGCGCGACAGTATTATCTTGGTGAAGACTTTCAGCTATGACCCCGATGACGGTGCTACAGCTGGCTTGCGCACGTAAAGTCTCTTCATCACGATGAACGCGCCAAAGATCACGACGAGAATGACGCTGATGACTTGGGCAGCTCGTAATAGATCGGGGACGAGCCAGAGCGCATCTGCCCGCAGAAACTCCATCCAAAACCTCAAGACCGAATAGAGCACAATATAGAGCGATGCGATGAACCCATCTTGAAAGTTTTTCGTGCGCAGCCACATGAGCAGACCAAAGATTATGAGATCGCCGACCATCTCGTAGAGCATCGTAGGGTGAGTAGGGATATCGCCCCATTGCTGATACCCTGGAGTGCCCTCTTTATACACAACCCCGACCCAGTCGAGCCATGAAGGCCAGGTCGGTCCCAGGGGCACCCCATAGGCGTCGCCGTTCATAAAGTTTCCGAAGCGCCCCAGGGCTTGTCCCAAGATCATGCTTGGCGCCACAGCGTCGGCAAACTGCCACAGGGGGACTTTCTTCCATTTCGAGTAGACCCAGAGCATGAGCAGCCCCGCCAAAATGCCCCCGTGAATAGCCAGCCCACCTTCCCAGATCGCAATAATATTTATAAACGTCTTCAGGGCATCGCCGGGAACATAGAAATTCGACCACTGAAAAGCGACATAATAGAGCCGCGCCCCGATGATCGCCACGGGCACGGTGATCAAGACGAAGTCTAAAATATCATCAAGGGTCAGGGGTAAGCCCTTGCGTGCGGCCTCGCGGCGCGTCAGAAAGATCCCCACGACAATGGCAATCACGTACATCAACCCGTAATAGCGTATCTGAATAGTGCTTCCCCACGGCATCGGGATCTCTATCAAGATCGGATTCATTGGTTCTATCCCCCTCGTATCTGTTAAGTACGAGCGATTGTACGCGATAGGCTGACCCGGCGTCAAGCAGGACTTGAGCATGGACGGCCTGACCCGTAAGATAGAGGCGTCATGATGCCTGATCTGGGGATTATGGGATTGGCTTTGGGGGCAGGGATTGTGGCGTTCTTTAATCCTTGCGGGTTTGCTCTACTTCCGTCGTACGTCGCGCATTACTTGGGGAGCCGTTCAAGCCCTTCAGACCGCTCAGAGCGGTGGTGGGAGCGCCTATGGTACGGCTTGGCGCTCGGCAGTGCCGTCAGTGCCGGGTTCTTTACAGTCTTTCTCGCTTTGGGCATTGTGATCTCTCTTGTGGGAACAGCTATTGGTTTTTACTTTCCCTGGGCCGTTGGGCTTCTTGGGCTTGGCTTAATGGCTCTAGGAGTCTTCACGCTTCTAGGGCGCCAGCTGGCTCTTTCGCTGCTCTTCCAAGCCCGCTCAGATCGTCGGAGTGTCTTCTTCTATTATCTTTATGGGATCGGCTATGCGATAGCATCATGCGGCTGCACGTTCCCCATCTTTATGATCTATGTCGTCGGGCCGACCTTGACAGCGGGCCTCCTCAGCGGGCTGGTGAACTTTCTCGCCTACGCGTCGGGGATGACGTTGATGATGCTGTTGCTCTCTCTCACTATAGCGTACTCCAAGGGCAGTCTCGACCGCCGTCTGCCCCTCAGGCACGCCCTCATCGGGGTGAGCATCCCCATTGGCATCGTGCTGGTGTTGGTGTGGGCGCAGCCGCAGCTTGCTTCGAGCTGGAGCGCAGCATTCTCTGGAACTAACCGCATCTTCATCAGCGTCTTCGCCATCGCGCTTCTCGCTCTGCTCTTCTTTCAGCTGCGGCGCTGGGAGCGGGCCACGCACTGGCTCAATGGGCTTCTGCTTGTTGCGGCCGGGCTGTATCTCATCTACTATCAACTGTTCGAGTATGGGCTGCTCGACTTCAGATAATTTATGATGCTTCGGGCGATCTTAGCTCTGCTTGCGGCTCTCTTGGCGTTGCTCAGTATGCCCGGCTATCTCTTTGGCGGGCTGATCTTTATCGCGCTCGTGCCGCTCTTCTTTGCTCTTGAGAAGAGCGTGCCACGTCAGGGGTTCTGGCTAGGATATTTGTGCGGGTTTGTGTTCTTTGCTCTGCTCTTATATTGGATCTACACGCTCTGGGACTGGGCTGGGGGGTTCACCGTCTTTGGCCATCTGATGCTGGCAGGGGTGTTGGCGTTGTGGTGGGGGCTGTGGGGCACAAGTGTTTGTCTCATGCAAAGGCGATTCCCTCACGCCCTAACGATTCCTGCTGTTTGGGTCTTCTTGGAATATTTGCGCTCACTGACGAAGTTCGGGTTTACGTGGGGTTTTTTGAGCGATGCCCTCTCTCAGTATCCCTCGCTGATTCAGATTGCTTCGCTGACAGGGACGTGGGGGATTTCGTTGCTCATCGTTCTTGTGAATCTTCTTCTCTATCGCGCGCTGCGCCAGCGGCGTCTCTTCTATGGGGTATTCGCTATTGGGCTGATTGCGCTCGATTGGGGCTGGGGAGTCTATCAGCTGAGTCTCTCTCAGCCGCGGGGAGCGCCGGTGCGTATAGCCGTGGTGCACTCGAACGTCCTGCAGCGCGCCCGCAGCGATCCAGAACAGCTCTCATATATTCAGAATCTCTATCTCTCTCAGCTAGAGCACCTGCGCGCTGAAGAAGTTGATCTCGTGATTCTGCCGGAGTCGATTGTGCCGGCATATGTGCTCCGGCAGCCAGACCTTCTTCAGCCCTATCAAGAGCACGCGCAGCGCCTTGGTGCCGCGCTCATCGTAGGGACGATTGACTATCGCGACGGCAAGCTCTTCAATACAGCGGCTCTCATCGCGCCAGATGGGGAGATCGCTGATCTCTATGACAAAGTTCAGCTTGTGCCCTTCAGCACCGAGTATTTTCCGTTGATCGGGCTGCTGCGCCGTATAGAGAATCTGATCGGACCGTTACCGCTGGGGGCGCTCACGCCGGGGGAAAGGTTCCATCCTTTGGCCCTCACCCCTGACCCCTCTCCCGTGGCTCACCCACGGGAGAGGGGTGGCATCAACCGGGGTGAGGGCCTTCGCCTCGCTACCCCGATCTGCTTCGAGTCGATCTTCTCTCACATCAGTCGAGCATTTGTCAGACATGGCGCCCAAGCCATAGCGATCATTACCAACGACGCCTGGTTCAAGGGCTCCAAAGCTCTCGAGCAACATTTTGCTAAAGCCGTCTTTCGCGCTGTCGAGACCGGACGCTACACCGCGCAAGCGTCCAACGGCGGTATTTCCGGGGTGATTGATCCCTACGGGAGAATTCTTACAGCAACGCGCTCTGAAAGAGAGCAGATCCTGCAGGAGACGATCTTCCTGCAGGATCACGCGACGCTCTACGTGCAGCTCGGAGATTGGGTCGTCTATCTGTCAGGGTTAGTTTTAGCGGGCATCATATTCGTTCCTGTGCTTGTGAGCTTCGTCACCGCGCCCGTCAAGAGAGAGACTTTATAGATCTGATACGTCCCGTCTCTATCAGAGACGAACGCGATCTCGGTACCGTTAGGGAGCCAGAAGGGATCGAACTCATTTGAAGTTGCGAGATTTGCCGTGCTCGACGACGCAAATGTATTGAGACTGACGATGCTTGAGCCGTCGGCGTTCATCACGAAGATATCTAAAGTGCCCGTCTGGTCGGACGTGAACGCGATTTTTGTCCCATCGGGTGACCAGCTTGGCGGCGAGGGGAGGTTAGTGATGGGCGAGAGCGCGCCATCATTGAAGCTCGGACGATTCGTGAGATTCGTCATCCCCGTGCCATCCGCGTTGACCTTCCAAATGTCAAGAGCGTTTGGGGCAGTGTCGTTAGTCGTCACGAAGATTAAGAGATTGGGGTTTGTGGGCGACCAGCGTGGGGCGAAGGCGTGCTTGGGGGTGACGGTCGTCAAACGAGACTGATTGGTCCCGTCGGCGTTCATCGTATAGATTTCGTAGTTGCCGTCGCGATTGGTAGCAAACGCGATCTTCGTAGCGTCAGGCGACCATGTCGGCTGAATCTCCCAGCTGCCGGTCTGCTGGGTGAGGTTAGTTTGGAAAGTGCCGTCGGGGAGCATCTTGAAGATATCGAAGTCCCCAAATTGTGGAGGGTTGCCGAAGATGAGCGGAGCGCGGGCGAAGGCCACGTACTGGCGGCCGTTAGGGCTGAGAGTAGGCCAGGCGTCCATGCCTTGGAGAAAAGTGATCTGGGTCTGATTCGTACCATCAGCGTTCATGCGAAAGATTTGCGACATACCGCTACGATCGGATGCGAAGAAGATGCTCGTCTCCAGCACAGTGATAAAGAGCGCAAACGAACTCTTCAGCCCACTGCTGTCGGTGACGGTCAGGACGACTGTGTAGAGACCCGGGGTAGTGTACGTATGGGTGGCTTTGACGCCGGTAGCGTCTGGAGTGCCGTCGTTGTCGAAGTCCCACTGGTACTGAGCGATAGTGCCGTCGGGGTCGCTTGAGCCAGAAGCGTCGAAGCTGACGGTGAGCGGGGCCTCACCGCTTGTCGGGGTGGCTGTAAAGAGAGCGAGCGGGGCTTGGGCCAGGGTGCAACCGCTCAAAGAGATCAAGAGCGCAATGAGCAGCGAGATTCGTTCAGGGCGTCGCGTCACGGATCGCATCATAAATTCGTACCTCCTGAAGCCAGCCGTAAAACTTCCGTTGGACTATAGGGCAACCTAAAGAGATTAAGGAAGGAAAGCCGTCGGAGGGCAGGGGGAGGCTTTGTCTGCTTGCAAGATGACAGATGTCGCTATCTTGCATAAAATAGTCTTGAAACTTTGAGCCAATGAGTCTGTATATACTCTTGCCCGAAGGGAGGTCGCATGGGTGAGGGGGAGTTAGAATTGATTCAGCGGGCGCTCCACGGGGATGTGGACGCCTGGGGTGAAATCGTGAGACGCTACAAAGATGCAGTGTTTGGGATAGCTCTGGGGATCTTAGGCAATCCTGCCGATGCTGAGGATGCTGCCCACGACGCATTCATCCGCGCTTATGAGGGGCTGCATACATTTCATTTAGAGAAGAGATTCTCGACGTGGATCTTCGCCGTGACCGCGAACGTCTGCAAGAACAAGCTGCGGCGGGAGCGACTCTTCGCCCCGCTCAAATATATCTCGAAATTGACCAAGGGGAGCGATCCCGCACAGCAACTGGCTCAGCAAGAACGCACACGGATCATCCAAGAGTCTATTGATCAGCTGAAGCCGGCGTATAGAATGCCCCTGGTGCTACGCTACTATGCGGAGTTAGACTACAAAGAGATCGCAGAGGCCTTGGGGCTGCCCGAAGGGACGGTCAAGACGCGGCTCCATCGAGCTAAGGCTGAATTGAGACGCATTCTGGAGCAGAAAGGAGTGACGGGCCATGCATGAACACGAACTCGAGAGCTTATTGAAAGAGACGCTGACTCACTACGTTGATGCCCATCGAGATCGGGTTGCTGATCTCGAATATGAGGTCATTGAAGAGCTTCCCACGAGTCGCCCAAACCCGCGCCCCCGCTGGAGCTTAATAGCAGCAGGGGTCGTGGCCGTCGCTGCGGTCTTCGTTGTTGGCTTATGGGTAGGGCTCAACTTTTTAGGGGCTCCTTGTCATGATCCCGATGTCTTATGCTTGGTCTACCCACAAGCGAAGAGCGTCAGCCTAGCAAGTCAGTTTACGTTATGGGAGCCTGTCCCAATGAATGGCCCAGACCGTAGTGGTGTCTGGTGGATTCGTCTTCCTAAAGACATTAAGCCCGGTCGGTACGAATACGGCTTTATCGTCGATGGCACGCGGTGGGTCTACGACCCGCGGGCGACAGAGTTTGTGCATACGTTCGACGATAAGATCAATTCGGTGCTGTATGTTGTGCCCAAAGAGGGGCGTGAGCAACCATGAAGCGCTTTATCACGATCGCAGCTCTGGTCTTCGGGCTAGTGGTGGGGGTCGTCATCGCTCAGCCGACTCCGGAGGACGTTTATAAATGCTTTGCGGAGCTGGGTGTCTCTGATCTGCAAGCGTTGCAGACGGCATTCGCTAAAGGCTTTGCTGATAAGCGCATTACTCCCGAGGTAGCGCTCCGACTCTGCCAGCGCCTAAAGCAGACTGCTGCACCGATCTCGCTGCGTGAAGGAGTTTTGCAAATCATTGGGCGCGCGCTCGTCGAAGAGCTGCCCGTCACAATGCTCGTCGACAAGGCCTTTGAGGGCTTGACGAAGGGTGTCCCGCTTGACGTCATCAACGACGACTTATTGGAGCGCAAGATGACCCTTGGTGAAGTGAAGACACTCCTCGCGAGCAAGGGCATCACCATCGGCTTGACGATTCGGTTTGGGACGATAACGCTGCAGCTCTCCCAAGACGCCGTGGACACAGCGATCACCGAAGCAGCAGGGGCGTTAGAAGACTACGTGCGTGGTGGGGGCAAGCTCGACGACGCCAATGCCATCAAGTCTGCGGTGCAATTGCGTCTGTCGCGTAACCCCCTGATCCCACAAACCCTGACAAGCTATATCGACCAGGTCGTCAGTGCTCCAGAGTGGGCGCAGATCGCCCAGAATATCGCGAAACGTTTGAAGAAGTAGAAAGGAGCTCTATGCTCAGAGTGCTCATGGTTGTCCCGTGGTTGCTCTTTGTGGCTCTCTCGCTAATTCAGTGGGAAGAGCCAGGAATCCCGATCATGGCCGACCAGATTCTTTTGGCGGGTAAATTCTATCGTGTCGCGATTACTAGCATCGAAAGCGATCTCGCGAGGATCATCGAGCTAACAAAGCAGGCGGGCTTTTCTGTGCGGATTGCCCAAGGAACGACTGTAACGTATTTTCTTGGGACGCAGCCGTGCCTCGACTGCACCCCGGAGAACGAGCGCGAGAAGCTCGTTTTCCCTCATCTCTTTGTCGATGGGGATCTTCTGTGGCTGCGCGCTGAGGGGATGCTCTCACAGTATAACGTGCGTCCGGCGCAGACCGACAGCTACGAATTGATTGTTGTCCCTAAGACGACCGTGAGCGCGTCGGCCATTCTCGATGAGATTGGACAGAGATTAGCCAAGCTTGCGATTGTTTCTAATCCAGTGCTCCCTCTGGCGGTAGAAGAGCTGACCGTCGTGCCTGGGGTCAAGCCACCTAAGCCTCCCGAGGGCGTTCACTTAGATTCGGTGCTCTATGCGTTGATGCTCATGCCCGATTGGTACGAGTTTGCCCCGCAGAACAAATTAGAGCTCTGGGGCTTACGAGTACGAGTGATCGTCGAGTTAGTCTCTCCTGAAGCGCAGCTCGCCCCAACTCATAATATTATTGTAGAAGCGCGTTCGCCCTCAGGGCTGATGCGGGTGCTCGTGCCGATCCATCAGTTAGTGAGATTAGCGAGCGATCCTGCAGTGAAACTCGTCCGGCCCCCGTACCAGCCGGGGCTGTAAAGGAGCTGAGAGACAATGCGAAGACATCAATATCTCTTTTGGGTTCTCTGTGGAATAGTCTTAGTGTTGCTCGGCGCGGTGGGGCTGACTCAGGAGCCCTCGGATCCCAAGAGCGTTGCCCGGTTGGAGCACGATCCGAAGATTGACAGCGTGCTCGAGCAGATCTTTAAGCTCGCAGAGCAAGGGCAAGCCCAAGCAGCGGCCCAGGCGGCCTCGCAGTTTCGCGTCCCCGTCTCGGGCAACACGGCTATTGTGATCTTTCAAGTTCCTGAGAGCGTCAGCCGTGACCCTGCTGCTCAGGATCTGCTGAAAAAACAAGTCGCGCTCGGAGGAGGACAAGTCATCGCCACATCGAAATATGCCTGGAAGGTCCAGGTCCCTATGAACTTAGGGCGGTTGCGTGCTTCTTTGGCAGCAGCTGGCAGCGTAGTCCAGTTCGTACGACCTCCGCTCGTCCCCCAAACTCTCGTGGTCAGCGAAGGGGTGGCCCTCACAGGGGCATCGAATTATCACTCGATGGGCTTTCGCGGGCAGGGCGTCAAGATCGCCGTGATCGATCTGGGCTTTGCTGGGTTATCTGCTGCCCAGAGTCGTGGCGAACTCCCCGGTGGCATCCAGACGTTTGACTACACGGGTACGGGAATTGAGTCTGGAACGAATCACGGCACGGCTGTCGCGGAGATCATCTACGACATGGCTCCGCAAGCCCAGCTAATCTTGATGAAAGTCGGCGACGAAGTCGACTTAGAGAACGCCAAAGAAGAAGCGATTCGTCAGGGCGCGAAGATCATCAATCACTCTGTAGGTTGGTTCAACACGAACTTCTATGACGGCACGGGAATAGTGAATAATATCGTCGCGGACGCACGCAGCCGCGGAGTGCTCTGGGTCAACGCGGCAGGCAACTACGCGCGTCGCCACTGGCAAGGGACGTTCCGCGATACAAACTTCAACAAATGGCACGAGTTCTCCGGCGGCGACGAGTCTCTTTCTATCACCGTGAACGCTGGGGATCAGATCGGGGTCTTCCTCACGTGGAACGACTGGCCCCAATCAGCAAACGATTATGATCTGTATCTGTTCAACAATAACGGGACCCAAGTTGCAGCATCGCAACGCATTCAGTCGGGCACCGAACCCCCCATTGAGAGTCTCTTCTATCAGTCATTCATCCCGGGGACATTTCATATCCAGATCAAGGCTGACGGCAACCCCGCCCCGCGGACCTTCTCGCTCTTCAGCCTCAATCACGATCTCGAATACGCTGTCCCGTCCAATAGTATTATTGCTCCAGGGGACTCGCCCAATGCTCTAACCGTCGGCGCAGTGAACCGTCAAAACTGGACGA
This sequence comes from Candidatus Bipolaricaulota bacterium, assembly GCA_938091745.1. GTDB lineage: Bacteria > Bipolaricaulota > Bipolaricaulia > RBG-16-55-9 > DRXL01 > JANXCC01. Next base: position 32,477 of record CALLJK010000014.1, read on the forward strand.
CCGGCCCCATCGCTCCCTATAGCTCTCAAGGGCCAACGAATGCTGGGCTATCAAAGCCCGACATCGTCGGTCCGGATCGCGTCTCGACGTTCACGTACACGGAATTCCCTGGCACGTCCGCGGCAGCGCCGCACGTCGCCGGAGCTGCGGCGCTCCTGCTCTCCGAAAACCCAAATCTGACTGCAGGTCAGCTTGAAGCCCGCTTGAAGAGCGATGCAATCCCCATGGGGTCACCGTTGCAGTTTGGCTCTGGGCGGCTCAATCTCGCACAATCCAGCCCGCCTCCGGGCCAGCCCGATCTCACCGTGAGCGGCCTGACGTCTAGCCCATCTAATCCCCGCGTTGGGGATTTCGTCACCGTGAGCGGGATCGTGAGCAACATTGGGAATGCTGCTGCCGGGCCGTTCGTGATCGAGATTCGCGATAGTGGCGGCACCGACCGACGCACCGTTGCGGGCCTCAATGCCGGAGGCTCAACGAGCTTTTCGTTCACGCGTCGAGTCAATCAAACCACTGAGACGTTTGTCGTCGTCGCGGACGCGACGAACCAGGTGAGCGAATCGAACGAGACCAATAACTCTGCTGAGCTGCGCGTGACCGCGACGCAGCCCACGCTCAAGCCCGACTTGGCTATCGCCAGCACAGACTGGTCGCCGCGCACGCTCACCGTTGGGCAGAACGTCACGCTCTCTATCGTTGTGCGTAACCAAGGGCAAGCGAACGCCGGGCCGTTCATAGTAGAGATTCGCGACAGCGCTGGGACGGATCGTCAGACTCTGCCAGGCCTTGCCGTCGGCAGCACCGCCCCAGTCAGCTTCACCCGCAGAGTCAACAATACGACCGAGTTCTTCACGATCACTGTCGATGCGACCAATCAAGTAGACGAACTCGACGAGACGAATAACTCCGTGCAGATTCGTGTAGATGCTCAGCCACAGGCGCCGCGCAAGCCCGATCTTACGATTTCTGGAGTTGATTGGACACCGCGGGTGCCACGCCTGGGAGAGAACGTGAACTTCACAGTTGTCGTGCGCAACCAGGGCGACGGCAATGCTGGGCCGTTCCTCGTCGAGATCCGCGATAGCGCTGGCCAAGACCGACGAGCAGTCTCAGGGCTGAGTGCAGCAAGCTCTGTCTCGCTCTCGTTCACCCGAAGGCAGAATAACGCGACGGAGATCTTCACTATTACTGTTGACATCACCAATCAAGTAGACGAGTCGAACGAGACCAATAATTCGACGCAAGTGCGCATTGAAGCGCTAGCCGAGACGCGCTTGCCCGATCTGACTATAGACTCGCTCGATTACTCCCCACGCGACCCGTCAGTAGGCAGTACGCTCACGCTCACAGCTCTCGTGCGTAATATCGGGAACGCCGACGCTGGCCCGTTTGTCGTCGAATTGCAAGACAGCGTCGGAACGACCCGACAGACGCTTGCTGGGCTGCGTGCCGGGGCTTCGGTGCGAGTAGACTTCTCAAGGCGGCTCAACAGCTCTTCGGAGACGTTCACCGTCACGGCTGACGCCCTGCGCCAAGTCGCAGAGTCCAACGAGACCAACAATAGTCGTCAGATCACGGTGCGAGCCTCGACGCCCAGCCAACTCTCGATCTCTATAAGCACCGACAAGACGAGCTATCGCATCGGAGAGAGATTGCAGATCTTCTTGCGCATCGGAGCGCAAGCGTATGTCTATGTCTTTGATATTGACCCAGCGGGTCGCGTGTCACAGGTCTTCCCCAACTCGTTCTCGCGCCAGAATCTCTTGAACGCTGGGACGTACACGCTGCCCGACGGGCCATATACTCTTGCGATCAGCGGCCCTGAGGGCACTGAGTATCTGCACGCTGTCGCGATCACACAGTCTGTGAATCTGGGGCTTGATGGGCTGCGTAATACAGCGTGGCTCAATCCCGAAACGTTCAAAGCTGAGCTAGCTCGGCGCATTCAAAGCGTCGCGCCATCGGCGACGTGGACGAGCGCCTTCACGAGCTTTCAGGTCGGCACAACTGCGCCCCCGCAAAATCGCGCTCCAACAGCGTGCTTCAGCTTCAGCCCAACAAATCCCCTTGTCAATCAGCCAGTCACATTCGACGCGTCGTGCTCGACCGACCCTGATGGGCGCATTGTGCGATATGACTGGGATTTCGACAGCGATGGACGTGTCGATGCCCAGGGCGTGCGCGTGGCGTTCGCGTTCTCCCAAGCGCGAACATACACGGTACTGCTGAGAGTGACAGACGACCAAGGGCTGACTGGCTCTCTCACTAAGAACGTCACGGTACAGGCAACAATCACGCCGCCCACGCCGACGCCACGTCCGTACATCCCCCTTGGCGCTGGAGGACTCTTCATCATGGGGACAGACAAGCTCTATCTGATGGTCCAAGGGGCGACGGGCTGGAACAGCGACAGACCCTATCAAATCTCGCTCGCTGTGAACGGGACGATTGACGGCGTCGGGGTGCAGACGGAAGGCGCTGCGATGGCTCAGCCCGTCCCACAGATCACTGGGCAGGTCACACAAATCACACTGAACGGCTCTGTGCGGAGCAACGGGCGCATCACTTACACAATTCAGTTGAGTGACACCGTCTCGGCTGCCCGGATCGAGCTGTTGCTCGACGTCAATGGCGACGGCACCCCTGAGCGAACTCAGACCAACGCGATCTTCATCTTCATTACAGGCCTTGGGCGTGTTCCCGGGTTCTATCTGCCATTCAGCAATCCGTTCATTATTAAGAACGCGAGAAACGAGTTCCTCCTGCCCTTTGAGGAGTGGACGCGGTTGTGCGTGCCTGCGCAACCCACAGGCTTTGAGACCTCGAGTTGTTGGCCAGGATGAGAGAATGAGTGAGGCCCTCACCCCCGACCCCTCTTACCCTCACCCCTTCGAGTCCCCTCTCCCCTCCGAGGGAGAGGGGAAGGGGTGAGGGGGGCAAGAGGGGTGGCGCAGCCGGGGTGAGGGCCTTCTAAGCTCCTATCAGCTTTCGGAACTCTTCCTCAGATAACACAGTGACGCCAAGGGCTCGCGCCTTCTCCAGCTTCGAGCCGGGGTCTTCTCCGGCGACGACGTAATCGGTCTTGCGACTGACGCTCGTAGAGACTCGACCACCCAGCGACTTGACCAGCGTTTCAGCTTGGCTACGCGTCATCGTCTTGAGTGTGCCAGTGAAGACGAAGGTTTTGCCGGAGAGCGCTCCAGCTTGTCGTGGGCTGATCTCTTCGATGATTTGCACTCCAGCTGCGCGAAGTTTTCGAATCATCTCGCGGTTGCGCTCATCTTGGAAGAACGAGCGAATGCTCTGCGCGACTGTCGGCCCGACTTCTTCAACTCTGAGAAGCTCTTCTTCAGAGGCGTTCATGAGCGCGTCCAAGCTCCGAAAGCGCTGCGCTAACAATTCTGCCAAGTGCTCTCCTACGTGCCGGATTCCCAGCCCATAGATGAAGCGCGCAAGAGAGATTCTCTTGCTCTTCTCAATAGCATTGAGGAGATTCTCGGCGAGCTTCGCTCCCATGCGCTCCACGCGCACTAACTCTATGACGCGCTCTTTCAGTTTGTACAGATCTGGGATCTCTTTCACCAACCCAGCGTTCATCAGCGCTTCGACCCAGCGCTCGCCCAAGCCCTCAATGTCAGCTGCTTCTTTTGATGCATAGTGCAGAATACTCTCTTTCAATCGCGCCGGACACGAAATATTGACGCAGCGATAGTCGACTTCATCAGGCAATCTCACGACTTTGTCGCCGCAGACGGGGCACTGCTCTGGCATCGTAAATCTCTTCTCTGCGCCAGTACGACGGCTTACGATGGGCTGGACGACTTCGGGAATGACGTCCCCAGCGCGCTGGATGAGCACCCAGTCTCCAATGCGAATGTCTTTCTTGTCGATCTCGTCTTGGTTGTGGAGCGTCGCGTGTTGCACGGTGACGCCGCCGAGGGGGACCGGCTCTAAAACAGCTACGGGCGTGAGCTTCCCCGTCCGGCCCACTTGCACGATAATGTCTTTGACGCGCGTTGTCGCTTGCTTGGGCGGAAATTTATACGCAATAGCCCAGCGCGGGTTGCGCGAGACTTCTCCGACAATCTCGCGAACCCGAAAGTCATTGACTTTGATAACGACGCCGTCGGCCTCGTAGGGGAGCTGCTCGCGGCGCTCTTGCATCTCGCGGTAGAACTCTAAAGCCTCGTCAATGTTTTTACAAACTCTATAGATCGGGCAGACGCGCAGCCCGTAGCGGGGCAGCGTCTTTAAAAGCTCTTCTTGCGTATGAAATTCAATGCCAACAGTCTGGCCCACGTCGTAGCAGAACATATAGAGACGTCGTTGAGCAGTGATCGTAGGGTCGAGCTGCCGTAGAGACCCTGCGGCTGCGTTACGCGGGTTAGCGAAGAGCGGCTCGCCGCGCTCTTCGCGCTCTTCGTTGAGCTTGCGAAAATCTTCGATCTCCATATAGACTTCGCCGCGGACTTCGAGCTTCTTCGGGATGGGAAGATCTCTCGGGGTGCGCAGCTTCAACGGGATGCTCTTGATGGTCTTCAGATTTGCGGTGACGTCTTCGCCGGTCTCGCCATCGCCGCGCGTAGCACCCAAAACAAAGACCCCGTCTTCGTAAACGAGTTCGACAGCGAGCCCATCGAATTTGGGTTCAGCAACGTATTCGATCTGATCTCTCTCAGCGAGCTTTTTCACGCGGGCGTCGAACTCGCGGACTTCGTCATCGGAGAAAGCATTGGCCAGGCTGAGCATGGGAATAGAGTGCCGTACGGTCTTGAACTCCGTCTGCGGGGGAGCGCCGACCCTTTGGGTGGGAGACGTAGGCGATTTGAATTGGGGAAACTGCTCTTCGAGCTGCTGGAGCTCTCGGAGCAATCTATCGTACTCAGCGTCGGAGATCGTGGGCTGATTTAAGACAAAGTAATTATAGTTATGCTGCTCGATCTCCTCGCGCAACTGTTCGATGCGTCGGCAGGCTTCTTCTGGCGACAGCTTCATACTCCAAATACTAGCGCCTCTTGAGACGGTCTTCCAGTCGGTCGAGGAGCTTAGCGAGTTTCGTAAAGACAATAAGAGCACCGACGGCGACGAGCAGTGCCGACACGGCGATCACAGTCCACGCGAAGCTCGTGACCAGATCTGTCAGCGTCATGCTGTGCATTATGACAGATCAAGGGCAGGGAAGTCAAACACTATACAAACCTTTCTGAGAGACACTATAATTTAAAAAAGAGAGGAGGCAGCTATGGTGAAGTGGTTCCTCATCGTCATGCTGTCGGTTCTAGTAATGGTTGCGAATGCAAGCGTACAGGAGCAACCCGCGTGCACGATAACAGTGCAGCCAGGTCAGTCCATCCAAGAAGCGATTGACGGGGCATCTGAAGGTGCGGTCATCTGCGTGAGCGCGGCTAACTTCCCATATATGGAACATCTGACGATCACCAAGAGCCTGACGCTGCGCGGCGCGGGCAGAGAGAAGACGTTCCTGACGGGCAAGGAGGAAAACAAGCCGGTCGTTTACATCAATAGCAATGAGGAGATCATGGTCGTCCTAGAAGAGCTTACTATAGCAGTTACCCTTCCCATTGGCTTCCATATTGAAGGGAAGGCAAGAGCGAATCTTCGCATACTCGATATCCGCGGGCGCGGTGCTTATTACAATATTGCTGCGGGCGGCTCAACCCATCTGAGCCTCGAAAACTCTCGGGTTTACAATGGAGGGATAGGCCTCCTTGCTACAGGCTCCGCTCAAGTAATCATCACGAACTCTCAACTCTTCAATAACGGTAATGGTATCTATGCCGGGAGAGAAGCTCAAGTGAGTCTTATGAACTCCTCTGTCTTTGATAACCGAGCTAACGGCTTGGATTTGCGAGACTCTGCTACTGTAGAGCTCAAAGAGGCTCGAGTTATAGACAACAAGCACTGTGGGGTTGCAGTCTGGTCAGAACAAGCTCAGGTGCAGGGTAAAGCCCAAGAGCTACGAGGCAACGGAGCTGACTTATGCGGGTATGCCCCTGCCTCGCTGCGTAAGCCTCTCGTTCCACAAACCCCCAAAGTCCAGCTTACTGTTCCCAGGGATTATGCGAGCTTACAAGAAGCTATAGACGCGATTGCTCCCAGCGGCACGATCATCATAGCTGCGGGTACTTACGAAGCAGGGCTGACAATCTGGAAACCTCTCACACTGCAGGGAGCCGGTCGAGAACAAACGATCTTGAAGGCTAGTCTTGATCGAGGGTTAGTGGGTTCAATCACAGCTCAGGGCTACGGGGTTCACTTGGAAGGACTGACACTTGCTGGCGGCATATATGAGGGGCTACTCGTCTATGGCCGAGGGAGCTTCATCAACGTTCAGATCATGAACAATGGCTTTTATGGTCTTCTCGCGGGCGGCTCAGCTATAGTTGAAGTGGAAGATGGTTTCATTCTCAACAATGGAATGGACCTTGAGTGCTCTCATTCAGAAGAATTGTGCAATGGGGTTGGGCTCTGGGATCAGGCCCAGATCACGTTGAGCAATTCTATGATCAAAGAGAATGGAGACTGGGGTATAGGTGCCGCACTCAAGCAATGTGGTTATCCTCGAGATGCTTTCACTGGGAGCGTGATCTTTGAAGGCACCAATATCATCGAGGGCAACAACCGCTGGGGCAATCAGAAGGGCCTGGGCAATCCGGGAAATCACCCTTGGAATAATCCCAGCGTACCCGATGGGCAAGTCTGCTTGCCATAAGAAGCTTTGAACTGTCAGTTCTCACTTCACGGCCCTGGGAAAACTGATGGGCCGGCCGTGCTTCATCGCGTGCAGCGTCGCCACAAACGCCTTCTTGATCTTCTCAAGCTCTGCCAGCGTCAGCGGCGCTTCCGCAAGCTGGCCGTCTTCGATCTTGTCGCGGATCACTTGTTCGACTAGTTCTTCCAAACGCGCCCCGTTCTCCACCGAGCGCGACGCGGCTTCGACACCATCAGCGAGCATCAAAATCGCTGTCTCTTTGGTCTTGGGCAGCTCAGCGTCGTAGCGAAAATCGTCCATGGAGCACTCTTCTTGTCCTTCACGGAGAGCTTTCACGTAGAAATAGCGAATGACTGAGGTCCCATGATGCTGCGGGATGAATTGCAAGACGTCTTCTTTCAAGCCGTACCGTCGCCCAAGCTCTATCCCCTCACGGATATGCGCCGTGATGATCGTCTTGCTCAGGCTGGGAGCTAAATTGTCGTGCGGGTTTGTGCTGTTCTGTTGGTTTTCCAAGAAGAACTCTGGACGCTGGATCTTCCCAATATCGTGATAGTACCCGCCGACTTTTGCTAAGAGTGGGTCTGCCCCAATAGCTTCCGCAGCAGCCTCACTGAGATCAGCGACGTTAAAGCTGTGATGGTACGTCCCCGGTGCTTTCTCGCGGAGTAAATCCAAGAGTGGGTGCGAAGGGTTGAGCAGCTCCATCAGTCCTAGAGGGCTTGTCTTCTGAGTGATCTGCTCGGCGAGTGGGAGCAAACCCATCATCAAGAGTGCTGTGAAGGGGCCGCTCAGCGTCGCCCACAAGAGCGCTTCGGGCTTAAAATCTCCCCAGATCGCCGTCCCGCTCCAGTAGACGAGCGCGTTCACCAGAGCGATCTCCAGCCCTCCCACAGCTAAGTCAGAAAGTCTGTTCAATCGGGTCACGCGGAGGATCGCGACAAAGCCCCCGGCAAGGGCGATCAGCCCGCTCAGCGGCGGCCCAAGAAGCTCTATCACCAGAGCAACGAAGATATTCGTCGCAACACCCATCGGCAGGCCGACAAAGAGCGTCACGAGCGCAGAAGCCAACGGGGTCGGAGCCAGATAGGGCACCCACGGGTACACTATCTGAGCCAAGAGCACGGTGAGGAAGATCAAACCAACGGTAAAGCCCATAAGCCGGGGCGAGATTTTTGCCCGATGGGCATAGAGGCCAAATGCCCCGCACGCCAGCGCCAAGAGCACCCCTTGGGCTGCGATCTGCGCCCACGACACAAGCTGCATCTCTAAGAGAGGCGTCAGCCGAAACGCCCCTAACGCCGTCAAGGCTGCCCATAGCAGCCCACTGGCTTCAACCTCCGGAGAGATACGGAATGGCAGGGAGGGCTCCGCAGGGTTAGCTCTTGCCTTCGCTCTTCTCATAAGCTTCGATGATCTTCTTCACCAGCGGGTGGCGAACGACATCGCGCTTATCTAAGTAGACAAACGCAATGCCTTCGATATCTTTGAGAATTTTCTGGACTTCCTTCAGCCCGGATTTCCCGCGCTGCAAGTCGATCTGAGTAATATCTCCGGTGATCACGGCCTTGGACTTGAAACCCAAGCGCGTTAGAAACATCTTCATCTGCGTTGCGGTCGTGTTCTGCGCTTCGTCGAGAATGATGAACGAATTATTTAACGTGCGTCCGCGCATGAACGCTAACGGTGCGATCTCGATCCGCCCGTTCTCCATCAGTCTCTTGACTTCTTCGTAAGGGATCATATCGAAGATCGCGTCGTAGAGCGGGCGCAGATAGGGGCTGACCTTCGCTTCAATATCACCAGGGAGAAAGCCCAGCTCTTCTCCAGCTTCGACAGCCGGCCGCGTCAAGATCAAGCGATGACACAGCCCGCGCTTCAAATAGTCAATCGCCACAGCGACAGCGAGATACGTCTTCCCTGTGCCCGACGGCCCGATCCCAAAGACAATGTCGTTCTCGCGGATCGCTTGGACGTATTGGGCTTGGCCAACGGTCTTAGGGCGGATCTGTTCCCCCCAGTGCGTCGTCTGGATGGGCTCGGAGAGCACTCCCTCGAGATTCTCTGATTCTTTGATTTGCTGAGAGAGATAACGTACTTCATCGGGAGTGGGAACGTGGCCGCTCTTGACGACCTCGCGCAGCTTCTTAAAAAGATTCTGGATGCGCTCGACCTCGCTGTCAGGGCCTTCGATCCGCACTGTGCCCCCCCGATGCGTCAGCCGCACATCCGCGAAGAGCTCTCGAATGACAGCGAGATTGCGGTCGAATTGTCCCAAGACAGCTGTTGCTTCTTCCCCCAGAGGGATCTCTTGATGGGTACTTCGCTCTACCACCGATTTTCCTCCATAAAGTATCATACCGACTGCCCCAGGGGTTGTCAAAAGCCTCGAATTTTTCTAAACTAACGCTGTCATGCTGCGGTTAGTCGACCGGTATCTCGTGCGTGAGATGCTCTTCCCCTTTGCGCTGGCTGTCGCGGGCTTTGTGCTGTTTATTATTCTCAACCTGATCCCGCAGTTGTCGGATTTCATGCTCGACCGCAATATCTCCGTAAAAGTGCTCTTCCAGATGCTAGGGTATCGGTTGCCAGAGCTCTTGGTCTATGGGCTTCCGGTGGGGGTCTTGTTCGCGATCTTCTGGGCTTTAGGGCGCTTAAACCACGACCGCGAGCTGATTGCCCTGCAAGCTGCTGGATACTCCCTACGCAGATTGATGCTCCCGGTGGTCTTAATGGGCTTGATCACGACCATCGCAGCGTTCGCTGTAGGAGAGCTATGGATGCCCTGGGGCAATCATCGCTATTATGATCTCTTGAGAGAGATATTCTTTATGCGGTCTACCCCGCAGATTCGCGAATCGACGTTCATCAAGCTCAGCGAGACTGCCTATGCGTATATCGAGCGGTATGATCCCGAGGCGAAGAAGCTGATAAACGTCATGATCTTCGACAAAGGGGGTGGGGAGTATCTCCCAGAATTGAACGCGCGCTTTCCGAAGATCATTGTGGCTGTTGAAGGGGTTTGGGACGGTGAGTACTGGCGCTTGAAGGACGGAAGGCTTCATAAGCTCCGTGATGACGGCCAGTTTGAGTACTCGGCGACGTTTGAGCGCTTGTCTATTCGCGCCGGGCCGTATCTGCAGCGAGTCTTTCTCGAACAACGCACCCCGCATGAGATGGGCATTGGAGAGCTTGCTCGTCAGATAAGGCTCTTACAAGAGCACGGCCTAGGGGCGGAAAGCTTAATCGTCGAGCTGCACTCCAAGATCGCTGTGCCCTTCTCTGCGCTGATCTTTGCGCTCTTTGGAGCGCCGTTAAGTTTGATCTTTGCGCAAGGAGGGGCGCCGCGGGGGCGCGCCGCTGGGGTGATTATCAGCGTGCTCTTGGTCGCATGCTATCAAGGGCTCTTGCTATGGCTTTCTACCCTGGGCAAACGCGGAGTAATCTCGCCTATAGTTGCGCCGTGGCTCCCCAATGTGATCTTTTTAGGTATCGGGGTGATTCTGTTGATCTGGCTCGATCAGCTTAGCCGGCTCGATCTCTTTGCCCGGCTCCGGCGGCTTGTGCCGTTCGTGCTTGTTCTGGGATGGGTGAGCGCAGCGTGGGCGCAGGAGCCGCCACCTATCTCGTTAGATCTTCGAGCAGATAAGTTAACAGTTGCGCGGGACTGGAGCGAGATCGTCGCTGAAGGGCATGTCCAGCTTCAGTATGAGCAGGGTCGTCTCACGGCTGATCGTCTGAAAGCCCAGCGAACCGCAGCCAGCCAGCGCTGGCAGATTAGGGCTGAAGGGGGTGTCGTCTGGGACGGGGAGGGCCTCAAAGGGCAAGCAGAGCAGATAGAGCTTCGCATTGGCTGGGATGGCTCGGCGTGGCAGACTGATGCAGTGTTCTTAGAAAGAGCCCAACTCACATACGAGCAGGGGACTTTGTCGGCTCAAGAGATTCGGGTCACGCCGTCGTGGGTAGCTCTCGTAAAAGACTTTTTCGGGGAGACGCGCTTTGAGAGCGCTGCGAAAAAGAAAGAGACTTTACGCTTTCATGGGCGTGAAGCCCGCGCGACATTTTCTCAAGAGGGTCAGCTCAAGCTCTTAGAGATCAAGACTGGGGAAGTGACGACGTGCACCTGCGGACCCATCTCGCACTCGGATTACTCGATTGCAGCGAGTGCCGTGCGTCTTGAGCCTAATGAGTACGTGCTCGCTACAAATATACTGTTAAAAGTGTATGGCTTCCCGGTCTTTTGGGCACCGCTCTATTTTGCATCATTGAAAGAAGAGACGAAAAACCCGTTGTTGCCAGACTTTGGGCAAATCCCCGAACGCGGCTGGTATCTGCGCTGGCGTCTGCCATTTGTCATAGATAGAGAGAACACTGGCACGGTCTTGATCGATCTCTATACAAAGCTCCCTGAAGTGGGCATGGGGATCGAATATAAATATAAATTCTGGGAGCAGCAGGGGCAGATCTCCATGTATCGCTTAGTAGGGCGCGGGGAGTCCTGGGCGATAGACTGGGCCCATAACGCTACGCTGCCCCTGGATATGCGTCTCTCAGGGGCGCTCTCTTGGCGCACCGGAGTCCTCCAACAAGAAGTGCAACGGCTCTCTGCGAGGGTCGCGCTTGCGGCAACGTGGTGGGACATAGTGCGTTGGAACGCTCTTTGGAGCCGCGATCAGTATCTTGTCCTCCCAAGGGCTGATAGTGAAGAGACCGTGCGGTATCGCTTCTTAGAGAAGGCCCCTGAGCTTTCTCTTTCTCTGACACCTGCGCGCCTTGGGTCGCTACCCTTGTCTGTGATATTCAATCTCAGTTGGGGGCGCTATCGCGAGAAGAAGATCGACCGAGAGAGCTTGGACGAGAGCGCCCGCTGGGATGCTCTCATCGGCGTGCGATCTATAGCCTTGGGAAGTAAGCTTTTCACCGTGCAAGCGAGCGCAACCTACCGACTCTCGCTCTATGATCCTCAACAGTATCGTCGCCATGCGTACGATCTGACCGTGGGGGTGAGCGTGCGCCCCTTTTCGGGAGTAAACGCAGACGCCACGTATTCGTACCGACGGGTTCTGGGGCAGAGCCCTTTTAGCTTCGATCAGCTGAGCGTCGTGCACTCTGTCGTGGCGCGTGCGAATTGGGCTAATATATCTTTTAAGCCCGCTCTCTTCGTTGGCTATAATTTCGAACAAAAGTCGTTTGAGCCGCTCCGCATATCGTTGAAAGACGCGTTCATGGGTTTAGAAACCCTTATAGACATCGAGTACGATGTGAATGCTCATCTGTGGCGCAGGGCCGGGCTGAAGCTGAGCACAAGCTTTCTCAATATCCAAGTCTCTACGGCGTATTTATTTTCGACGCGCTCGTTCGAAGACACGATTCTCAAACTAAGCTGGGGTGACCATCGCGTTGGGGCGAACTTCGATCTCAATCGGTTATTGCTCAAGCGATTCAATCTCGAGACGGACTGGCGATGGGGCGACTGGGAATTCGCATTTAAAGGCGAATACGATCTTGGTATGCAGCAGTGGACGGCGTTACAGCTAGGGATGGTGAAAAAATTCTGTCGAGCGTGTTGGCAGCTGGGGCTTTATAGCGACAGACAACGGGTGTGGCTCCAAGCTCAGATCAATGCCTTCCCCACCGCATGGGTGCGTTACTCGCCCACCGATAGCCGACTCTCGTTTGGTTCCCCTTAGCTGCACGTCGCGAGTTTTTTCAGTATACTGAATAGGGTGATCAATCTCGTATGGAAGTCCGGACTGTTTGTTTTGTGGGGCATGCGAGCTCGGGCAAGACCGCACTGGCTGAAGCGCTCTTGAAGAAGGGCGGCCACGAAGCGAAATTCGATTTCACGCCTGAGGCCAAAAGCCGTGGGCACTCCGTCGATCTTGGGGTGGGCAGTTTCGTTCAAGGGGAGAAGCTGCTTCAGATTCTCGATACCCCTGGCTTCAGCGAATTTGTCGAGGAAGTCTATAAAGCCTTGTGGGCCTCGGAAGCCGCTGTCTTGGTGGTCAATGCTGAAAAAGGGGTTGAGGTCCACACGGAGAAGGCCTGGGAGCTCATTCGCAAGTTCAAGAAGCCTGCTCTGGTAGTGATCAACAAGCTCGATTTGCCTAATGCAGATTTTTCCAAGGCCGTCGAGTCGGTGCGAGCCATGCTGCCAGGGCGATTTGCGTCTTTGCAGCTCCCTATCTATGAAGGGGGAAATTTCGTCGGCTATGTCGATCTCGTCGAGAACAAAGCTATCTATGCTGACAAGCGCAAGGGCGAGATCCCCCAGAATCTCAAAGAGGCTGTTGCTGCTGAGCGCGAGAAGCTCTTAGAAATCCTTGCTGAAGCCAATGACGAGCTGATGGTGCGCTTCCTTGAGAGCCAAGAGATCTCTCCTGACGAGATGCGACGTGCGTTGCGGGAGGCTCTGCGTCAGCGCCTCTTCAGCCCCATTCTGTGCATGTCAGTCGCGACAGGCTTAGGCCTCGATGCTCTCTTGGAGTTACTTCAGAGCGCAACCCCAACGTTCACGAATACCCAGGGTGAGAAGTTTGTCGCTCAGGCGTTCAATCTCTTTTCAGATCAGTATTTGGGGAGACTCGCATTCTTAAAGATCTTAGGGGGCAAGCTCTCCGAAGGAGAGACTATTGTCAATATTAACACTGGGGCGCAGGAGCGCGTCAAAGAGATTTTGCGCTTCCATGGGGATAAGACTGAGAAGATCCCTGAAGCTCACGCTGGGGAGATCATCGCGTTAGCCAAGCTGAGCGATTGTAAACTAGGGGAGACTTTTGCTGCTGATACTGCGGCGCAGCCCTTACCATGGATGGAGTTTCCTAAGCCGGTCTTCGCTCGAGCGGTCACCCCGGAAACCCAAGCCGACGACGAGAAGATGAGTAGCGCTCTGAAAGAGATCGCCAGCTTGAAAGCTACTCTCGAGTTCTATCGAGATAGCGTAACTCATGAGGCTATTCTCGCGGGATTGGGCGACACGCATCTGAACGTGTTCGTCGAGCGCTTGAAGAATCGCTATGGGGTCTCCGTGAAGATGCATCGTCCTCATGTCCCGTATAAAGAGACGATTCTCAAAGTTGCCCAAGGGCAGTATAAGCATAAGAAGCAGAGCGGTGGGCGCGGCCAATACGGGGAGGCCCACTTGCGCCTCGAGCCCATCCCAGGCAAGACCTATGAATTTGTCGATGAAGTCAAGGGTGGCGTCATCCCCAGGGAGTTCATTCCCGCTGTAGAGAAGGGCGTTCTCGAAGCAATGCAACAGGGGATCTTAGCGGGGTATCCCATGACTGATATCCGAGTCGCCGTGTACTATGGGAGCTATCACGAGGTCGACTCGAACGAAATATCTTTCAAGATTGCTGGGGCTCATGCGTTTCGTCTGGCGGCCCAAGCGGCCCAGCCGGCCCTGCTCGAGCCCATCTATAAAGTGACTATCTGGACGCCCTCGGACTTCACGGGAGATATTATCAGCAACCTCAACGGGAAGCGCGGCCGGATCTTGGGCATGGGCATGGATGAAGAGTCTACTGATGGGCACGTGAAGATCGACAAGATCGAGGCTGAAGTCCCCCTGGCAGAGATGCTCGACTACGCTCTGGAACTCAAATCGATCACGCAGGGGCGGGCGACGTTCCAGATGGAGTTCGTGCGCTATCAAGTCGTGACAAGCGAAAAGCTCGCTGAAGAATTGCTCAAGCGCGAAGGCAAGACTCTCGGGAAGCCGGTGGCGTAATAAGCTCAGAGATGGCGCTGAAGCGACTGTCGATTAAGACGCAAGCCAAGCAAGAGCTGATCGATATTACTGAGCGAGTTCAGCGCGCCGTGCGCGAGCTTGGAGTAAGTGCAGGTGCCTGTGTGATCTTCGTGCCGCACACGACGGCCGCGATCACGATCAACGAGCACGCTGACCCTTCTGTTAAGGAAGACATTCTCATGATGTTGGATAAGCTTGTTCCTGCTGGGCTGCGCTATCAACACGCGGAGGGGAACGCCCATGCGCATATTCGTGCAAGCTTACTCGGGCACTCGGTCACGGTGCCTATCGAGGACGGAAAGCTCGCTCTAGGCACATGGCAGGGGATCTTCTTCTGTGAGTGTGACGGTCCGCGCCAGCGCGAGGTCTGGATCACCTTGATTTGACTATAGTTCTGTAGGTATCGTAGCTGAATGCTGGGCTTGCAAGACTGCCTCGCGAAAGGCTTGCCCACGCTCTTCATAGCTCCGAAATTGATCGAAGCTGGCGCATGCTGGGGAGAGCAGACACGTGGCGCCAGGATAGCGCAACGCTCGAGCGACTGCTTCCGAAAAATCCCTCACGACTGAGAACTGTGAGATCTGAGCGGCTTCGAGAAACTGGGCGATCTGCGGAGCAGCCTCGCCTATGAGTAGAATCTCACAAATGGGCTTTGAGCGTAGGGCTTGCGCCAAGGGCGTAAAGTCTAAGTTCTTGTTGCGCCCGCCTAAAATTACAACTAACGGCCCTGCAAAAGCGTTGAGTGCTGCTAATGTTGCGTGAACGGTCGTCGCTTTGGAGTCGTTGTAGAATCTCACCCCATCGATCTCGGCAATGAACTCTTGGCGGTGGGGCAGTTGGGCTTTGCGCACGAGCTCTTCGCTGGGCGGAGGCATCTTTGGCATGAAGACGCGGCAAGCCGTCAGAGCCGCCGCAGCATCTTCTTTGAGATGCTTGGGCACTCTGAGAGAACTCAGCTCTGGGAGGAGATCGTCATAGTAGAGCAGTTGTGATCGAGGGTGCTTGGGCAGGGTGATATCTTTAGGAAGCACCAGGACGTCGTGCTCAGTTTGGTTCTCGAAGATGCGACACTTAGCAAAAAGATACTCTGTAAAGCTCTTATGACGATCGAGATGGTTCGGCGCAATATTTAAGAGTACGGCGACTTTGGGGCGAAAGCTCTCGATAGACTCTAACTGAAAGCTGCTCACCTCTAAGACGACGATAGTGTCGGGAGTGATCTCGTTCAGTCGGGCGACAAGTGGTGTCCCGATGTTGCCCGCGCTGATGGCTCTCGCACCGTTTTGGTTGAGCAGCTCTTCTATCAATTTCGTGGTGGTGCTCTTTCCGTTGGTGCCGGTCACAGCAATGATTTTCTTGCTGGGACAAAGACGATACGCAAGCTCTAACTCGCCCCAGATGGGAATATTCAGTTCCTGAGCGCGTCGCACGATGGGCGCTGTGATGGGGACTCCCGGGGAGAGTATGACAAGCTGCGCCTGGGAGATGGCGCGCTCGGTGTGCCCGTTCTCTTCAAAAGAGATACCAAGCTGCGTGAGCTCTGTCCGCGCTTGGGATGAGAGAATCGCTTGCTCACTGACGAAGACTTCTGCTCCTAACGAGTGTAAGACGCGAGCAGCGGCGAGGCCGCTCCTCCCTGCTCCAATGACCGTGACGCGCTTTCTCAAGAGAGTCACGGCTTGATAGTATCAGTGCTTGGTCCGGCAAGAAAGGAAGAAGTTCAAGATTCTTCGAGACACTGGGCAAGGCGGTTCTCTAACACTTGGTCATAATGGAAGTTTTCTAATCTGAGGAAGTGCTCAGCGACTTGGAGCAAAGCTGCTTGGGGGACAAGCCCGACGATCTCGCTCCCGACGATGGACACGCCCCAGCGCTCGGCCTCGCATCTAATGAGCTCAAAGACTTGGTAGATCGGGGTCTTCTCGAAGTTCGTCAAGTTCATAGAGACTTGGACGATGCCCCGCCCTTCAAGAGCAAATCCGAGTGCTTTGACGTAGCGCAAGCCGCCGTCAGAGCCGCGCACGGCCTTAGCGATCTGCTTGGCTATATCTAAGTTATTTGTGCCGAGATTGACATTGAATGCGATCAAAGGGGGGCGAACGCCGACAGCACTGACACCCGCCGTCGGATGCACGACGCGCTCGCCAAAATCCGGAGCCCACTCAGGCTCTTGAATCTTCTTGGGGAAGTTCTCGAATTCCCCTTTGCGAATGTTTGCCAAATCGCGGCGCTCCGGGCGGGTCGCGGCTTCTTCGTAGAGATAGACTGGGACTTTGAAGCGATCCCAAATAGCTTGGCCAACGCGCCGCGCCAGCTCGATGCACTCCTTCTTCGTTACCCCTCGCAACGGCACAAACGGGATGACGTCGACCGCGCCCATGCGCGGATGCTCCCCTTTGTGTTTCGTGAGATCTATCAGCTCGACGGCTTTCGCGACTAAGTTTAAGACAGCTTGCTCGACGCTCACAGGCTCGCCCACGAACGTAATAACCGTGCGATTATGATCAGCGTCGGGGTCGACGTCGAGCACGATGGCCCCAGGGGTCTCTCTGACGGCTGAGACGATCGCTTCGATCTTTGTGTGATCGCGCCCTTCACTGATATTCGGCACAGACTCGATCAAGTGTTTCATAGTCTACTCCGGGATCTCTTGCGCGATAGCTACGGACAAGAGCGCCTCCGCGACCACCGCGCCCTCGACGGTGGCACAAGCCCACGCACGATAGAACCCTTCGCGACGACGCCTGAGTTCGGCTTCGTAGATGAGCTGATCTCCGGGATGGACGGGGCGACGGAAGCGCGCTCGGTCCACGCCGACTAAGTACCCGTAGCGTCCCTGTTGCTCTCGACTCACCAAGAGCCCCACGGTTTGGGCCATGCCCTCTAAGATCAGAATCCCGGGCATAATGGGCCGCTCCGGAAAGTGCCCCGCAAAGAACAGCTCGTTCCGCGTGACGTTCTTGAGCGTGCGCACGCGCCGCTCACCCCATTCCAACACTCGATCTACAAATAAGAACGGGTAACGGTGCGGCAGGATGCGCTGGATCTCATCCTCGCCCATGAGTCGCTTACTGTCCCTGATTGAGAATCTTCAGCACGTCGTAGGTGATATCTTCGATCTTATTGGGATTGGCGTACAGGACGACGTCCTTGAGCTGAGTGACCCAGTCGTAGCCGCGCTCCTTGGCGATCTGCTCGACCACTTTGATCATCTCGGTTTGGATCTCCGCAGTCAGCTGGAGATCGAGTTGTTGGAGCTCCTGCTGGAGTCTTGCGGCCTCGCGCTGGAACTCGTCCTCACTCATCAGCCCTTTCTTAAATTTCTCTTGGAGGGCCTTGAGGTCGTTCTGCTTTTTCTCAGCTTCTTTGCGGAATTTCTCTACGGCCTCCCCGGTCTTCTTGTAGTCTTGGAAGACCTTCTCTGCTTTAATATACGCGATGCGCAAGCCCGCTCCGCTCTGACTGAGCTGAGCTTTGAGGTCTTGGACCTCCTTCTCGAGTTGAGCAACCTTGGCGCGCAGATCGTCAATGTTCTGTGCCCCGCCTTGCGATTGACAGCTCACGATGAGAAAGATCGCGGCCAACAGCCCCAGTCCCATCAGTAGGTGTTTCATACGAGTGTTCCTCCTTTGCGAGAGAATTTAGAACATTGTGCCGAAGCCAAACTGGAAGACCGGTGCGATCTGGAGCCCGGTCTCGTAGAACGGCCAAGCTATGACCAAGCGCACGTTCCCGACAAAGCCTGTCACGAGGCGCATCTCAAAGCCGAGAGACTGTTTCCATCCCACCTCCTTCGCCCAGCCGGTATCGTAGTACAAGACGCCCCAGATGTTCTCGGCAAGCTCCATGCGATATTCGAGATTCATCAGGGCAAACTGATCGGTGGATCGCATCTCCCAGCCACGTACTGTCATAACCCCGCCAAAACCAAAGCGCTCCTGGGAGGGCAATGTCAGCCCTATAGCCCCGTAGAGACGTGCTGAGATCGTCTGGCGTTCCAGGGTCAACCAGTGATGCGTCCAGATTCCCTGCAGTTTAGAGAACTCTGTGTCTGTTGAGGCGAACTTGCCCGCTTGCTCCCCCATGAGGATGATCTCGCCGCCTGAGGTGGGGAAGGTCGGATTATTTCTCGTATCGTATACGACGTCCATCCCCACAGAAGCGATAAGGCTCTTCTTGTCGATAGGGGCAGCCTTCCAGACGTTCTCATAGCGCAGGCGCAGCGTCAGCGTCAGATCTGATCTCACGGGGTAGCTCAGAGCTACAGTCACGCCCGATTTCGTCATCTCATGGGGTTGGGGCTCGGTCTGTTGTTGCGTGTTATTGAAGAGCGAGACTTCTACGGAGTTATACTCTTTGAAGTACGCCGTCGTCTTGTAATTCAACGAGTAATTGAGCACATCTTTGCTCACGATCAGGCCGCGATCAAGGGAGAGATCGATATCCTGAGCTGTGCCCAAGATATTCTTCCAGCCCAAGCTGAGCTGGCCCACCAACCCTACTTGGGGATTATAGCTGAGGCCGCCCTTGAGATTGCCCAGTCGATCTTCTTCGACGACACTGACGAGCAGCTCGACTTCGCCAGTAGACGCGTCCAACACTTTGGGGTGGATGTTCACGCCGTCTTGTTTGAAGTAGCCCAACTGCAAGAGATTCCTGAAGCTATCGCGCAAGGGATTCTCGTTGACCAAATCCCCTTCTTTGAGGCGGAGCGCCTTACGGATAACAAGCTCTGATGTGCATTGTCTTGGAAATTCTATCAGATTGGGGATGATCACGGACTTGGCGCCCGGCTTACATGAGTTGGTGATCGTGACTTTAGTGATCTTCCCCTCAGTGATGCGCACGGTGAGCACGCCGTCGGCCAGCGACTCCTTCTGGAAGTTCACCAGCATATACCCCTCAAGGCGATAGAGATCGTAGACGCGCTTGAGTGCCTTCAACAGCTCGAAATTATTGATGGGCCCTTGGGGGAGCTTGCCGATGAGCGCGTGCAATCGGTTCAGAGGGTAGACAGTCGCTCCGGTGAGCCTGATCAGGCGGATCTCTGTGGGCTCATCTAAGAGACGACGTTCTTTGAGATTCCAAATGAGCTTGACGGAATTGGGTTTACTCCCCGGTTCGACTCCGATAGTGCTTTCGTCTGCTTGCTGGAAGTAGACCGAGCGATTGAGCACTCTAATCCCTTCTTGGATAGGAGCGATCTTGACGGGCTCCCCTACGGGAAGCTGCAACAATTGTTTGATTTCAGACTCCGGGACTTCTTGGAGTCCGCGAATCTCAACAGCATCGAGCTTGCCCTCGACGATCTGGATTGTCAGGATCTGTTTCTCGCGGTTGAAGGCTGGATCAACCCCGATGAACGTGTACCCCTTCTTGAGATAGAACTGGGTAATCGTATTCTCGATGATCTTGTCATCGAACCATTTCATATTGAGGGGCTTATTCTCTTCGACCTTGGCGTCACGCAGGGCATCGATCAGCTCATCGCGCCGCGCGAGCTTCATCTTATACGGGAGGAGCTTGATCCCCCAGATGTCAATGAGATAGAACTGATAGCTCTCGTTCCCCGTGAACTCGATCTTCTTGACGATGGGGTTCTCTACGACGCGATAGATCACGCGAATGCCGTTCTTCAAAATTCTATAATCGGGCTCGACTCTTTCCAACGTCCCGAGAGCCCGCAGGGCTTGAGCACCCTTCTCTATGTCCTCGAGGGTGATCCGCGAGCCGATGTTAAACGGCAGCGCGTCGTAGATCTCGCGCTTGGTCAGAGCTTTGTTGCCCATGATCACGACCTCACGCACGGTGTAGCTCGTCTCTTGGGCCATCCCAAGAGCAACCCCGAGCATAACCAACCCTACCCAGACGCCGACGAAGACTGTAATTTTGCGCAGCACTTACATACCTCCTTCGAGTACGCTCTCTTCCGAGCTGCGATACTGGATCGCTTCGGCTATGTGAGCAGCCTTGATAGTCTCGGACTGCTCCAAGTCCGCGATGGTGCGTGCGACCTTCAGCACACGATGGTACCCTCGCGCGCTGAGATTGAGATGGTCTATCGCTTGCTCCAGTAATCTCTGGGCGTTCTGTTCTAACGGACAATAGAGGCGCACCTCACGCACCCCCATCTGCGCGTTGGCGAAGATCTTCTGTCCCTGGAAGCGCTCGCGCTGAATCCGGCGAGCTTGCTCCACTCGTGCTCGTACAGCAGCTGAGCTTTCCCCTACGGGCTTCCCCATGAGTTCCTCTTTTGTTAGTCGTGGTACCTCCACGAATATATCTATTCTATCAAGAAACGGACCGGAAATCCGCCGGCGATAGCGCTTGACGTCGAGAGGGCTGCAGCGGCAGGGCTTTTTCGCATCTCCCCGGTGCCCACACGGACAAGGGTTCATCGCCGCGACGAGCATAAAATTCGCGGGAAAGGTCAGAGCTGCAGCAGCCCGCGAGAGCGTGATTTGACGCTCTTCAAGGGGCTGACGCAATGTCTCTAAGACATCGCGCTCGAATTCGGGCAATTCGTCTAAGAACAAGACGCCGTGATGAGCCAGGGAGATCTCGCCGGGGCGTGGCTGGCCGTGCCCCCCTCCGACCATGCCCGCGTAGGAGACCGTATGATGGGGTGCCCGAAAGGGCCGCGCCAGCACCAACGGACGATCTGCGGGCAACAGCCCCAAAATACTGTAAATCTTTGTCACTTCCAAAGCTTCTTCAAACGAGAGCGGGGGCAAGATCGTGGGCAGGCGCTTGGCGAGCATACTCTTGCCTGAGCCTGGCGGGCCAATTAAGAGAATATTGTGCCCGCCGGCAGCAGCGACTTCGAGCGCGCGTTTGGCTTGTTCTTGGCCTTTGATCTCGCTCAAGTCGCAGTCGTAGAGCGGGCCGTCGCCTGTCAGTACCGTTGGCTCGACGGTCGTCGGTTGTATCTGAAGCTCGCCGTTGAGAAATGCAATCGCTTGTTGAAGATTTTCTACAGCGTAGACTTCCACAGATGAGACGATCGCGGCTTCTTTCGCATTGCCTGCGGGGACGATGACGCCCTTGAGATTATTCTTTCGTGCGGCAAGCACGATGGGCAGGACGCCCTTGACCGGGCGCACCTCCCCGTCGAGCGAAAGCTCTCCCAATGCTAAGAACTCTGTGAGGCGTTCGCCGGAGATCTGCCCCGTGGCGACTAAAATTGCTAACGCTAACGGGAGATCAAGCCCGACTCCTTCTTTGGGGAGATCCGCAGGCGCTAGATTGACTGTGATTCTTTTGGCGGGGAAGTCAAAGCCCGCGTTTTTGAGGGCGCTGCGGATGCGCTCGCGGCTCTCTTGGACTTCTTTTTGGGGCAGCCCAACGATAGTAAACGTTGGCAGCCCTAGCGCGATGTCGCACTGAACTTCGATGAGCTCGGCATCAATGCCGACGACCGCCCCACTGATAGCCTTGGCGAACATAATCGTTTCGCTATGTATAGCACAAACTCACCGACTTTACAAACGGGTGAGGACAAAGCCGAGCACATCGAAGGGCGTGCGCCCCGTATAGTGAGGAGCAGTTTTATTCGAATAGTACAAGCTCATGACGAGTCCTTTCAGCCCCAGCTCGATCATGCGCAGTGTTGGGGTCCAGCGCGTCTGACAGAGGCGTAAAAACCCACGCAGCAGTGGGCTGGGCAGGAACGAGAGTGCTTTCAGCAAAATCTTGACGTCGTGGCGATCTTTTGGGTCCATAGAGCGCAAGAGATCGTCTACGAACGCGATGCAGCCTGTTTGAGAGAATGACGGAAAATCTAAATCTCCGGGGAGCATCAGATCGCCGATGCGCTCGAGAGCTGAAAGCTCTCTTGGTCCAAAAAACTGAGACATGCTCTAGCATTATATGCCCCAAGAGGGGAGCAGGTCAAGCTTGGGTACAGCTGGGTGGAGGAACCCAAGTGCCGATTTATACGCGATTTTCGTCTTGTCCTCTTGACTTTTCTCCCCGTTGGTGCTGTGTAAAAGGTGATACGATACAAAGCTGCTCACTCCCACGTCCCCCCCGCTACCAACAAGCTCTAGCAGATTCAAAGGGCCAGACATCAGCCGTGGGCTTGATCCGTCAAGGGCAGAAGACCCTCAACATCTCCGCGACGGGAGAGGAGCGGGTCGTGAGGTTCCTGTCCCAGCAGAAGGTGGAGAAGCTGGTGCGCAAGCTTCGAGAGAAGCCCAAGTTCCAGGAGTTTGAGGGGAAGCTGGCGCAGAAGGGCAAGCGAGTAGGTAAGGTGCGAGCCCTGTTCGATGAGGCCAACGGAGTAGCGATTCTGGGGATAGCTAGTGAGGGGAATGAGGAGAAGATCACGCATCAGGTGCGGGTGAAGATCAAGGCGGACAAGGACGACGAGCTGGAGGATGATGCTGAGCCTCAGATTCAAGCGACGGTCTGTGGGCAGGCGACTGGGGAAGCGGTGCCAACTGGAGCGAAGATGCAAGCTCAGATGTACGATGCTGGCGAAGGGGGCGAGATCGTCGGCAGCAGCTATGATGAGGGACGCGACCGCGACTATGAGCTATATATCTGCATCTCCCAGTGGGGGTATAGCTATAACTGTCTCTTGACCACTCCAAGGCTCCAGGTCTCTCCCAGCAGCATCTCTCTGCCATTTGTGATCCTGCCTGCTTCTAGGGAGGCCTCGCTTGTGATGTGGAATTACGGAGGTGGGACGCTGCGAGGCACAGTCACGGTCTCTGCACCCTTCAGCGTTATCTCTGGAAGTAGCTTCAGCTTGGCTCCGGGCCAACCCCAGGAAGTCATTGTGCGATTTGCTCCCGTGACGTCAAGGGTCTTCTCCCAAAAGATCACTATCACCAGCAACGGCGGGAATAAAACAGTTTCTGTATCAGCGCAAGCTATAACTTATGAGGAGTATCTGCAAGCTGTCATCCAAGCTTACAATACCCCAGCGCAGAACGGAGTCTATACTGGCTTAGCAACATGGAATGGGCAAAGGAACAGAGGCTTATTGATCCGCGCCTAGAGGGATTCTTTGAAGAGATGAGCCACATAGAGAGCTCGGCTCAGCTCAACGGGTGGCTGAGCTTGCTAGGGGAGGCCATCGCCCAGGGGCGCTTTGATGAAGAATACCAGCAATTACTAAGCAAAGGCTTGAAGTTATCTTAGAATTGACAGAGGGGCAGAGATGGGCTTAGACTACCAGTATGAAGAATCGCGACTTAACTGATGAACAGTGGGCGCTTATCCAGCCCTTGCTGCCCCCGCCCCACAAGCGCGGCCGACCGCGCGCCGACGATCGCCAGGTGCTCAACGGGATCTTGTATGTGCTGCGCACCGGCATCTCTTGGAACGACCTGCCCGAGCGCTATGGCGACGACTCCGCGTGCCATCGGCGCTTGGCCACCTGGGAAGCCGATGGCACCTGGGAGCGCCTCTGGCGAGCCTTCTTGAGCATGCTGGACAAGCAGGGCAAGCTGGAGTGGACCCAAGCCTTCCTCGATGGCAGCTTCGTCCCGGCCAAAAAGGGAGCGATGCTGTGGGGACGCCGGGGCAAGGGCAGTCAACGACACGTGATCACGGATGGAGCGGGACGGCCCTTGGCCTTCACCCTCACAGGCGCTCAAGTGAATGAGAAAGAGTCGCCTTGCAGACGGTAGACCGTGTATGGGTCAAGCGGAAGAAGGGGCGTCCCAAGAAGCGCCCCAAGCAGTTGGCAGCGGATGGAGGATGCGATTCGCGTCCGCTGCGGCGCGCGTTGAGGAAGCGTGGGATTATCCCGTCGATCTCGGAGCGTCCGCTGCGGAAGCGCCAACGGCGTCGGCGGGGGCGACCGGCGAAGGTGCATCCCGTGAGTGGGCAGCGCTGGAAGGTGGAGAGAGCGTTTGCCTGGTTGAACAACTGGCGGAGGTTAGCCACGCGGTATGAGCGACGAGCGAGGATCTATCGAGCGTTTCTCACGATTGCGTGCTTCATGGTCTGTCTGAACGGAATTTTGAGATGAGTTCTTGACACCATAGCTAATTGGGGAGAAAATTATGAGAGCGAGGTGGATACATCTATGAAGTGGTTAACCTTTGGGATAATCCTCATCCTAATAGGTGGAGGCAGTCTCTTAAGAGTTACTCAACAGAGTGGGATGGAGACCACATGCCCCCCGCAAGCCCTTAATAACTTTTGTGTTCTACATACGAGAGATCAGAAAATATCATCAAATATTGCTTTTAGCCCAGATGGACAACTAGTAGCCGTCGCTTATTGGCAGGATAATCCATTCCGGACAATAATTCGTGTATGGAAGATAGATGGGCAAATTCTTTGAACTTCAAGGAGATGGTGGGACCATAACAGGAGTAAGCTTTAGCCCCGATGGAAAGCTGCTTGCTAGCAATTCCTTAGCCGTGAATACCTCTGGCTATGGTGGGGTTATTAAATTGTGGGAGGTGAGTTCAGGTAAGGAGATTCAAACCTTAAAGCCTTCCTACGGCGTAAATGGGGTAGCTATAACCTTCAGTCCCAACGGCAAGTTGCTAGCTTCCACTGCTTGTATACTACAACCTAATTTCAGATGCACTCAGTCGGATATAATTTTGTGGGATCCTCTTAGTGGAGCGGAAGTCCGAAGAATAAGAATCCCTCAAGTATATGCGGATAAGATTCTTGATCTAGCTTTTGTCTCTGATGAGCTATTAGCAGCTAGCTCAATAGGAGTTGTCACGCTCTGGTATGTTCCTACAGGGCGCTTGGCACGAGTCTTAGTCGGCCAAGGAGGCTTTATTACCGTCAGTCCTAACAGACGGTTGTTAGTAGCAAATGAAGCAGGGTCAGACATGGTTGAAGTTTGGAATGTATCTAATAGCCAGAAACTTGGCTCTATAAGATTCGGGAGCGTTCTAGGGCCATCCTTTACTCCAGATGGGCAGTTCTTAGCTGGAGGAGAAATATTCTCTTCTAAGGTACAAGATAAGCATATGGTGCAGATTTGGCGAGTAAAGGAAAGAATAGAAGATTGGAAAGTAGCCCGCATATTGTCTATACCTCTGCCTCAAATAGGATATGGATTATCAGACCTAGCTTTCAGCCCTAAAGGTGATCTTATGGCTATTACGGGTTTTAGTAGATTTTCAGATTCAATGGTACAAATATGGTATATAAAAGATCTGCAGTGATTGGTAATTAAATAACTACTCCTAGGCGTGGATACCTATGCGCGTCGGCATCGGCGTGGATTTTCACAAATTCTCTTCAGGGCGCAAGCTCATTCTCGGGGGCATCGAAATCCCCTATGAGCTTGGCTTAGCCGGACACTCCGACGCTGATGTTCTCTTGCACGCCATCTGCGATGCGCTGCTCGGCGCAGCCGCGCTCGGCGATATCGGACAGCACTTCCCAAACTCTGACCCACGCTACAGAGATATCTCAAGCGTCGCACTCTTGGCCGAAGTACACAGAAAGATCAGAGCATCGGGCTTCGCTATCGAAAACATCGACGCAACGGTGATCGCCCAGGAACCCAAGATCGCCCCGTATATCTCAGCGATGCGCCAAAAGATTGCTCAGACCCTAGGGCTTGCGATCTCTCAAATCAGTATCAAAGCGACAACCCCTGAGGGGTTAGGAGCACTGGGACGCCGCGAGGGGATCGCCGTCTGGGCCGTAGCACTGCTCACTTCCCAAAGAAGCGCATAATATCGTTATACGTGACGAGCAGAATTAGCCCGATCAGAAGAATAAACCCGATGTAGTGAATGAACCCCTCTTTGTCAGGAGGAATGGGCTTTCTGCGGATCATCTCGATGAGCAGAAAGAGAATCCTGCTGCCGTCGAGCGCCGGGATCGGAAGCAGATTGAACAACCCCAAATTGAGGCTTAACACCGCGATGATCAGCAATAACGACATCAAACCAAACTGCAGGGACTGCCCTATGACCTCGAAAATCCCCAAGGGGCCTCGGACTTCACTGGTCGCTTGTCCCAGGCGGCTCGGCAGACTCTTCAACCACTCGACAATAGCGACGACTGTATCCCACGAGCGCTGTGCCCCCACAGCGATAGCCTGTCCAAATGACGGGCGGCGCATGAGGACCTCCGGCTCAAAGCCGCTGAAAAGCTCTAGTTCTGTGCGCCCGGCTGCTTCTATAGTGAGCGTGAGCTGCTGTTCCCCGCGCTGGACGACAAGCACAGCAGTCTGAGCATTGAGCAAGAGCTCGCGCATCTGCCAGAAGCTCCAGATGGGTATATTGTTAATTGAGAGTATGCGGTCGCCGGCTTGCAGCCCCTGTTGAGCTAAGAACGAATTTGGCTCAAGCTTGGCAATCACTGTACTCGTAGAGACGGGCGCGAACTTGACCCCGATGATATAGCGTCCGTCGCGCTCCGACCACACGGGCTGTACCGTCACCGAGCGATGCTCGTCATTGCGCAACAACTCTAGCGTGATCACTTGGCCGCCGGAGGCACGAATGAGCTGCTGCAGCTGTTGGGCCGAGTAGATCGTTCTCCCATTGACTCTCTCAATTCTGTCACCAACTCGGACAATTCCTTGAGATGGGCTTGGTGTGCCATCGGGCATAGGGACGAGTTCGGCGACTTCTAAGTAGGGCAGCCCAAACGCTCCCACAATCAGGATCATCAGAAAGATCGCAGCGATGATGTTCATCACCGGTCCAGCGAAGACAATAATCATTCGTTGCCAGGCGGGCTTGGACGTGAAGAGGCGCTCTGTGGGGACGGCTTGGTCTTCGGCGCTTTCGCGGTCCTCCCCAGCCATGCGCACGTAGCCCCCGATAGGGAAGATTCTTATGGAGTATTCGGTCTCGCGGCCCTTGCGCCGCCAGATGGACGGCCCCATGCCAATAGCAAACTGATGGACCCACACACCAAAAAGCCGCGCCGCGGCAAAATGCCCCCATTCGTGAATGAGCACCAAAAACCCGATAGTCACTACAAACGCGATGAGCGTAAGGAAGATACTCATACTGCTCCTTCAGATTCGTTCGGCTTTGATTTCTAAGATCCGGTGCGTCCGAGGCGTCACACGATACGATTCGTTGACGGCCTGGCCGACGATCCATATTACTGTATTCTCATCACAAATCAAGGGGATGGCATCGCGGGCCTCGCGGGGGATTTTTCTATCAACGAAAAAGTCTTGTAATTTCTTTGTGCCCTCCTTCAGGGAGATGCAATCCCCAGGACGGCGATTGCGCACGACTAAGCTGCCGCAAATCTTGTCAGCGTCGAGGAGGACCAAAGACCTAACCCCCAACCCCTTCCCTGAAAGGGAAGGGGCTCTCCCCTCCCCGTGCCGGGGAGGGGCCGGGGGAGAGGTCAGCTTCATCTGCAATCTCCAGCCGATCTCTGGGATGACCGTCTCGCCGGGCACAGTGAGTAAATACTCAAAGCGCTTTGGGGCCGGAGCCGGACGCGTCGTGATAATCAATTGAGCATGGCGGCGCAGCACCCTCACGCCGGCGGGCAGATGGAGTTCGCCCGTGCCGTGACGGGCAACCCACCCTAAGACAGCTTCGATGTGATCAGCTTCCAGCTCGCCCTGGAGCGCATAGACAGCTTGACGCAGCACGAGCGCCTGCAGATACTCAGAGAGTTTCAAGAACTTCTTCAAATCAAGCGCAAGCTCGTATGCCTTTTGCTCGCAGAGAAGCTCTTTTAACGCTTGGTCGGCTTCACGCTCCAGATGCTGGGCAGCCTGGCCGAACAGTCGCGCCGTCCGCCCTAATGATTGAAGCAGATTTGGGTTGTACTCTTTCAAAATGGGGATCAGCTCGTGGCGGATCTTATTGCGCACGATCTTGGTGTCATAATTCGTTGGGTCTTCACGCCAACGGAGTTTGTGAACTTTGGCATAGGCTTCGATCTGCTCGCGGGTGCACTCGATCAATGGGCGAATATACTGACAGTGCTCACTAGAGCGTACTGGGGGAATCCCAGCAAGCCCTTCGAGCCCAGAGCCGCGCACGAGTCTCATCAGGAGCGTTTCAGCTTGATCGTTGAGCGTGTGCCCCAATGCGATTTTATTGAATTTATGAGCGTGAGCTGTCTTCTCGAGAAACTGATAGCGCAGCTGCCGTGCCGCGACTTCGAGCGAGAGCTTGTTCGCTTTGGCATAGGCGGGCACGTCAGCACGCTCTGTGTAAAACTGCAGTTTCAGCGAAGAAGCGAGCTTTTTGACAAACTCAGCATCTTGAGCTGACTCTGGGCGAATGCCGTGATCGAAGTGCGCTACAGCGAGCGTGAGCTTCAGCTCTCTTTTGAGTTCTTTGAGCACATGGAGCAAGACGACCGAGTCCACGCCGCCGGAGACGGCCACGAGCACGCGATCTCTGTTTTCGAGCATGGCGTAGCGCGAGATAGTCTTGCGGACTTGGTTGAGCATTGCTCCTCATTCTGCCATACTCAAGCACATCCGCGCAAGAGTTGCCTGCGCTTGCGGCGATCAGTAGAATTGCAGTATGCCGCGCGAAGCGATCTTGCGGGGGGACGAGCTCGAAGAAGACCAGACGACGCTCTCGCTGCGCCCACAGCGATTATCAGATTTTATTGGGCAGACGAAGATCAAAGAGCAGCTGCGGCTTTACATGGAAGCTGCCCGCGCCCGCGGCGACGTCTTGGATCATATATTGCTGCATGGGCCCCCGGGCTTAGGGAAAACGACGTTGGCGCTGATCATCGCTGCGGAGATGGAGGTCAATATAAAAATCAGCTCTGGCCCAGCTATTGAGCGTCCTGGCGACTTAGCTGCTATCGTCACGAATCTTGGCCCCGGCGATGTGCTCTTCATTGACGAGATTCATAGACTCCGAAGAAACGTCGAAGAGCTGCTCTATCCCGCGATGGAGGATTTCAAGCTTGATCTGGTGATCGGCGAAGGCCCGCACGCGCAGTCTATAAGACTAGACTTGCCCAAGTTCACGCTCATCGGCGCGACGACGCGCACTGGGTTGCTTACGAACCCCCTGCGCGACCGATTTGAAGTCGTCTTCCATCTCGATTTTTATGACGAATCTGAGCTGAAGGAGATCGTGCTGCGCGGGGCACAGATTCTGGGGATGAAGATCACCGACGAGGGGGCACAAGAGATCGCGCGCCGCGCGCGGGGCACACCTAGAGTCGCTAATAGATTACTGAAGCGCGTGCGCGATTTTGCCCAAGTGAAGAAGAAGCCCGTGATCGATCGTGAGATCGCCCGCGAAGCACTCGCGATGCTCCAGATAGACGAAGAGGGCCTGGACGAATTAGACCGAAAGATTCTGAGAACTATCATTGAGAAATTCGAGGGCGGCCCGGTGGGGTTAGAAACGCTCTCGGCAGCGCTGAGCGAAGAGAAAGATACCCTGTCAGAAGTCTACGAGCCGTATCTCTTGAAGAAGGGCTTCATTCAGCGCACGCCGCAGGGACGTGTTGCAACAGAACGCGCGTATAAGCATTTCGGGATCACGTCGATCGTAACGCGAGAAGCCCCGCTGTTATGACAGAATCTTTAGGGCTGTGACTTACGCCTTCAGGTGATACCCCACCCGGAAGAGCACCAGCGCAGCACCGACACAGATCGCTCCCAGCGCCAAGGTCAAGCCAAGCCCTGCCAGCACGTGTGTTTCAGCCCCGCCCAGTATAGCCGTGCGAAAGCCTTCTGTTATGTACGTGAAGGGGTTGAGCGCCGTCAGCGGCTCGATGATGGGCACGCCGCGCACCATCTCCACAGAGTAAAAGACCCCTCCAAGCATCACCAACGGGTCGAGCACGAAGGTGTCTATCGCACCCACGCCCTCCCACCCCCGCGTCCACAGCCCCACAATACAGCCCAACCCCGCGAACGCCACGGCGACAGCAAACGCATAGCCCAAAGCCCAGACCGGCTGCGCCACAGACACCCCCGTCAGCAGCCACGCCGCCAGCAGCACCAACGTTCCAACGAGCATCCCCCGCGCGACGCCCCCCAATATAATCGCAAGCGCGATCTGCTCCACTGAGAGCGGGCTTACCAAGAAATCCGCGATATTCCCGTACCAGCGCGACTGGAAGAGGCTGTAGGCGGGATTTAAGAAAGCATTCCGCACGATGGCTAATAAGAGCAATCCCGGCATCATAAACTGTATATAGGGCACGCCGTAGACCTCGCCTAAGCGCGATCCCAAAGCCACGCCGAAGATCAGCAAGAAGAGTATGACTGAGATCGTCGGCGGAGCGATGGTGTCTATGGCGTCTTTTAAGAAACGCACGATCTCGCGCTGCAGCAGCGTGAGAAACCCAGTCATGCTCGCTCGCTCCGAATGAGTTCCAAGAAGACCTCTTCAAGATGAGCCTGGCCGCGCTCGCGCGTCAACTGCTCTGGTGTCCCTAACGAAACCAATCTCCCGCGATGCAGGATCGCCACGCGCCCGCAGAGCCGCTCGGCTTCTTCTAGGTAGTGCGTCGTCAAGAGAATCGTCTTGCCCTGGGTGTTGAGCTCTTGGAGCATCTCCCATAGCTGCAGGCGCATCTCCACGTCGGCCCCGGCGGTAGGCTCATCTAAGATCACGATCTCTGGGTCATGGATGAGCGCCTTGGCCAGCACGAGCCGACGCTTTTGCCCGCCGGAGAGCTCTTGCACTTTCGCGGAGCGCTTCTCCCACAGCCCAAAACGCTCTAAGAGTTCATCGGCTTTAGCGCGGGCGCGTCGCGCAGGGATGCCAAAATACCCCGCTTGGTAGGTTAAGATCTCGCGCACGGTGAGGAAGCTCCCGTCGAGAATAAGCTCTTGGTATGCGATCCCGACTACACGATGAACCCGGCGGTAGTCGCGCACGGCGTCGAGTCCGTTGACGAGGATGCGCCCGCTCGTGGGCTTGACCAGTCCGACGATAGCGTTAATTGTCGTGGTCTTGCCCGCGCCGTTTGGGCCGAGCAGTCCGAAGAACTCCCCTCTCTGAATCTCGAGAGAGAGATCGTCCACAGCGACGAGAGCGCCGTAAGCTTTCTGTAAGTGCTCGATGGAGATCGCAGGAGTTCTCATTATTGAGATTTTACTTGCCCGAAGCTTGTTGTGCTTGCTTGGGTGGGCAAGGGGCATCGGCATACGAGCAGAAGACGCAACAGTCCCCTGGCTTAGGTCTCAGAATCTTCTGACAGTGCACACAGCGATAGAAGAACTGACATCGATCAATGGGCATTGTGACTTCTTGCACAAAGCCGCACTCTGGACAGGTCAGCTTCGCTGTCGTTGTCATCGTTTCACTCTCTTTTAGGCTTTATATGTGCCAGGCGCAGCGCGTTGCCCGTCACGGCCAGCGACGCGCCCATGTCGCCCACAAGCACAGCTAATACTAACGTCACATAGCCGGGGAAGACCCCTAAACCCAGACTGAGCTTGGTCAAGATCGAGAAGAAGATATTTTGTTGAATAACGCGCCGCGCCCGACGGCTCAGCTCAATGAGATAGGGCAGCTTGCTCAAATCGTCGCTCATGAGCGCGACGTGCGCCGTCTCCAGAGCTGCGTCTGTGCCGATCGCGCCCATGGCGATCCCGACAGTAGAAGCTGCTAAGGCCGGGGCGTCGTTGACCCCGTCGCCGACCATTGCGACTTTGCCGTATTGCCGTAAGAGCTTCTGAATCTCTGAGACCTTCCCGTCAGGCAGCACCCCAGCATGATAGTGCGCGATGCCCAACTGGTGCGCGACAGCTTGAGCTGTGCCCTCATTGTCACCCGTGATCATCACGACTTCCAGACCTAATTCTCGCAGGCGCTGGATCGTCGTGGGCGCTTCGGGGCGGATTTTGTCAGCTATGGCGATCAGTCCCATAAGTTTTTCTGCTAGGCCCACGCCGACAACTGTCTTGGCTTGAGATTCTAAGCGTACAGCTTCGCTGTGGGAAGAGTTGGGGAAGAGCTGGAGCTTGCCGACACGATACTCTCTCCCATCAAGGTGGGCCTGCACACCCTGACCCGTCAGAGAAACGAAATCTTGCGCGTCAGGGAGCGCTTGCACAGGCGCGCTCTGCTCATAATAGCGCACGATCGCGCGCGCGATGGGGTGCTGGCTCTTGCTCTCTAGAGCTGCCGCGATGCGCACTATCTCTTCGGGTGAGGAGCCATCGAGCGCGATCACATCGGTGACAGCAAGCTCCCCGGTGGTGAGCGTCCCCGTCTTGTCGAAGACAATAGTTTTGATCTGCCCAAGCTCTTCTACGTAGGCGCCGCCCTTGATGAGCACGCCGTGGCGAGCAGCACTGGTTATCGCTGAAATGATCGAGACCGGGGTCGAGATGAGCAACGCACACGGGCAAGCGATAACTAGCAGCGCGAGCGCGCGGGAGAACCATTCTGCGAACGGGGCACCAAAGAGCAGCGAGGGAATGGTCGCAACACCCAACGCTACAGCTACAACGCTTGGTGTGTAGTACTTGGCAAAACGGTCAACGAACTTCTCCACAGGCGCTCGCTGCGCTTCGGCTTCTTCGACCAAGTGAATGATCTTAGCGAGCGTCGTGTCTTTGGCACGTTTGGTGACTCGAATCTCTAGATAGCCCTCGTGGTTGATCGTGCCGGCAGAGACCGCATCGCCCGGCTGCTTCTCGACGGGCACCGACTCGCCAGTGATCGGCGCTTGATTGACCGAAGAACTGCCCGACAGCACGAGGCCGTCGAGGGCGATGCGCTCGCCGGGCTTCACCACAAGAGTCTCGCCAAGCTCGATCTGATCGAGAGGGAGCAGAAGCTCTTGGCCGTTGCGGCGCACGCGGGCTTCGCTGGGGGCGAGCTTCATCAGCTCGCGCAATGAGCGTCGTGCGCGCTCGACGGAAAACTCTTCAAGAAGCTCGGCGAGCGCAAAGAGAAACGCCAGGCTCGCCGCCTCGACGTATTCTCCAATAAGAATGGCCCCGACAATGGCGAGGCTCATCAGAAAGTTAATGCCCAGCGAGAACGTCTTTAATGCGTGAAGGCCCCGACGCGCAAAATGATATGCCCCGAAGAAGACCGCAGCTAAATACAGCATCGTCGAGAGCGTCAGTGTGCGCTCCCACAAGACCATCAGCGTCGGATCGAGCTTAAAGACTGAAAGCGCTAAGCCAAGAGCGAGCAGCACCCCAGAGACCCCCGTGAAGAGTGCTTCGCGGCGTCTCCACAGGGGCTTGGGCGTACTCGCTTCTTCATGGGCGCGGCGCGTCGTGTAACCGATGCGCCCTATATGCTCGATGAGCTGTGCGCGATCTAGCGTATGAGGGCGATAGCGCACGCGCAGCGTGCTTGTAGAAAAATTCACTTTGGCTTCGGTCACGCCGTGCAGACGACTGATGGACTGCTCTAATTCGCTTGCGCAGCCGGCGCAGTGCATCCCTTCGACGCTAAACTCTTCAGTGTTCTCATCCATATGCTGATCACAGTTAAAGAGCGCATGCCTCAATTTCAAGGATCAGCCCGTTGAGGTGCTCACGCACTGACTCTACTTGAAAGCCATTGGCCTGCACTAAGCTCAAGGTATCTCGGTTGAGATGGCACCCACTAGCAATGTGCTTCCACAATGGTGTTACAAGGTCCTGAACTCGTGCACCTAGAGGGTTAGGCATACGTACGTGCTCGATCAGTTTAAACTGCCCATGAGGCTTGAGCACCCGATGAACTTCGCTCAGGGCTTGGAGGGGATCCGTCACTGTGCAGAAGACAAGCGTCGCAACGACTGTGTCAAATGAGCGATCAGCAAACGGAAGCGCTTCAGCATGAGCAGCGAGCAGCGTCACAGGGCGTCCGAGAGCGTGAGCGCGCTGGCGCGCACGTTCGAGAAAGCCCTCGTTAGGGTCAATGCCTGTCAGCTCTGTCTCTGCTGGGTAATACGGCAGATTCGCGCCCGTGCCGATGCCGAGCTCCAGCACACGCCCGCGGGCTGTGCCGACGAGGCGTCGACGCAGCTCGTGCATAAAGAGCTTTTCCACGGGTCGCATCACCCCGTCGTAGATCGCCGCATGCATGGTCATTATTCAGCCTTCTTTACCATCATCGCGCTGCTCCGTCGAGGATCGCTCGGATTTCCGCGTCGATCTTCTGAGGCAGATCGCCGACTTGCTGGACGGCTTGCGGGAAGATCTGCGGCATCACGGCTCCCGGTCGCATCGCCGCGATCTTTGTCTTCCCCTTGTCGGTGAAAATTAAGATACTGCACGGCATAAACAGCCCTGTCAGGCGCTCCGCGCCCATCAGCGCATGAGCGTGCCCTGGAGCGCAGATGTCTAAAGATTTGACTTGCTCTGTTTGGGGGAAGCCTTTGGCCGCTAAGATCTCTGAAAAGTCATAATCCCCCAAGATGCCCCACTTCTGGGCTTCCGCGGCCTTGCGCACCGCGACCACAGCGTCCTGAAACGACTTGCTCGTCTCAACGACGTACACGAAATTCTGGGTCATGGCGTACCTCCTTTGCAGGTTCATCGTTTGATTAGAGGCTCAAGAATCAACAAGACGATATCAAGCACGAAGAGCACGACGATCAGGAACTCTAAGACTAAGAGCTGGCGTGCCTGCGTGCGTTCGTACAGCAATTCATAGAGGCTCTCGACCGTGGCGAGCTTCTGGCGCACGCTCGCCTCCCATGCGTTCAATCCAAAGCGCGTCGCCGCAGCGTTGTAGACCCGCGCAAGATACGGATCTCCCATCAACTTGAGCGAGTTCGTCACCTTCTCCATCACCTCGGAGACGTCGAGCTTCACTTCCGAGAGATAATCAATGACCGCTGCAAACGGGCGCAATGTGAGAATACTCGGCTTCTTCTCTAAGTCGTCATAGGCGCGATCCAAGACCCGGTCGAGCAATGCGTCGTAGGTGCGCAACTCCAGCAGCATCGCGACGGCGTACTCTAAGACATCGGGGACGTCATAGCTCTGTCGCGGATCATAGAGAAACGCCGCGTTCCAATCTATAAGCGCTAGCTCGTCTTCGTAGTACGAGAGGGGCTGACGAATCGCTTCTGAAAGTTCCGAAGTGCTCAAGGGTTCGATCTCGCAGCGCAAGACCTTGGCGATCTCGGCGCCATACCCTGAGAGAAGCTCCTGGGCGCTCAAGGGGCGCTCAAACTGCTTAATCGAGAAGATCGCATAATCCTCCCATTCTGTCTCGACAGCGTGCGAAGCCTGAACGATGCCCGGAGCTAAAGCCCCCTGCAGCCGCTGGAGCTGCTCGCGCGCAAGCTGATAGATTTTAGGGTTGCCTACCAACTCTGCCGCTACCCCGACGAGATCCTTGAGTTCTCCTTGCAGCGGGAGCTTGAAGATAATGCTGATGACGCCAAAATCATAGAGCTTCGCCCGACAGACCGCCGGGGCGTAGTGCGGGCTCAGAGCAAACTGCCCCAGCTCGATGAGCAGCGGCGGACGGCGATACTGCACATACGCCGGGGTGAGGCGCTCGACGACCAGGTGCGATGTCGTCGGCGCTTCTCCGAAGATGCGCTCGATCTTGTCTAAGAGAATCTCGTCGCCCACGTCGAAACAGTAATAGAGCAAGAGCGAGCCATGTTCTATGCGTAGTGACTTATCAGCTTGAATCTGCCTCATAGATAGCTTGTTCTATGATGCTGTGCTGAGCGCTAGCGCGCCGCCGATCACGCCGAGCACTCCCGCCAACAAGCCTCCCATGCCAAAGAAGAAATTGAGCGCTGACGCGATCAATATAACAATTCCCCACGTCTGGCGCTGCTCCGGCTTGGCATAGAGCATCGCTGCTCCCACCAAGACGACGATCCCAGCAATAATACCAAACCACGGCCACCACAGCGTCGGGGCGAAGCCTCGCATCATGCCGTGGCCCCACATCCAGCCGCCCATTCCCCACTCCCCCACCCCAGACATCATAGCCCCGGAAGCCAGCATCCATAAGCCCGCTAAGAGCGAGAGCACAAACGCCGCAATGGGCTTCTCTGCCGTCGGCTGTTGACCCTCTTGCATAATTGCCTCCTTAAAAGTTATATTAGCACTTCTGATCTTTGGTAGCCAACGCAAGTCTTGGACGAAACAGATTTCTCGGTCATGGCGCACATCCTTATCTTCATTCATAGCGTAGGGCCTCCACAGGAGGCAACTTCGCTGCTGTACGCGCAGGGAAGAACCCCGATAGCGCCCCCAACACGAACGAGAAGACCAAAACGCTCAGCATCAGTCCTGGCGAGAACCCGACTTCCAACGTCGTCCCCGACAGAAAGATCGGCGCTAAAAACTTAATACCCACGGCGATCCCTAGCCCAGCTAACGCGCCCAACAGCCCACCGATCAGCCCCATAAACCCCGACTCCAACAGAAAGAGCGTCAAGATGTGCCGCCGCCGCGCGCCGACGGCCTTCATCACGCCGATCTCGCGCGTCCGCTCCAGCACTGCTGTGTACATCGTGTTCATCACGCCGACGCCGCCCACTAACAATGAGATCGCTGCGATCCCGCCCAACGCTGCTTGCAGAATTCCTACTAAGTTCTGCATGAGATCGAGCATCTCGCCCGTCGTATGGACGTTGAGATCGTCCTTGCCGCGCTGCTCCTTGACAACACGACGGACTTCTTTCGCAATAGAAGCAACGTCATGGCCGGCGTGCCCGTGCTGGGCAGTGCGAATGAGCACCAGTGACAGCTTATTGTGCTCGCCGACCAGCTCCTGGAGTGTTGCGATGGGGATCATGATCGCGTAGTTGACATCGGGGTCGGCGCGTTTTTCTAAGATCCCGACGACCTCAAACTCCAGCGTCTCGATAGTGAACCTGTCGCCCACGGAAAGCTCCAAATCTTGCGCGATAGTGCTCCCGAGAACGGCTGTCTGGGTCTCACCGGGAGTGAGCCCTCGTCCAAGGGCAGGCTTATAGTAATTACTGAAAGACTGCATCAGCTCCGGGGCTATGCCCCACGTCAGAAGATACCCTTCGCGCCGTCCCGCACTGATATACGGCGTCTTCACTAAGACGCCGCCGACAGCCTCGACGCCAGGGATCTTTTCTAACGGAGCCAAATCGAGCTGGAACGTGTGCGCGCCGAGCAACGCGCCCATGCCCAGACGATGCTCGCCATGCCCAGCGATCATCACGACGTTATACCCAAACGCTTCGAACTCTTGCGTGATAGACTTCTGCATCCCTTGGCCTAGTGAGACCAGTGCGACTACCGCAGCAACGCCAATTAAAATACCTAAGATCGTGAGCCAACTCCGCTTAGGCCGATGGCGTAGATTGCGCACCGAAAGCCTGATATTATCGAGAAGCATAGACACCTCCTACAGTCACGCTTTTTGTGACCTCCTCGACTAAGCGCCCATCTTTGATGCGTAGGATGCGCTGCGCGTAGGCTGCTGCTTCAGGGTTATGTGTCACCAAGATGATCGTCTTGCCTTCGCGATGGAGTTGCGCGAGAAGATCCAAAATAGCCTGGCCCGATTCGGAGTCTAAATTTCCCGTAGGTTCGTCAGCGAGAATGATCTCCGGGTCGTTGGCCAATGCTCGCGCAATGGCGACGCGCTGGCGCTCCCCGCCAGAGAGCTGTGCTGGCCTGTGATGCGCTCGTTCTTCTAGCCCGACTTTGTGCAGAAGCTCGAGCGCGCGAGCGCGACGCTCCGCGCGAGGCACACCCTGAAAGAACAAGGGCAGCTCAACGTTCTCTAAAGCTGTGAGCGTCGGGATGAGATTGAACGTCTGAAAGATAAAACCGATCTTCTTCCCGCGAATCTGCGCGAGCGTGTCTTCATCGAGCTTGGTGATATCGTGGCCGTCGAGTTGCACGAGGCCATCGCTGGGTAAGTCAAGACACCCCAGCAAATGCATCAGCGTAGATTTTCCCGACCCCGATGGCCCCATGATCGCCACGAACTCTCCGGGCTGAATCGTTAAATCTATGCCGCGCAGCGCCGGGACGTTCACTTCACCCATTGGATAGACTTTTTGCACGTTCTTCAAGTGAATCATAGTGATCTCCTTGTATTATGCTCGCCCCTCTCCCGTAGATTGCCTACGGGAGAGGGGCACGGGGTGAGGGCCTCTTATGGTTTCCGTTCGATGCTTAGTAGTTCTGTCAGCGCGACGAGCATCCACTTGTCGCCCTCTTTCTTCTCGATGCGCAAGAGCGGCGGATACGGCAAAATCTTGCGCGACTCCAGATCGCTGATGGCGACAATCGCCCGTTGGTCCTCAAACTTCGGGTGGGTGTAGACCCCCTTCACGGCCTTAACGCCGCCGATCACGATTTCTTCACTCGTGACGAGCTTTGCGCCCTCAGGCAACAGAATTTCTTTGTTGGGCTGGACTTCGCGCGTGTCGAGCGCGCTGATCGGTGTCATGTCCAGATACCCCTTGGGGACGTGGGCAAACCCGTGAGAGAAGACCATCACTTGCAGCTGATCCCGCTCTGCGAGCAGCTCGAACGTCTCGGTGACCCGAAACTTTGAGCCCTCAGGCACGATCTTCAGTGTGAGCGTTGCCGGGCTGGGATCGTTCTCCATATTCGTCAGACGATAGACGACTGTGAGCGTTCCCCCACTGTAGGGACCGATGCCGAAGACCTGGGCCAATGCCCAGCCGCCACCAATGAATGTGAGTAACGTCAAAGCAGCAAGTGCGACGTGTAGCCTCTTCATAAGCAAGCCTCCTTCTGCTTGGGGCTTTCTCAAGCCCGAATTAGAAATGTAAACGAGCACGCAAACGCTGACGCAGAAGAGAGCTACAGCGTAGGGGGATGCCAGAGGGACACAAGAAAGACAGAGTCTTGGTTTTGCGGTTCACAAGCTATAAAGAACAGAGAGGGCGTGTAGGAGCAAAAATCAGCGATAGTACCAGGCAGGGCAGGACAAGCCCCGCAACAGAGATCTCCATGAAAACTAAGGCCGACATCGTTCTGCTTGCAACAAGAGTGCGGGAATGACATAGACATTGAAGAAGATTGGCCGTGCGTGCTGTGCTCCGTGTGCGCTGAGCGTGCCATCTCTCCCATCCCTAGGTGAAAGGGCGTGAGCCACTGGCTCCCCAGCAGCACGATCAGCACCAGACTGAACACAGTTTGATAGTTTCGGTTGCCCATGTCAAAAATTCTTCAGATACTTAAAAACTTCCATCAGCTCGTCGATCTTCTCCTCGCCCTTGCCTGATTGAATCGCTTCGGTAAGACAGGTCTGCATATGCCCTTTAGTCAGCATTTGCGCGATCTGGGAGAGCGACGCCTGCACCGCTGCGATCTGTTTTAAGATCTCGACGCAATACTCTTCGTTTTCGATCATCGTCTCGATGCCCTCGACGTGGCCGCGCACCGTGCGGATGCGCCGCAACAGATCGCGCTTCATCTGCGGCAGATGCTGGAGCCCGCCGCGCTTGTGAGTCTCTGCATGTGTTGGCATAGCTTGCACTCCTCTCTTCAAACAGCTATGAGCGGCGCACGGAATCTCCGCAGGCGCAGCGCATTTGAGACAACGCTCACGCTCGAAAGCCCCATCGCCCCAGCAGCCAGGATCGGGTTGAGCAGCCCCAACGCTGCTACGGGGATGAGCACCGTGTTATAGATAAACGCCCAGAAGAGATTCTGCCAAATGTTTCTCACCGTCGCGCGGCTGAGGGCGATCGCCGTCACGACCCCGCGCAGATCCCCGCCGACTAAAGTAATGTCTGAAGCTTCCATCGCGACGTCGGTGCCCGTGCCAATAGCAATCCCGACATTAGCCTGCGCGAGAGCGGGCGCATCGTTGATCCCGTCGCCGACCATCGCCACGCGCTTCCCTTGGGCTTGCAGCTTTCTCACTATGTCGGCTTTTTCATGGGGCAAGATCTCAGCGAAGACCTGCTCGATCCCGACTTGCCGAGCGATCGCTTCGGCAGTCTTTTTGTTATCCCCCGTGATCATCACGACTTCTAACCCTAAAGCCTTCAGGGCAGCGACGGCTTCACGCGCACCCTCTTTCACAGTATCAGCGATAGCAAGCACGCCAAGTGCTTTGCCGTCTTGGGCGACGAAGACCGGCGTCTTGCCCTGGGCGGAGAAACGCTCAGCGTGCTCGAGCAGCCCGTCGAGCGCGACTTT
Organism: Candidatus Bipolaricaulota bacterium; assembly: GCA_938091745.1. Taxonomy (GTDB): domain Bacteria; phylum Bipolaricaulota; class Bipolaricaulia; order RBG-16-55-9; family DRXL01; genus JANXCC01. The sequence goes on from CALLJK010000014.1 coordinate 72,959, forward strand.
TTCGTCGCGCATCAGTTTTAAATTGCCTACGAGCACCCGATGGCCGTTGAGGCTCGCGCGGATACCGTGTCCGGGGACAGCAGCAAACTCGCGGGCTTCTGCGAGCGCGAGATTCTTCTCATGCGCATACTTCACGATCGCTTCGCCCAAAGGGTGCTCAGACCCTCTCTCGACAGAGGCCGCCAGCTGCACGAGCTGCTCTTCAGAGACTCCTGATAGGGTCACTATGTCTGTGATTTCGGGGCGGCCCTTGGTCAGCGTGCCTGTCTTATCTAAGACAATGGTCGTGAGCTTATGCGCCGTCTCGAGGGCATCCCCACCCCGAATTAAGATGCCGTGCTCGGCGCCCTTGCCCGTGCCGACCATGATGCTCGTGGGCGTCGCTAGCCCCAGCGCGCACGGGCACGCGACTATCAAGACCGCGACAAAGTTCAGAAGAGCTTTGGTCAGTGCTGGCTGCGGCCCAAAGAAGTACCAGCCCACAAACGTCACAATCGCGATGAGAATCACAGCGGGGACGAAGTAGCTCGCGATCACATCAACGAGCTTAGCAATGGGAGGCTTGGTGCTCTGAGCCTCTTCGACAAGCTTGATGATCTGTGCGAGAGCTGTTTCGCTCCCGACTTTTGTTGCTCGGAACGCGAACGAGCCGGTCTTGTTGATCGTTGCGCCGATGACTTCATCACCAGGACGCTTTTCGACGGGGAGCGACTCCCCTGTGATCATGGACTCATCGACTGCTGAAACGCCCTCGATGACGATGCCGTCCACGGGGATCTTCTCGCCAGGACGAACTACAACAATATCGCCGACTTGGACGTCTTCGATGGGGATGTCTCGCTCTTGTCCATCGCGGATGACGCGAGCGGTCTTGGCTTGTAAGCCGATGAGTTTCTTGATCGCTTCAGAGGTGCGCCCCTTGGCGCGGGCTTCGAGCAATCGTCCCAAGAGAATCAGCGTGATGATCGCGGCTGACGTGTCAAAATACAAGTCCATGTGCCCGTGCGTGCTGAAGAGCGGCAACAGCGCGCTGTACCCGTAAGCTGCCGTCGTGCCCACGGCAATAAGCGTGTTCATATCTGTCGTCTTGTTGCGCAGAGCGGCCCATGTGCCGCGATAGAACTGCCAGCCTGCCCAAAACTGCACCGGCGTCGCCAAGAGCAACTGTAAGAGATAATTGAGCTGATCGGGGATGGGCAGCTTCAGCCCCAGCATCCCTGGGTACATCAAGAGAAAGATCGCTATCGTGAGCGCCGCAGAGACGATGAGCTTGCGGCGCAGCTGTGCTTCGTAATCTTCGTGATGCTGTGCGTGCGCGTCGGGCTTCTCTTCGGGAACGTCATAGCCAATGCGGCGCACGGCCTCTTTCAGTTTCTCAACTGTGACTTGGTTTGCCGCGACGCGCACGGTCGCTTTTTCAGCGGCAAGATTGACGCTGGCGTCCAAAACACCGGGGACGCTCCTGAGGGCCTTTTCGACTTTGGCGACGCAGCTGGCACAGCTCATGCCTGAGATGGGGAGGGTGAGGAGACCTACCCCTCTGGCCCCCTCCCCTCCCTCTTTAGGGGAGGGGCTGGGGGAGAGGTTCTTACGCAAGCGTCGCTCGTCTTCTTGCGCGTCTTCGCTGAGTTCCTCGGCCTCGTAGCCAGCATCTGTGACAGCTTGCGTTAAGCTCGCTATTGAGACGCCCTCGCTGTGCTCAACTTCAGCACGGCCGCGCTCCAGCGAGACGTTTACTCTGTGAACGCCCGCGACGCCTTGCAAAGCTTGCGTCACAGACTTGACGCAGTGCTGGCAGCTCATCCCTTTGACTTTTAGGATCGTCTTCATAGTGATTCTAATCCCCCCCACGAGGGGTGGGTTAAAGTATAGCGCCAACTCCCTCGGATGTCAAGCCCCCGCCATGTGTGCCCTCATGCTGCTTGAGCTTCTCGGAGCTTCTCTTTAACCCACAGCCGTAGCAGCGTAGTGTACCCTAGCCCGCGTGCCCGAGCGATCTGCTTCACACACTTGAGGTCGGCCTCGCTGAGCTTAATAGAGACAGGCTTGCGCCGTTGCTTGCGCACAGTCACTTCCACCTCTTCTGTCTCATCCCAGTAATCCGCTGAGCTGTGAGTCTTCCAAAACTCGTGGATCTGTTGGGCTGTCCACTGGCTCATGTCAGGAAGCCTTTTCCGCTTGCTCATAGGCGACCTCCTTAATTCTCAGTGCATCCGCGCGCGATACAACCGTCGCTCCTTCTTGTCCATATCCCGCGCTGTAACGATATAGCCCTTGCCACGTCCCAGATAAATCATCACGACGAAGATATAGCGCCCGGCAACACTTTGCCCATAGACGTGATACAAGTTCTCCCCAGGGCCTCGGCGAAAGTAGGGCTTATCTTCGAAAAAGAGTTCTTCAACCTCTGTCGGGGTGACATGATGCTCTGCAATATGCTCCCGATTCTCCCGCGTCCAAACCAACGATTCGATATGCACGCACTATATGGTAGTCTAAAAGAATACTCATGTCAAGCTCCTGGCTGGCACCTGCTTGTCTTCGCTCGTTTTATCGCGGTATAATTTGCTCCCTATGAAGCTCACAGCGCAGATCAGCCGCACCGTCTTTTTATTGGGAATCGTGAGTTTGCTGAACGATCTTGCGGCCGAGCTGATCATGGCCGTCCTGCCCGTCTTTTTAGTGGGTCTAGGGGGGGCTGGCTGGGTCGTAGGGCTGATCGGTGGGCTTGAAGATGCAACAAAAAGTCTCTTGAGCTTTGTCTTCGGGAATCTTGCCGACCGACTGGGACGCAAGAAGCCTCTAGTCTTCGTAGGCTATTTCATCCCATCAGTCTTTCGTATCGCCCTGCCGTTTTCGACGCATTGGGCGATGGCGTTGGTCTTCAGGGTCTTAGATCGTGTGGGCAAGGGGATGCGCACCGCGCCGCGCGACGCGCTCATCGCCGACGCTGTCACAGAAACGACGCGTGGCGCTAACTTTGGCTTTCACCGTGCGATGGACACTGCTGGAGCGCTGCTGGGGTCTGCACTGGCGTTCGTTCTCTTTTGGTGGCTGGGATTGCCCGTACCGGGGATCATTCTCGTAGGAGGCTTAATCTCATTAGTATCGCTCATTCCCCTTGGCTTCGTCACTGAAGCGATCAGCGCTCCACAGCGCAGAAAGCTCTTCGATGGCCTGCGCCAACTGCCGAAAAAATTCTATCTGAATCTTGCGGGGATGGCCGTCTTTGCCCTGGCGAATTTTAGTTATATGTTCTTCTTGCTCAAAGTGAACGCAGCCTATACCGACAAGCTTGCCGTGGGTCTTCCCATCGCCATGTACGTGCTCTATAACTTCACGTATACGTTCTGCGCACTCCCTGTGGGGATGCTCTCAGACAAGATTGGGCGGCGTGCTGTCTTGCTCATGGGGTATCTGCTCTTTGGTGTGACGTCTCTAGGATTTGCCTTCGCAGGGAGCATAGAGTTCTTCATCCCACTCTTTGCGCTCTATGGGATCGCGTATGCGTTTATTGAGTCGAATCAACGAGCGTTTGTCGCCGATCTTGCGCCGCCAGAGCGCCGCGGCACGGCGCTGGGGCTCTTTCATATGTGTGTCGGCTTTGGTTCGTTACTGGGGAGCTTCGTCGCAGGGGTATTGTGGGGTGGGCCTGGGTCTGCACATATGCTCACGTTCTTCTACGGTGCGGCGCTTTCAGGGGTGAGCGTAGCACTCCTTGTGATGATAACAGCGCAACGGAAGTAAGATCTGGCCCCACGAAGCATTTTCTGCTACAATTTGGCTCAATAAGAATTTGAGAGGAGGCTTTCTATGGCAAAGATGAACCCGCGGTATCGCCCCAAATGGTTGCGGAAGTTCAAGCGCAAGATGGCGGCGAAGCGCCGTCATGCCCGCCGCGCTAAGCTCTACCCATAGGGAGCGCTTATGCCCAGCGCTACAGTGCGTTTTGTAGACGGGATGCAGTTTGTCGCGACGAGCGCGAGCGGCCACGCGGTCGTCATGGACACGACCGAGGACGTGGGCGGGCACGACACCGGCCCGCGCCCCATGGAGATGGTCCTTATTGCTCTTGGGGGCTGCACGGGGATGGACGTCGTCTCGATCTTGAGAAAGATGCAGGTGCCGTTCACGCGCTTTGAGATGGAGATTCACGGGGAGCGCGCCCCAGAACATCCCAAATATTTCACGAAAATTCAGATCACCTATAAGATCTGGGGTGACGTCCCCCAAGAGAAACTCAAAAAAGCGATTGATCTCTCGCTCGAGAAATACTGTTCGGTCTCGAACTCGCTCAAGCCCAAAGCTGAAATCTCTTACACGTATCAGATTAATCCCACTTCCTAGAAAGGAGCTTCTATGACTGACGTTGTCATTGTCGACGCGGTACGCACGCCTATGGGGCGATTTCAAGGACGGCTCGCACAATTTAGCGCAACGGAGTTAGGAGCAGCAGCGATCCGCGCTCTGAAAGAGCGTAACAATCTCAAGGGCGACGACGTGGACGAAGTCATCATGGGACAGGTTATACAAGCAGGCGCGGGGCAAGCTCCAGCACGCCAGGCGTCCATTCGCGGGGGCATCTCGCCCAAAGTCCCCGCAGTGACGATCAATAAAGTCTGCGGCTCAGGGCTGAAAGCTGTGATCTTGGCTGCCCAAGCGATCAAAGCTGGCGACGCCACGGCGATCATCGCCGGCGGGATGGAGTCGATGAGCAATACGCCCTATCTGCTCCGGGGTGCACGCGCAGGCTTTAAGTTCGGCGATCAAAAGCTCGTCGACGCGATGATCTACGATGGGCTCTGGTGCGCCTTCGAGAACCAGCACATGGGCTTAGCTGCTGAGTACACGGCGAACAAGTCGAAGATCACCCGCGAAGAGCAAGATCGCTTCGCCTATGAGAGCCATATGAAGGCCGTCGCTGCGATGAAGGCCGGGAAGTTCGCCCACGAGCTTATCGCTCTTCAAGCCAAGGACGGCCCGATCACCGAAGACGAGACGCCGCGCCCGGATACGTCGTTGGAGAAACTCGCAAAGCTCAAGCCCGCCTTCAAAGAGGGCGGCACGGTCACGGCAGGAAACTCCCCAGGGCTCAATGATGGGGCTTCTGCTCTTCTCATTATGTCCAGCGACGAAGCCAAGAAGCGCGGCTACAAGCCGTTAGCAAAAATCTTAGATTACGCGATAGCCGCGACAGAGCCCATTGATCTCTTCTATGCTCCCGTCGAGTCGACCAAGAAACTCTTAGCCAAGATGAAGCTCTCTGTGAGCGACTTCGATCTCATCGAAGTGAACGAAGCGTTTGCGGCGCAGACGCTCGCTGACGGCAAAGAGTTAGGGTGGGACTGGGCGCGCGTCAACGTGAACGGCGGGGCTATAGCGCTTGGGCACCCCATCGGGGCCAGCGGCGCTCGTATTCTGACAACGCTCGTGTGGGCCATGCAGGATCGCCACGCTGACTTGGGGTTAGCGACGATCTGCATGGGCGGTGGCAACGGCATCTCGCTCGCTGTGCAGAGACTATAATAAATAGCAGAGCAGGAAGGTACATTATGAAAGACCTATGGATTTGGCTCCTTGTGGCGGCTGCAGCAGGGTTCTTAGCAGCTTATCTTATGCTACAGCCGCCAAAAAGCGAGAAGCCGGCGGTGCAGCCGCCAGCCCCAGTGGCTCCCAAGGCCCTTTTGGACGAGCCGGCCCAAGGCGCCGAAGACGCCCCAGTGACAATCATCGAGTTTGCTGATTTTCGCTGTGGCTTCTGTCTGAGACATTTTGTGCAGACACTGCCCATCCTTAAAGAAGAGTACATCGCAGCGGGTACAGTGCGGTATGTCTTCCGAAACTTTCCGATCTTGGGAGTGCAGTCGCGCTGGGCAGCTTTGGCTGCCGAGTGCGCCCATGAGCAAGGGCGCTTCTGGGAGTATCACGACAAGCTCTTTGCGCTGACTCAGCAGGGCCAAGAGTTTGTGCGATCGCGCCTGAAATCTGTCGCTGCTGAGCTTGGGCTAGACTCAGCTCAATTCGACAGCTGTCTCGACTCTTCCAAATATCTCGACGAAGTCCAAGAAGATTTCACGCTTGGGCAGAACGAGGGCGTCACGGGAACCCCGGCATTTCTCATCAACGGTGAGTTGCTCATTGGAGCGCAGCCTATCGAGAGGTTTCGCGAGCTTGTCGAGCAAGCGTTAGCCAAGAAAAAGTAAGTATAGCAGCAGCGCATAGTTTATATACCGAGCTTCCCCCCTTGTCAGAGAGAGGGAGCGCTGGAGGGGTTATAATATAGCGCCGTGCTTATGGGCAAGCAGGAGCTCTGGGAGGAAGTCTTGGAACACGGCTGGAGCCCTCAAAGAATCCAGGCCTTTGTGCGCTGTTACGGGTCATTGGTTCGGGCCTGTATCTTATATCACTTGCGGTGCTACGGCAACCTTGGGGCCTTAGAAGCGCAGCTACGGGCGTTAGAAGAGTCACCAGCACGCCAACCAGATCGACGAGGTACCCCAGGCGAGTGGCTCGATCTAGCGCAAGATATCTGGCAGGGTGTCTGGCTTGAGATCCTCTCTGAGGGCTCTCCTTATCTCAAACGCTATCAATCTTATGTCGAGCGTCAGCAGCGAGAGGGCAAGCCGGTGCGGCCCTTCCGCGATTACCTGAAGGGCTTAGTCCGATATGTTTTCCTAAAAAAAGCTGAAGATCGCCCAGGCCGTCGCTCGCTTCCGTGGGCCCAAGCCCCTCCAGGCATCGAAGACCCTGAATCGTGGCTAGAAGCGCAAGCCTCTCGCCCCCTTGAGCCTCTTTCACTCAGTGTTGAGCTTGATGCTTATTGGGATCAGCTCTTACGCTGCCTGAGACCTCAAGCAGAGTGCATCGAGCAAGACTTGATTCAGTTGAGTCGTGAGCCAGCGACGGTCTTGTGTTGGGCTTGTGCTGTGCTCAAGCAGCAGCTCGAGGGCCAAGCCCTCGAAAATCTGCTGGCGTTCATAACGTTCTTCTGCAGCCAGCGTGGGCGCCAGCGCTCCGGGCCGCCTCCGGAAGACCTTAATCCCAAAAATCTTACTTTAGAAGTCGTGGCAGGACGATACTGGCGATGGGAAGAAGACATCTGTCGTCTGTTTGGCAAAAAGATCCGCAAAGATCGCGTGATAAGCCAGATCCAAGAGCTCCTCAAGGCCTCTCCCTATCGTGATCTGATCAGCGCAGAAGGTGAGAGAGATGGAAGCATTTGAGCGTTTTTTGCAAAGAGCCCGACAACTGCAAGAGACGGACCCCTCGGAGCACCACGTTTCAGAGTCACTCCTCACAGCTTATGTGTACGAGCAATTGCTCGATGAGCAAGCCAGCCTCGTGGCTGCTCATTTAGTTCAGTGTGTGCGATGCTCAGAGAGAGTCACAGCCCTCCGTTCCGAAGGAGCACGCCTGGAGCGCAGTCTTGCCCCGTATCTGCACATGCCCGTTGCGCGAAAGTTCAATCTTAGGGAGAGGCTCCAACGCTGGTGGGAGTCTGTAGTGCCCTGGCAGCCAGTGCTCGTACATGCGGGAGTCTATGCAGCAGTCGCCGTTGTGCTCTTCTGGGCGAACAGTTGGTTAGATAAAGTTCTGATTACGCCGCCTGCCGGGACTCCTGTGCTAGAGCCGTGGTGGGCTCCTCTCGTTCGCTATGGGCCTTGGCTCTTGGCCCCGTGGGCCGTAGGGCTGATCGCGCATGTAATCTATCGTTGGCGCAACAATCGTAGACAGTCGTAGAACAAACGAACAGGGGGGTGTCTCCCCGTGAGAAGCTTCAAAAGTATATGGCTGCTCGTAGGGGTCTTCTTTTTTGGGATTGTCTGGGTGGTCTGGGCCGCAACGTGGGTGGGCTTTTGGGGCGGACAGTCGCTCTATCCGGGCACAGAGCGCTACGAGAAGGGGCGATGGGAGAAACCGCCCATCTGCTATGAGTTTCTTGACACAGCAGCGAAATCTTGGACAGACCTTGAAAGACAAGTCGCCCGTGCAGCTATCCGCGAGTGGCATCTGCGTTTGGGCACACTACGAGAGAGCACAGACCCACAGTGCGTAGGCCGAGAGAGCGACATCGTGCTCTTGTGGGCTGCCGACGACTTCTTCCAGGACGACGATTTCAACCGCGATGGGATGCGTCTTTGGCTCAGCGGCGCTGCAGCGGCCTATATTCCCATCCGTGTTGCTCCACCGCTGAACTGGGAGCCCTGCCCCGACCTCCAAAGGGCAAACAAACTCAATCGGTGTAGTGTCGCTGTCTTCCGCGTGAGAGAGCTCCAGCATTGGTTTGTAGACCCTACCCCAGAGAGCGATGAAGAGTTCGACCTTCAGATGGTTTCTTTATGCGGGGTGCCGAAGAAGCTCCTGAAAGCGAAGCCTGGTGGGCCGGCCTTCAGCAAGCAAGACTTCTATACGCTTGTGCTGCACGAGTTTGGACACGCCCTGGGGCTCATCCATTCCGGAGGGTGTGATCGAAATCTTTTCACACCCAGCCCACCTACCGACCCCAAAGACGACGATGGCAGTGTGATGTGGGAAGGGGTGCTGCGGGAGCGGCGGGAGTTCCCTCACGAGACGCCAGCTCCTCATCTGAGCTGGAGTGAGCGCCGCCATCTCACCGAGTCGGATGAGATGTTCTTATTCGGTCCAGGAGGGCTCTACTGCCCAGATCTCACTGTACGGACTTTGAATGTGAAAGCCACCGGGCCTACGCATGGTCTCTGGACGTTGATAGTGGACGCGAGCGTGCAGAACGTCGGGAACATACCAGCAGGGCCATTTGCTGTTACTGTGACGCGTAACGATCAGCTCATCTTAGAAAAAGAGTTTGAAAGCCTTGAGCCAGGGGCATCAAAGAGAATTCTCGCCACAGAGATAGTGGGAGCGGGGCTCCATCTTATCGCGATACGGGTTGACAGTCGCGACCAAGTTACCGAGTGCGATGAGGGGAATAATGTAGCTTCGCGGCTTGTGCGCCTGGGGGAGTGAGGGCTGTCAGAAAGTGGTCCTCAGGCGGGGGTTATATATATGCCGGTCGTGCGAGCGGCCAAAGCCCAAACAAAGGAGTGATCAGAGATGAGAAGCACAAACAACGTGCAACATAAATCTCCCCTAATGAGGACAAAGATGAAGAGCCAGCTATGGCTCAAGGGTGTCTTGGTAGCAGTGTTGACTGTGGGCTTAGTGGGATTGCCAAGCTTCCCTGATAGAGGGCAGCCGGAACCGAAACCAGTTAAACTAACCTTTACGGCATGGTGTGATAGCGAACCACTGAAGGACGCAGTTAAGGTCAAGCTAGAGCCAGCACCTACGGGATCTGGGTATATAGAAGTCGAGGTCCCGGCCGACGGGGCGAGTAGCCAACCAGTGCTATATGAGATAGGAACAAAAGTGGAGCTGACTGCCCTCACTCCGACGGCCACCTCGCAATCAGGGAAGTCGTGCGCCAATCCACGCTTCAGCGAAAACCCGGTTGAAATGACCACCGATAAAGAAATCCGGGTGATCTACACAGCACAGCCGCAGCCAGCGGTGGTGAAGCTGACCGTTCATTCCAACTGTGAGAATGCCGAGATCGACGTCAACGGACAGAAGGTGTCGGGGAAGGGTGGCATCTTCCAATTTAAGCCAGGAGATAAGGTGCAACTCTCAGTCCGCGATTTCCCCACAATCAATTTTTGCGGCCTATGGCAGGCAGTACATACCTTCGACGGTTGGTACGACGGAAGCACTCTGAAGAGTAAGGGACAGCGCTATCCGTTCACGATCACACAGGACACTGAGATTCTGGCAAAGTATGGTCTTGGTGAGCGTGGCCGTGGATGCGAGGTGATGATCGACGCCAAGACATTGAGTGGAACTCAGATACCAGGCGTCGAAATCAAGGTCAGCCCCCTCGATTATCAAAGCAACGGCGACGGCCAGACGCCGTTCGTCCGGTTGTTCGATGAGAACACCGAATTTACCCTAGTGGCACCCTGGGAGTGGCCGCCAGCGGCACCTAAGTACGCCTTCCACAACTGGAATAATGTCGTGGGAGCAGAAGTCATCTCTGCTGAACGACCGGCGGTCAAGCTGCGCTGCACAAGCGGGAACGTCTGGGCTACAGCACTCTATGAGGAAAAGGGCCTCCTCGCCCTAGCTGACTTGACAGTCATCAGCCTCACCGTCTCCGTAAGCAAAGCCGGTATAACCGGTAGGTGCGATGTAACAGGCGTTGCCATTGTCAAGAACATCGGGAATGGGGATGCCGGGCCGTTCGCTACAGGCATCTTCGTAGACGGTAGACTTGACTTCGACTTCCCCTTGACGGGACTCAAAGCAGGTGCTTCAGCATCAGTACCAATCTTTACTGAAGTGACAGAAGGGATGTATCTCATCGAAGCCGTCGCGGATTGGAAGAACGAGGTCAATGAGTCGAACGAGCAGAACAACAAAGCTGCGCGCCTCGTGAAATGCAGCTGAGAATAAGGACGCACGGAGACTGATCACAGACAAGAGGGGTCGCGGCTGGGAAGAGCCGCGATCCCTCCTAGCCATCTTGACAGAGAACAATAGCTATAGTATACTGCTATTGTCCTCGCTTCGCTGTGGCGCGGGAGCGAGTGCAGATGGCTGTCAGAGTCAATGACGTTGCCGGTGGCTTCACCCTCCGGTCAAGTCGTTGTCGTCGAACAGTCAAATTCAAGCCACAAGGAGGGAGGTCACATGGCGACGGGCAAAGTCAAGTGGTTCAACGACGCCAAGGGCTTTGGGTTCATCCAGCAAGATAATGGCGGCCCGGACGTCTTCGTGCACTTCTCGGCCATCAAAGCCGAAGGGTTCAAGACTTTGCGCGAAGGGCAAGCCGTCGAGTTCGACATCGAACAGGACCCCAAGGGCCTGCGCGCCGCAAACGTCCGCGTAAAGAGCTAACGATCTCAAAAGACATGTGAGCAGATCGTCCCGGCCTCATCCGGGACGATCTTGTTTTTCATCGCCCGTGAAAAGCCCGCGCGAAGAACTCGGCTAAACGCAGATAGAGAGCCTTCTGATTCTTCGGACGCATGATGCCGTGCCCTTCATCGTCGAAGACGAGCAGCTCATAGGGGATACCAGCGCGCTCGAGCGCGGCTCTCACAGCGCGGACGTTCTCCGGGGTGACGTTGGGATCGCGCGCCCCTTGGACGATCAACAGTTTACCCCGAATATTCTGGACGAAGTTGATGGGCGAGCGCTCATAGTATTTGTGAGGGACTTGCTCAGGGGAGCCGCCCATCATCTCTTCGCTGTAGGGGCGCAGGTCCGGGCGCGTCGTCTGATAGTCTACGATGAGATCAGTCATCCCGCACACAGGCGCCGCTGCAGCGACGATCTCCGGGGGCCAGCGGGTGATCGCGCACCAAGCAGAATACCCACCATACGAAGTCCCCGTGACCCCGACCTTGGACGGCTCAGCGATCCCCATCTTTATGAGCGCTTCGATGCCGGTGCGGATGTCGTCTTGTTCACGGCCGCCCCAGCCGTCCTCTTTGATCTTCTCTTGAAACGCTAAGCCAAAGCCAGTGCTCCCGCGATAATTGGGATCGAAAACGTTAAACCCTTGGGAGACAAAGAACTGTATCTGCACACTGAAGCGATCTTCACTGTGGGCTGTCGGCCCGCCATGAATGTACACAATCGTGCCCTTGGGTTTGGGATCTCTCGCACGGTAGAGCCAGCCTTGGATCTCCAAATTATCTACAGAGCGCCACCGAAATTCTTCGGCTTGGGTGAGATCAGCAGGGCGCACAGAGGTGCGCTCCCAGATGCGCGTCAGGCTCACAAAGCGCTCTGGGTGAATCGCTGCAAGAGAGAAGCGCACGAGATCCGCGGGCTGGCGCGCGCTGTAATATTCGCCAACCCACGCTGTCTCATTCTGGTTGCACGGCGCTAAGGGAACAAGATTGCCCTCGATCTTGGGGAGTATCAATTCTTCGTGGGTCTTGGGGTCAAGCAGCGCCGGGCGCACGCGCGCTTGGTCGATCTCAACAAGCACGATCTTGGAGCTATTGGCTGGAACGAACGCGTACTCGATGTTGCGCTGTGGGTCGTCGACAAGCCACGTGATCTGCTCGGAGCGCATCTCCCAGATGCCCAGGCGGCGATGGGTCTTAGTTTCAGCGAGGAAGAGCACGCGCTGGCCGTCGGGAAACCACGACGCTTCTATTTTGACGGTGGGCCCGAAGTTCAAGATCTCCCGATCGTGATGACCTTCGATGTCAACGAGCCAAATCTGGGTACCTGCAGGATGGAGGTCCTTGCGCGGGTAGAGAATATGCGTCCCTTGAAGGTTGAGCTTTGGCACGATATAGCCGCCGCGCTGCGGGCGCGCCAGCACGGTGCGCTCCCCTGTGAGCAAGTCGTGTTGGTAAATCAGCGTGGGCTCGATCTCCTGAGACTTTTCAAAGTCATAGTTAGCGCCATAGACGAGCCAGCGGCCATTGGGATGGAGTTGGCCCCCACGCAGATAATAGTTGGGATTTGGCTCAGTGAGCGGGATCATGACGCCGGGTCTTTCGAGATCTACGCGAAAGAGCCGGATGCGCTCGTCGCCGCCCTTGTCTTCTTCGACGATAAGGGCTTTGCTATCGGGAGTCCACGAGACAACAAAAGTGTTCTCTGGGGTCTCGGTCAGGCGCGTGGGCGGGTGTGAGCCATCTGTAGGAGCGACGAAGACGTCGGCTGCCGGGCCAACACGAAACCATGTCCAGGCTACCCATTGGCCGTCAGGAGAGACGTGCGGCTCTACTAAACCAGGTAAGCTCAGCAATGCGTCCAAGAACTCTTCTGCGGTCATAGCCTTGCCTCCAACGCTTTGAGAGCGATCTTGCTCAGCACGCGCACGCCCAACTCCAAGCTCTCTATGTCTACCCGCTCGTTGTCGCTGTGAATGAGCTTCTCGCGATCAGCAAGACTCATCTTTGTTGAGAGCGGGCAGAATCCATAAGACTTCGCGCCTAGCTCCCGCACAAAGCGCGAGTCCGTCGCACCTGTCAGCATAATGGGGATCGTCTCCACGCCGGGGAGTTCTTCTTTCACAGTGCTTTCGATCAGCGCATAGAACGGGTCGTCAATGGGCGACTCAGAAACGTCATGAGACTGAATCGTCTCGATCTCGATCTCGTTCTTGTATCTGTCGGCAAGCTCCAGAAGCGTCTCGCGCACTTTCTGTTGGGTGTCGCCGGGCACGAGCCGACAATCTAAGACGAATTCACAGCTATCGGGGATGACGTTCTCTTTGACGCCCGCGCGGATCATCGTTGGGGAGATGGTCGTGCGCACCAGGGCATTTAGGAGCGTCGCACTGATAGGAGAGTTTTCGGGCAGCGGGGGGAGCTCGCCTTCACAAGACTCGTCCACGAGCATGAGCGCAATTTTTTTGATCTCTGGACCGAGAGCCTCACCGGCTTTGACGATAAACTCCCGCACTGCCGGAGCGATCTTCTTAGGGAATGTATGGTGTGAGACGCGATCTATAATGTGCGCTGCTTTGGTGAGGGCGTTATCGGGATGGGGCAGCGAGCCGTGCCCTGATGTGCCCTTCACACGCACTTTGAGCCACCATAGGCCCTTCTCAACGCTCTCGATCGTATAAAAAGTTTTGGGGCCGATCTGGAGGGGCATCCCGCCGCCTTCAGTCAAACACCAATCGGCGCGGAGCTGCTCCGGATAGGTTTGGGCGAGCCATTCGGCTCCGTAATTCGAGCCCTTCTCCTCATCGGCGGTCGCCGCGAAAATAAGCTCTCCAGCGAAGTCGAGATTCGCCCGCTTGAAGAGCGTGAAGACCGAGAAGTGTATCGCCGTGATGTTCTTCATATCTAAAGCCCCGCGACCCCAAACATAGCCCTCAGCGATGGCCCCACTAAACGGGGGATATTTCCATCTCTGGGGATCGGGCACGGGGACGACATCGAGGTGGGACAGTAACAATAATTTCTTGCCAGGGCGCTTGCCTGGGAGACGCGCGATGAGATTGCTGCGCCTCCTCTCTTTTTCAAAGATCTCGCTGGCGATCCCCTCGTGAGCAAGCTTCTGCTGGAGATACTCAATCGCCTTGTATTCGTTCCCTGGCGGGTTGGTCGTATCTCGCTGAATCAACTCTGAAAGCATCAGCGTTGTCTCCTTGCCTAAAGTAGCCCAATCGATCTTTAGCGTCATCGGGACCTCCGTAGTATTGAGAGTCTAGTCATCGTACTTGAGCGATGGGGAATCTGTCAACCCTTTGCGACGACTTGACGCAAGAATAGAGAGCGTTTACTTTAGAAGTATGGACCCACGTGATCTCATTGTGCAAGAGGAGTTTGATCGTCAAGCTGAGCGATGGTTCCGTCGGGAGATCTCTACCCAAGAACGCGCTATATTAGAGCAGATCGCCCAGCTTGCCCAGATCAGCCCAGACGACCGCGTGCTCGATGTCGCTTGCGGCACAGGGCTGGTGAGCTTCGTCTTAGCGCCCTATGCTCGTGAGGTCGTAGGGATAGACATCTCTCCGGGGATGCTCGCCAAAGCTCGCGAGATCCGGCATCGCAGTAAGGTACGCAACGTGCGCTTCGTCTTGGGAGAAGCAGAGCATATGCCCTTCAAAGATGGGGAGTTCGATGTTGTCGTCTGTCGCTTGGCGATCCATCACTTTCCCCAACCAGAACGGGAGCTCCACGAGATGGTGCGCGTGCTGAAAGCTGGGGGACGCTTGGTGATCTCCGACACGGTCTCTTCCGAAGATGCGCGCGAAGCTCGCCTACACAACGCGCTGGAGCGCCTGCGTGATCCCTCTCATGCGCGGATGCTCGCGCCCACAGAGCTTATCCAGCTCACCGAGCGTGCCGGAGTGCGCGTCCAGGAGAGCTTGCTTCAGCAGCGTGACCGCACCTACGACGAATGGATGAACGTGATCAATGACCCAATTCGTACAGAAAATTTGAAGATAGTGATGGAGGAGCTGGCGCGCGCCGGGGTGGGCGCCGGCTTGAATCTTCGTATAGAGAACGGGCAACTCTGGCTCACTCATACCCTTGCGTTCATCAAAGCCATCAAGTGATCACTCATAGCGCAAGGCTTCGATGGGGTTGACTCGCGCGGCTTGCCAGGCAGGGTACAGCCCGCTCAAGATGCCGACTCCTATTCCCGTAAGCACGGCGATAAGATACCAATCGGGCACAAAGGCAAACGGGATCTCGCGCAGCCCTTGCGCCAACGCAACGGTCAATTTGATAAACCATACGGAAAGAAACATCCCGAAGAGCACGCCCAGCACCGCCCCTACAACACAGATAATCGTCGACTCGGTGAGGAAGAGCTTGAGCACCGCGCCACGCGTCGCCCCAGTCGCCTTCATCACGCCGATCTCGCGCGTCCGCTCCTTCACCGTGATCAGCATAATGTTCATCACGCCGATCATCCCTACTAAGAGCGCGACGAGCGCAATCGCACCTAAGAACGCCGTGAACTGCAAGAAGCTCTTCTTGATCTCGTTAATGATCTCTTCAAGGGTGTTGATCTCAACTTTCTTCTCTTCCCCAAGAAGCTTGCGTGCATCGGAAGAGTTTGGGTTATTAAAATACTCTTCGACGGCTTTTTTGACAGCGCCCAGCTGTCCCAAATCCGAGACACTCACGATGACACCAGAATAGACGGGGACTTCGACTCCATCGATCGTCTCGGTGAACCCCTGATAGTCCGGGCCGACATAGCACGCTGTGCCAATGATAAATTGCGAATCTTTGACGATCCCAACGATTCGCAGTTCGTCCTCACTCAATTGGCCGTCAGTCCCCAGGAAGCGCAATTTCAGCGATTGCCCTAAGAGGCGCTGCGTCAGCTCCGGCTTTGTCCCCGGGCTCTTGCACTCTTCTTTGAGAGCTTCATCGTTTTCGGGGATCTGGCGCTCTTCCGCGATCATGCGTCGACAGATAGTCTCTGCGATGCGCGCCCCGATAATGATCTCGCCCTTCGTTTGGACACTGCGTCCAGCGTCCAGGGGGATGAGATCTTTGCTCGTCGTGATGCGGGTTGTGGCATCGAGCAGCCGACGATTGTTGAAATACAGGGCATCGCCACGCACGCGCCCGATGACGTCAGCAGTCTTCACACCGGGAATCTTTCGTAAATATTCGACATCACGGCTGGAGAAGACCTGGGCTGTACCAAAGAGCCCCGTGCTCCCTTCAACGTTCACCGTGATCATATTCGCTCGTAAGAGATCCTTTGTGAGGGTATCGAGCAGCGCGTCTTGGAGCCCCGTCGTCATCGTGACAATCGCGATCACCGCGGCAATCCCAATGGTGACACTGACAATGGCGAGCGCGTTGCGCAGCTTATGCGCGCGGATATTCGTCCAGCTCAGTGTGAACGCTTCCCGGATGCTCATCGGCGCTCATCTCCTACAATCTTGCCGTCTAATAAGTGCAGCACGCGACGGGCATAGGAAGCGACCGCAGCGTCGTGGGTGACCACGATGATCGTCCGCCCCTGTCGGTTAAGCTCACTGAAAAGATCTAAGATGGTCTTGCCGGTCTTGGTGTCGAGGTTGCCCGTGGGCTCGTCGGCAAGAATGATCTTTGGGTCGTTGGCCAGAGCGCGCGCGATAGCGACGCGCTGGCGCTCGCCACCGGAGAGTTCACTGGGCAAGTGATGGAGTCTCTGGCCTAAGCCCACACTCTCTAAGAGCTCTTGAGCACGGTGGCGTCGCTCTTTAGGAGGGATCTTGCCCGCGAACGTCATAGGGAGCATAACATTAGCAAGGGCATCGATTCTCGGGATAAGATTGAATGTCTGAAAGACAAAGCCAATCTGTGAGCCACGCAACCGCGCCAACTGCCGGTCGCTCAAACGAGATATATCAGTGCTGGTAATCGAAATCGTTCCCGATGTGGGTTTATCTAAACACCCGATGAGATTCATTAACGTGCTCTTGCCTGAGCCCGACGGTCCCATGATCGCGACAAATTCCCCATCTTCGATGGAGAAGCTTACGTCGTCGAGCGCGACGACCTGCACGCTGTCCATCTGATAGATCTTGCTGACGCCCTGCGCAGAGACGATAGCCCCCATAGTATTATTTTTGCACCTCGAAACCCTCAGGGAAGAGATCCTGACGATAGCCGACAAGTTTGGTCGTCGCCGACTCCCCCGCGAATCCCCAGAGGGTCCCATCGCTCGAAGAGAAGATTTCTAAAGCGAATTCGCCGTCAGCGCGCTTGAGGCTCGCACGCTGGGCATCAAGAGTTTTGGCACCGCTCTTGATCTTCACGGGGCTGAGGCGCTCTACAGTCAACTCGATCAGAGGCTTTTCAATATTTGTCGGGTCCAGCGCGAGGAAAGTTCTCTTCTGCTCCTTCATCTTCAGCGTGATGATCTTTTGAATCACGATCAATTGTCCTGCTGCAATGCCTGTGGTCACGAACTCGTCTTCTAAGATAACTTCGCGGGCTTGGTTCTGTTCCTTGCCGTCGGTGCCCTTAAACTGAAAGGTGATCTTAGCGATCTGGCCTTCAACTTTGACGGCTACGGTCAGTTTCCCTCGCGCCGTCTCCGATTGCAGAGAGTACTCTAAAAGTTTCCAATCTTTGTCGACGATGATCGTCTCATTGAAGAGCTTATCAGTTTCAAACTGCGAGATGAGATCCTGCGACTTGGCCACAAAGTTCGATGCGATCTTGAGTTTATTCTGATCGAGTTCTTCGATCTTAAAGGATTCTTCCCCAGCGACTTCGGTCTTGGCGCTCGTCTTGCTTATGGTCTGATAGAGAAATTTCCCAGAGTCCACAACTTTCTGAGCAGTTCCTGTCAGAGCCCATATCAGCGTCAATGCAAGCACAACGATAAAGATCTTTCTCATGATCTCCTCCTTAAGTATCTAAGTACCGTGTATTATATCCCAAAGGAGGGCGTTTAGGACAGAAGTGTGATTATCATCTTCTGAAGCCTCTAGTGATACAAACAGAAGCAATTCATCTGATCCCATGAAGAAAAAGCTTAAGCAAATGCAATTTATGCGCAACAGAAGAAGATTTCCCCTCTTGCCCCCCGCGCTTCTGTCAGAAGTCAGAAACCCCTTGGTATGATAAAGGCGATTAACGGTGCACTCATCACCTCCTTGAGCAGAGGGCTTGGCCCGCGCATGGTGCATCCGAGAGCGGGCTTGGAAGAGCCTGCCGGCGGTCCAGGGTTTTGCCCGCACCCCCGCGGGATTTTTCCCCAGATCGCTAAGGAAGCGGTTCGAATCCGTATGGGTCAAGCCCTCTCCTCCTTCCTCAACGTCTATTGACAAGAGAGCCAAGGGATGCTACAATCATTCTCAGAAAAGCCCAGAGATACTAAAAAATGCGAGGAGGCTTCATGCAGGAGGCATTTGAGTATCTTGAGGCAGGGCAGGGGCCAACGGTTTTGCTCCTCCATGGGCTCTTCGGTGGGCCAAATAATTGGGCTTCCTGCATCCCAACCCTAGCTCAAGACTTCCATGTCTTAGCCCCGCAATTCCCCCTTGATGGCTCTGTGCCCATCGCGTCGCTGCAGCCGCTGACGGAGTTCGTCAAAGAGTTTTTAGATTACAAAATGGTCGAGCACGCCGCTCTCTGCGGCAACTCCTTAGGGGGCCAAGTCGCGCTCGATTTCTGCCTCAAATATCCTCATCGCGTGACAAAGCTCATCTTAGCGGGCAGCGCTGGACTCTACGAACGCCATCTCTCCGATGGCTCCTTGCCCAAACCCAACAAAGAATTCATCCGCCAGCAAGCGCAAAAGATCTTCTTCGACAAGCGCCATATTAACGAAGATCTCATAGAGCAGATCTATCAACAGCTCCAAGATCGTCAATACGTGCGCTTTCTCATTCGTGTCGCCAAAGTCACTCGAGATTACAGAATGGATGATGAGCTTGCCAAAGTGAAGGTGCCAACGCTGCTGATCTGGGGCGCACAAGACGAAGTTACGCCCCCAAGTGTAGCCTATCAGTTCCATAAGCATCTCCCCAATGCTACTCTAGTCTTTTTTGATCAATGCGGACACGCGCCCCCCATCGAACACCCTGAAAAATTCGGCCAGATCGTACGAGAGTTCTTAGCACAGCCATTGCTGATTGCGTGAGAACTCGCTACACTAAAAGAATGCGCATTATTGGTGGGCGCCTGAGCGGGCGCCCTCTAGTCGAGCCAACCCCCAAAATAAAGAAATTTCTGCGCCCGATGCGCGAGGCCGTGCGCGCCGCGCTCTTTAATATTCTCGGCGATTCTGTTATAGATACGCGCTTTCTCGATCTCTTTGCTGGCACCGGGAGTATTGGGCTCGAGGCCCTCAGCCGCGGTGCGCGCTCATGCGTCTTTGTCGATATCTCTGACGAGGCGTGCCAGATCATTCGAAAGAATATAGAGAATCTCGGGCTCTCGTCACAGACGAGGCTCTATCAGCTCGATGTGCTCAAAGCTATTCAGTCCTTTCACCATCAGGGGGAGCAATTTGATATAGTCTTCATCGGCCCACCCTATGGGAAGGAGCTTGCTCATACGACTTTGGCTCAGATCGCAGCTCACCCCATACTCACCCCCGGCGCGCTCGTCGTGACCGAGATCTTTAAGAAAGAGCAAGTCCAGAGAGAATACGGTCTTCTACAGGCTTTCGATGTGCGCACCTATGGGGATAACCGTCTCTGGTTTTACCGCTGGGAGGCTTTCCAGTAAAATACGAGCGAAAGGGGGAGATAGAGAATGAAGCGCGAGCTGATGTTCGTTCTGGGTTCGGTGGCGTTCTTGTTGGCATTGGTGATCGGGGTGCAGTTTTTGTGGCAGACGGCGCAGAGCCAACCGCAAATTCCTAATGAGCTTGTCGTGCGACCGTTTGTGGAGATCAAATTCGAGTCTCCTTCAGACTGGAAGAGCGAGATGCGCGGCAGCTGCGTCGCGTACATCCCTAAGGGGGGGCGCGTTGCTAAGGTCACCGTCACCCGTTCCGATGGCACTCGTATAGAGCATCAAGTCGCCTCAACAGGGTCTGTTGTGGTCTGTGAGAATATCGTTCATGTCGACACTGTCGGGCGAGGATTTTAAAAGATCTCTCAGCCTAGGGAGATGAGACCATCTATGAACCGAATTGTTGTCATTGTGGGCGTGGTCTTGCTCGCACTTGCCGGCTTGGTGCTCTTTTTTATAGCTCGTGGGCCCCAGCTCCCACCAAAAGAGGGCGCCGTCAGCGTCGTCACCGTCTCAGAAGCTACAGCTCTCTACAGCTATAAGATCATTCAAGCCTTTCCCCATGATCCTGGTGCGTTTACTCAGGGCTTGGTCTATTACAAAGACAATATTCTGTACGAAGGGACGGGGATGTGGGGGGAGTCGTCGCTGCGAAAAGTGGACTTGAAAACAGGCAAGGTTTTGCAGATCCATCGGCTCCCCGATGAGATCTTCGGCGAGGGGATCGTCGTCTGGAATGACAAGATCATTCAGCTTACGTGGCAACATCGGAAGGGCTTCGTCTACGACCGCGAGACGTTTACGCTCCTCAAAGAATTTTCTTACCCGACAGAGGGCTGGGGGATCACTCATGATGGTAGTCGTCTCATTATGAGCGACGGCTCAGCGACGCTCTTTGTGTGGGACCCGGAGACGCTGCACGAGATCGGGCGCATAGAAGTATACGATGACAACGGCCCAGTCGTGCGCCTCAACGAATTAGAATATATCAATGGGCTGATCTACGCCAATGTCTGGCAGACGGATCGCATCGCTATTATTCAGCCGGAGACAGGGCGCGTCGTGGGCTGGATCGATCTGACAGGGCTCCTGAAGCCTGAAGACCGCCATGCCCGCGTCGACGTGCTCAACGGCATTGCTTACGATGCCCAAGGTGATCGGCTCTTCGTCACGGGGAAATATTGGCCAAAGCTCTTCCAGATTCAGCTCACGAAACCATAGGGGCTCATGGCGAGCGAGTTAGCCACCACCTGCGCCAGCGACAAAGCCCCCTTGGGTCATCTTGCGCACGTCTAAGACTTCGTCGAGCTTTTCTGGGGGGAGAAGCTTCATCTCCAAGACGACTTCGCGGATCGTCTTCCCTTGGGCCATCGCTCTCTTGACGACCTCGGCAGCTTTGTCGTAGCCGATATACGGATTAAGTGCCGTCGCGAGGATCGCGTTCTGATTGGCTAAACGTTCCATGTGCTCGCGATTGGCGACAATGCCCATAATACACTTGTCAGCAAAGACCCTACACGCGTTGCTCAAGATAGTGAGAGCCTGCAAGAGATTGTGGGCAATCGCTGGCAGGGCGACGTTGAGCTCAAAGTTCCCCGACGCTGCGGCGTGCGTGATGACAACGTCGTTGCCCATCACTTGCATCGCGACCATCATGACAGCTTCGGGGATGACGGGATTGACTTTTCCAGGCATGATAGAAGAGCCGGGCTGGAGCGCGGGGAGCCGAATCTCAGCCAAGCCCGCCTGCGGGCCGGAGTTCATCCAGCGCAAGTCATTGGCGATCTTGTAGAGCGCCACAGCGAGAGCTTTGAGCGCGCCGCTCAGCTCGACGGCGGTCTCCATTGATGCTTGCGCCGCAAAGTGATTGCGCGTCTCTTTGAAAGCGATCTTAGTCTCTTGCGCGAGGGCTTGCGCGATGCGCTTGCCAAATTCGGGATGGGTGTTGATCCCCGTGCCCACAGCCGTGCCCCCGAGAGCCAGCTCATAGAGTCTTGGGAGCGTCGCTTCGATGCGCTCGCGCGCCAGCGCGATCTGTGCGGCATAGCCGGAAAACTCCTGCCCCAGCGTGACCGGCATGGCGTCCATCAAGTGCGTCCGTCCCGTCTTGACGATATCTGAGAATTCACGTGCTTTGGTTTCAAGAGCTTTGTGCAGATACTCCAACGCTGGGAGAAGTTGCTCATGCACGGCTAACGCTGCTGAGATATGCACGCACGCGGGGATGACGTCGTTTGAAGACTGTCCAAGATTGACGTGATCGTTCGGATGAACGGCTGTCTTATCACCGCGCTTGACTCCTAAGATCTCGCACGCGCGGTTGGCGATCACTTCGTTGGCGTTCATATTTGTCGAAGTGCCTGAACCCGTCTGAAAGATGTCTATAGGGAAGTGCTCGTCGAGCTTTCCGTCGACGACTTCGCGGGCAGCTTGCTCGATGGCTTTTGTGTGAATCTCATCGAGCAGCTTGAGTTGCGCGTTGACCTTGGCAGCGCAGAGCTTGACCAACCCTAACGCACGAATGAACATGCGTGGAAAGCGCAGCCCGCTGATGGGGAAGTTCTCAATAGCTCGTTGGGTCTGCGCGCCCCAGTAGGCATCTTGCGGGACTTTGACTTCGCCGAGGGAGTCCTTCTCGATGCGATAGCTCATAGAAAATCTCCTCTCTTGTTTTTGGATCGCATTAGGAGTATAAGTGAAGTGATGTGCTTTGGCAATGACCAGGGGCACAGGAGGACGTGATGAAGCGCATTCGGCCTGCGGCCGTCGCGGGAAGCTTCTATCCCGCCAG
>CALLJK010000015.1 GCA_938091745.1 Candidatus Bipolaricaulota bacterium
GATCGTCGAAGGCGGGGATCTCTTCGGCGAGGGCCATGTGCCGGGGTTGAAAGAACTCTGGGCACTGCGCGATCCTCAGATCGCCAAATCCATGTCTGACGACGTCAAGGCAATCTGGGCCAAGAAGACCAGTGAAGAGAAACGCGCTGCTGTCGCGGCTTTTAAAGAGAAATATAAAGACTATCTCGACACGCTGATCGACCCCGATCATCCCGATCTTGGGCCAAAGAACAATCAGTGGGCGTTCATGTGGGGACGCCTGAAGGGCGGGCGTTCCGATCTGATCAAGCGTTTCGTGGTCGAGAGCTTCGGCTCGGTCAACGCGCATGGGCACACGACCGTCTGCCAAGGCTCGCTCTACTTCGCGAGCAAGGCCATGAGCGAACAGTATATCGGGGGCAAATGGACCGACGGCAAGAAGTTCTATTGGCAAGCTGATCAGAATAACTCTGAGTTTATTATCTTTGTTGGGGCATCGCCGTTTGAGGGCAACTACGGGCCGACGAATCGCGCGCCGGGGCTGACGCGCGGGCTTGTATCGGGACGGTTGAAGTTTGCCGTCGTTGATCCGCGCTTCAGCAAGACCGCGGCTAAAGCGTGGAAATGGATTCCCATCAAGCCCGGCACCGAAGCCGCGTTAGCCCTCGCCATGATCCGCTGGATCATCGAGAACAAGCGCTACGACGCGAAATATCTGAGCAACGCTAATAAAGCCGCAGCCGCAGCCGACAAGGAGCCTACGTGGACCAACGCGTGCTGGCTGGTCAAGATCAAAGACGGCCGACCCGACGCGTTCTTGAGAGCGAAAGAGCTCGGGCTGACCGAGGAAGATCGCTTTGTCGCGCTCAAAGATGGCCAGCCCATCGCATTTGACCCCTACGACACGGCCAACCCTGTCGAGGGCGATCTTCTCGTTGATACGGAGATTCAGGGGATCAAGGTCAAGAGCGGGCTCCAAATTCTGTGGGAGTCAGCGTCTTCAAAGACGCTCGAAGAATGGAGCACGATCTGCGACGTCAGCGTGCGCGATATCATCGAGCTGGCTCAAGAGTTTACAAGCCACGGCAAGAAGGCTGCTGTAGACATCCATCGTGGCGCGTCGCAGCACACCAACGGCTTCTATAACGTCTTTGCGTGGTTTGCGCTCAATGTGCTCATCGGCAATAACGACTGGAAGGGCGGGATGATCCAAGCCTCGACATTCGATCACACCGGTGGCAAGGAGGGCCAGCCGTTTAACTTTGCCAAGCTCAACCCCGGCAAGACCACAGCGTTTGGGATCAGCATCATCCGCCACGAAAACAAGTACGAAGAGACGACGCTCTTCGATGGGAAGTACCCGGCCAAGCGCCCGTGGTATCCCTTGGCGAGCGATATCTATCAAGAGCAGATCCCGTCCATGGGCGATGCCTATCCCTATCCCGTGAAGGCGCTCTTTATCTACATGGGCTCGCCGGTCTACGCCCTGCCCGCCGGACATACGAACATAGAAATACTTGCTGATCCCAAGAAGATCCCGCTCGTCGTCGCCTGTGATATTACTATCGGCGAGACTTCTATGTACGCCGACTATATCTTCCCCGACTTAAGCTATCTAGAGCGCTGGGAGTTTGCGGGATCGCATCCCAACATCGCCCAGAAAGTCCAGCCGATCCGCCAGCCGGTGATCGCGCCCCTGACCGAAACTGTCACGGTCTTTGGGCAGGAGATGCCGCTCTCGCTCGAAGCGCTGATATTGGGGATCGCTGAGAAGCTGGGGCTGCCGGGTTTTGGCAAGGACGGCTTTGGCGCAGGGCAAGATTTTACTCACCCCGATCAGATGTATCTGAGAATGGTGGCCAACGTCGCTGCTGGGGACAAGCCGGGCGCCGAAGTCCCCGACGCCGACGACGCCGAAGTCGAGCTGTTCCTCAAAGCTCGACGCCATCTGCCCAAGACAGTCTTCGACCCTGAGCGGTGGCAGCAGATCGTCGGGGAGAAGTGGTGGCGCAAGGTCATCTACGTTCTCAATCGCGGCGGGCGCTTCGACGACTTCGAGCGCGGCTACGACGGCGACTACGCCAAGAACAAATACGGCACGCTCATCAATCTCTACCAAGAGAAGACAGCGCTCATCAAGAACAGCATGACCGGCAAGCCCTTTGCGGGCTATCCCGTCTACTTGCCGATAGCCGACTCCGTCGGACGCCCCATCGAGGACGACAAGCAGGGCTTCGATCTCCATCTCATCACGCACAGGGAGATTATCCAGACGAAGTCCCGCACGGTTGGGAACTATTGGCTGCTCGCGGTCATGCCGGAGAACTCTCTGCTCATGAACTCCCGTGACGCGCAGCGCCTGGGACTCAAAGACGGCGATCTGGTGAGGATCGTCTCGGCGAGCAACCCCGAGGGCGTCTGGGACTTAGCTAACGGCACGAAAGTCCCCATGACCGGACGAGTCAAAGTCACTGAAGCGATCCGCCCAGGCGTGATCAGCTTCGCGCTGGGCTACGGTCACTGGGCTTACGGCGCGACTGACGTTGCCATCGACGGAGAAGTGATCAAGAGCGACGAGCGTCGTCGCGCCACGGGCTTAGGCGGCGTCGCTGGTATCCATGCCAACGCGGCGATGCGCGTCGATCCGTATCTGAAGAACACGTGCTTAGTTGACGTCTACGGTGGCAGTGCTGTATTCTACGACACGAAGGTGAAGGTGATCAAAGTGTAGGTGAGGCCCTCACCCCGCCTACGGCACCCCTCTCCCGTAGCTCACCTACGGGAGAGGGGCAGGGGGTGAGGGCCTACAAAAGAAGGAGACATCATGCGATACACTCTTATAGGCGTTGGGACGATCTTCGCCCTTATAGCGCTTAACCCCAATCTCCAAAACTGTGCCGTGACTGTCCAGCCGGGTCAGTCTATTCAACAAGCTATCAATACCGTTGCCGAGGGTGCTCTCGTCTGTCTTGCCCCAGGTACGTTCACGGAAAATATCACGATCGCCAAAAGTCTTGCGCTGCGCGGCGCGGGGAGAACCCAAACTGTTCTTCAAGGCGCAGTGCGCATCGAGCGCGATCAGGAGATCGAAGTTACTCTAGCAAGCTTGACCGTGCGCGGATCCCGATTGGGCGCGGGCGTGCGCATTGCTGGGAAAGCCCTCGTCACGCTCGATGACATCGCCATCACAGAGAGCTTCATGGGCGTGCTCGCTGTTGGCTCTGCTCGCGTTATGATCGCCAACGCTCTTGTATCGGGCAATCAGTACGACGGCGTGCGCGCTGAGGGTGCAGCGACCGTCACCGTGCAAAACGCTCAGATCACCGACAACGGGCTTGACGGCTTAGTCACCAGAGACTCCGCCGTGCTGCAGCTCAGTGAGAGCGTCATCGAGAACAATAAGCGTTGCGGCCTACGAGTCTTTTCTGGAAAAGCTTCGGGAACACCCAACACGATGCGTGGCAACGGCGCCGATCTGTGCGGGTTTGCCCCCGTAGCTCTGCGCAAGCCGCTTGTGCCACAAGCTGAAAAGCCCCAGCTCACCGTCCCTGGGGATTTTCAGAATCTTCAAGAAGCGATAGACGCTATCGCCCCCGGCGGCACAGTGCTCCTTCAAAACGGGACGTATGACGTCGGACTCACCCTCTGGAAGCCGGTCACGCTGCGAGGCAGCGCGACGCTGCGGGCCATGCCAGAGCGCCAACTCGTGCTCTCAGTGATCGCTGACGCGCAGTCGGTCGTCCTTGAAGGTGTGACGGTGACAGGGAGTCGCGGGGATGGGCTGCTGCTCTACGGCCAGACGACGCTGAAAAACACACAGATCAGCAATCACGCCGACGACGGTGTTGAGATTGCCGGCGCGGCTGTCGTGCAGTTTTTTAATAGCTCTGTCTCCGGGAGCGGCGACGATGGGCTTTTTCTCTCTGAAAAAGCCCAGCTTACCTTGATAGACTCAACGGTCTCTGACAATAGGGGCGACGGCATCGAAGCCTGCGACTCTGCAAGTGTGAAGCTCCAAAATTCGCAAGTCTCCACCAATAAGCTGCGCGGGCTGGATATACGGATCGCAGCGCGGTTGGAGCTTCTCAGCTCACGGGTCGCGCAGAATAAGCTCGAGGGGCTCGCCGTGAGAGACTCTGCCCAGGCAATTGTAGAGTCTGCACAGATCCTCAAGAACGGTGCCGACGGCATGCTGGTGACCGATAAGGCCCGCGCGACCTTGACAAACTCGACGATCTCTGAGAACGGGAACGACGGCCTTGAAGTGAGCGGTGCGGCGACTGTAGAGATACAACGCACTGTGCTGCAAAGTAACGGCTCTGCTGAAGCGTGTCTGCGCGCCGATCAGCTCTGTAATGGGATCGTCACTATTGGGGAGGCTCAGGTGCGTCTTGCAGACTCAGCCGTGCGCGGGAGCGCCGACTGGGGCATTATGGCGTGGCTGCGGCGCTGCGGCGCAACCTTCGATTTCTTCCGTGGCACGGTGACATTCGAGGGCACGAACATCATAGAGGGCAACAATAAATCTGGGAACCACAAGGGGAACCCGGGAACGCACCCGTTTACGAATCTGCCCGACGGGCAAGTGTGCTTGCCGTAAATTTTTTGGAGCGGGCGACGGGATTTGAACCCGCGACCTTCTGCATGGCAAGCAGACGCTCTACCGCTGAGCTACGCCCGCGCGTTCTTTTATTGTAAGGCGTTTGCGCATCCTTGTCAAGCTTTGACGACTCCTACACAAACTGTACGCCAGCGTCGCGCATCTTGCGTCGCGCTTCTTCGCCGCCTTGAGCAGTGACGGGCCGGGTCGCCTCAGAGATGAGCACCACTTCAAAGCCCTCCTTGCGCGCATCGAGCACTGTCGCCAAGACGCAGACGTCCTCGGCCAATCCTCCTACCCATAAGCGCTTAATGCCGTCCTGGCGCAAGCGCACCGCCAGCCCCGTCTGATCGAACGCCGAGTACTGATCCTGATCGAAGCGCACCCCCTTGGCGATCTTGACTGTAAAATCGGGCAACCGTAAGTCCGGGTGGAAGCGCGCCCCTTCGGTCCCCTGCACGCAGTGAGGGGGCCAGGGGCCGCCGCGCTCCTTGAAGCTAATATGCCCCAAGGGATGCCAATCGTATGACGCATAGATGGGGATCTTCTGGGCTTGTGCTGCTTCGATCCAGCGGTTGAGCACAGGGACGACTCTATCTCCCTCGGCGATGGGCAGCGCCCCGCCAGGGCAGAAGTCTCTCTGAACGTCAACGATGAGCAAGGCATCGCCAGGCTGAAAGCGCTCGGTCATAGGGCTTCCCTCCTTTCGACGTGGGCTATGAGTTCATGGTAGCGTTGTCGCAATGCGGGGCTTAGCTCGACAGGGTATGGCGGCTGAGCTGGAGCGAGGGCGCGAATGCGCTCCGGCAGGCGCGCGATCTGCTCGTGGGCATACTTTCGAATCGCTTCAAGATCTTGGGATTCGAGGCGCTCCCCTGCGCGCATCACTGGGATAAGCAAGGGGCGTCCAGGGAGCTGCTCGTCGGCGTGCGCGATGACGTCGCGCACGGCGCAGCCATGCTCTTCGATGCGAAAGATCTGCTTGCGCCCAGGGAGAATGGGCTTCCCTGGGGAGAGTTTCAAGCGCCCCTGGCCCGCGTACTCGCTCAGCTTATACGCGATATCGAGATCGGGGGCGTCTTTCGAGACGCCCATATATGTCCCCACGCCAAAGCCGTCAATAGGCGCCCCAGCTTCGAGCAACTGCGCGATGCGCTCCTCGTCGAGGCCGCCGCTGGCCAAGATCTTCACGTGAGAGAGCCCCGCAGCATCGAGCATCCGGCGCGCCTGCCGCGAGAGTTCAAGCAGATCGCCAGAGTCCAAGCGAATCGCTTTTACTCTAAAAGCCGGCCCCAGCTCGCGCGCCAGCGCGATCACTCTGCGGACCCCAGCAAGAGTATCGTACGTGTCGACGAGGAGCACGGTCTCGGGATAGATGCGCACAAATGCGCGAAATGCTTCGAGCTCGCTGGGGTGAGCCTGGACGTAGCTGTGGGCCATCGTGCCTACGACGGGAATCTTATAGAGCTTGCCCGCTAACACGTTAGAAGTCGCGGCTACGCCAGCGATGTAGAAGGCGCGAGCGCCCTTGATGGCGGCGTCGCTGCCATGCATACGGCGCGCGGCGAAGTCGAAGACCGGGCGCCCTTGAGCTGCTGTGACTACGCGATATGCTTTAGAGGCCAGCATCGTCTGCAGCTGAATCTGATTCATGATGAAAGTCTCGAAGAGTTGTGCCTGGGGCAGCGGCGCGACGATCTCTAAGATGGGCTCATTGGGGAAGACGGGCGTGCCTTCGGGAACGGCATAGACGTCCCCGCTGAAGCGCAGTGCCCTGAGCCAATCGAGAAATTTTTGGGAGAACTGCCCCAGCGACGCAAGATAGTCTATGTCGTCATCGCTGACGCGAAAGCTTTCTAAGTACTCCAGGACGGCTTCCAGCCCGCACGCGATGAGAAAATTGCGCTGCGGGGGGAGGCGGCGCACAAAGACGCTGAAGACGGCTTGGTCGGTCAAGCCCTCTTCTAAGTAGGCTTGGGTCATCGTAAGCTCATAGAGATCGGTAAAGAGCGCCAGCGCCATTAGGTGCTATTATATCGGGATGTTCGAGGATCGGCTAGGAGGGCGCCACGAGCGCGCGCAGGGCCGGCTCCAGCTCGGCGAAGCGAAACTGATAGCCCTGCTGCTGCAACCGTTGGGGAAGTACCTTCTTTGAAGAGAGCAGCTCGCTGGCAAACTCCCCAAGAATGAGCTTCAGCGCGAACGCCGGCGCGGGCAGGATCGCTGGGCGCCTCAAGACGTGCCCCAGTATCTGAGCGAATTCCCTCTGGCGCACCGGCTGGGGCGCTGTGACGTTAATCGGCCCGCGCAGATCGTCTCTCTCTAAAGCGAACAGAATCGCGCCCGCGACGTCGTCGCGATGGACCCACGACCAGAACTGTCTTCCTGAGCCGAGCGGCCCGCCCAGCCCAAGTTTAAAGATGGGCATCAGAGCTTGTAACGCTCCGCCCCCTGGGCCAAGCACCAACCCGATGCGCAGCCGCACCACGCGAATCCCAAAGTTTTCCGCACGGGCAGCTTCGCTCTCCCAGGCTTGGCAGACTTGAGCGAGAAAGTCCGAACCCGGCGGTGAGTCTTCTGTCAGGGTCTCTTCCCCGCGGTCTCCGTAGTAGCCGATGGCACTCGCAGAGATGAGCACCTTTGGGCGCGAGTCAAGCTTCGTGAGACTTTCTACGAGATTGCGGGTGCCCAGGACGCGGCTGTCGCGAATAGCCTTCTTTTTCTCGTCAGTCCATCGTCCAGCGACGGTCTCCCCAGCGAGATGGACGACAGCGTCGCAGCTCTTCAGGGCTTCGGCGAGCGCCTCCCAGCGAAACGCTTCGGTGAGCGCGGGGACGCGCTGCTTAGCTTTTGTTGGATCGCGTGACAGGGCAACTATTGTATGCCCGGCTTGGCTCAAGACTTCGCAGACGCGACGTCCAAGAAACCCTGTCGCACCGGTGATGAGGATCTTCATAAAAAGTTGAGGTGGTAGGCCGTGCAGGGATCGAACCTGCGACCCCCTGCTTAAAAGGCAGGTGCTCTACCACTGAGCTAACGGCCCACAGAGATTTTACCCGTCTGTGCTGACCCTGTCAACTGAAAATTTGTCCCAACTCTACTGAAATGATAGAATACCCTCCGAAGGAGGCCGATATGAAACGCTTTACAGTGCTCATTCTCTTGCTCGCCACACTCGCTGTCGTGTCGTCTCCCAGCTCGCTCGCTCAGCCCGAGGTGCACGAATTCACCCTCGAGAACGGGTTAAAAGTCTTGCTCGTCCCCAGAGCCGGCACAGGCATCACAGCTGTAGATATCTGGGTCAACGTGGGCAGCCTTAACGAGACGCGAGAGATCTCGGGCATCTCGCATTTTTTTGAGCACATGCTCTTCAAGGGCACCGAGAAACGCCCCGGCGGCATTGATCGCGAGATCGCAGCCCTCGGCGGCCGCACCAACGCCTCAACTTCTTATGACTTCACGCATTACTATATTATTTTGCCCAGCGAGCACACCGAACTCGCTATCGATATCATCGCTGATATTACGCAGAACTCGACTTTTCCTGAAGAGGAGATCGCTCGCGAGAAGGAAGTCGTGCTGCGCGAGCAGCAGCAGCGATCTGATTCCCCAAGTTCGTTTGCATTCTTCACGCTGCGCCAAGAGTTTTATACTGTGCATCCGTATAAGCTCCCCATCATCGGGTTCGCTGATAGCTTAGAAAGACTCACGCGCGAAGACTTCCTCAACTGGATGAGGACGTACTACGTCCCCAACAACATGACGCTCGTCGTCGCCGGGGATATCGAGATCGAGAAGACACTGCAGATCGTGCGAGAAAAATTTGGCGCGATGGCACCTAAAGCGATTCCCCCCCAGCAATATCCCAAGGAGCCAGCTCGCACGCAAAAGACCGTCAAAGAGATCCGACGCGACGTCAGCCAGGGGTATCTCATCTTCGCCTGGCCCGGACCGTCCGTGAAAGAAGCCCAAGACGTCTACGCTATGGACGTCTTGATCACGCTCTTATCTGAAGGGCGCGGCTCGCGCTTCTACAAGAAGCTGCGCAAGGAGCTGGGCTTGGTCACGACAATAGACGCCGGGTATTTCACTCAGAAAGAGCCGGGGATTTTCAATATCTATGCTGAGTTCCCCTACGAGAACCGCGCGGCCGTCGAACAGACGATTCTGGCAGAGCTGAGGGAGATTCTGGACGGCAAGCTCAGCCCTGACGAAGTCGAGCGCGCTAAGACCGTCTTGCTCGCTCGCGAAGCCCTCCAAGCAGAGACAAGCGCAGGCATTGCCGGTACGCTCGGCTTCTACGCCATCGTCGCAGGAGATTATAAATTCGCGCTCACATACCCACAGAGGATCCGCGCTGTGACCGTGCAAGATATCGTCAACGTCGCGCGCAAGTATATCAATCTCGATGCGTACTATGAGCTCGTGCTCATCCCCGAAAGCGCAGCCGAGCCAAGCACCGACGAACTCGTCACGCTGCCCAACGGGCTCAAGCTCATCTTGCGCCAAGACCCTTCTACAGAGACCGTCGCGCTCCAAGCGTTTGTTGGGACTGGCGCTCGCGCCGAGCCAGCAGACCTTACCGGGATCGCCGAGCTCACATCGAGATTATTGCTGCGCGGCACCACGACCCGCTCCGAAGAAGATATTTTTACAGAGATCGAGAACTTGGGAGCCCAGCTCAGCCAAGATATCTTGGCCGACATGGCTTACGTAACGCTTGTTGCTCCCAAAGAGACGCTGGAGCGCGCCCTGCCCATCTATCTCGACGTTTTGCTCAACCCAGCGTTTTCTCCCGACGAAGTCGAGCGCGCCAAGACCGAATTTATTCGAGAGATCCGCGCCCAAGCCGACGAGAATTTTTCGGTCATCTACAATAACTTCCAGAGCGCTCTCTACGGTGCGCACCCCTACGGGCGCATCCCAACCCCAGAGAGCGTCGCACGCATCTCGCGTGACGACATCGTGCAGTTCTACAAAAAATACTATGTGCCCAACAATATGACCATCGTCGCGGTGGGAGCGTTTGACCGCGCGCTGCTCGAAGCGCTCCTGCGAGCGAAGCTCCAAGAGCTGCCCAAGGGCGCAGAAGAGCTGCCTATGAAGCCGCAGCCGATCTCACTCGCGCTCACGGAAAATAAGCGCATTGAAGCGACCAAGAGATCGAATCTCACCTGGCTGATTTTAGGCTATCCAGCTCCACCTGTGGCAAGCCCAGATTACCCGGCGATGAAATTGCTCAACGCGATCTTGGGCGGCGGCATGAGCTCGCGGCTCTTCAGCGAGCTCCGAGATAAGCGTGGGCTCGCATATTCGACAGGCTCGTTCTATCCGTCGCGCGCTGAGAACAGCCACTTGGTCACGTACATCATCGCGCTACCCCAGAACGCTGAGACGGCTCAGCAGGGCATTCTCGAGATCATTAGAGATATCCAAGAGAATGGTGTACCCCAAGAAGAGCTGGATCGGGCCAAGAGCTACGTTATTGGGAACTACAGAATAGACCACGAGAAGACGGAGCGCCGCGCATGGTACTTGGGCTGGTATGAAACACTTGGTGTGGGCTACCAGATGGATGCGCAGTACCCGGAACTGATCCAAGCCGTGACATCTGATGACGTCAAGCGCGTCGCCCAGAAGTATTTGCAGAATTATGTGCTCTCGGTCTTAGGGCCGGAGTTTTAGGGGCTTTGGATCGTGAGCACCGGCTCAAGCCAGCTGATCTTCTTTAGCTCGGCTTCGATCTGGAGCACGCGCTCGCGGTGCGCTAAAATCCGGTGCAGGAAGTTCCGTAAGAGTCTCCGCACGTCTTCTGGATTGTTCTGAGCAAGGAAGTTGAGCGCCAGCGAGGCGTTCATCTTGATGCCGTTGATCTCCTTCAAAAACTCTTGAAGGAGCTTACAGAGGCGTTCGTGGTCGGTGCGGTCGACAGCACTAGGCTTCATCGTGCAGATCCGCCCCTGATAGTCACCGATAAGAAACTCGTACTGCTCGGCGATCTCGTAGACCTCGGAAAAATTCTCTCTGCGAATACAGATCTCTTCGTCGCGGCAATCGAGATCAACTCGAATCCCGTTGAGCATGAACGCTACTCCAGGATCGAGTCCTCCACGCCCTCGTAGGACTTCGAGAACGCTTGCTCTATACGCTTCCGACGAAGGGGTGCTAGCCTGCCGCGCCCACCAGAAGATCAAGCCCCCAGCGACCAACAGCCCCACTACCGCAAGCCATATCCATTTTTGCATAGGATTTAGTGTGCACAAAATTTACGAACAAGTCAAGCCGCACTGCCAACCCCGTCTTGACAACCCCCCATCCCTTGGTGTAATATATATCACAAACCGAAAAGCCAGCGTTCGGGGTGGTTCACACGCTGAGCTGATAAGGAGGTGGTTGCCGAGTCTAAATCGTCCAGCACTTTATTCCCACACCATCCAAAACTTCAGAAGGAGGGAGCAGCATGAAAGCAGTTTGGAGATGGGGAGCTCTAGCTCTAACTCTGGTGCTAGTCATTGGTGTAACAAGTGGGTTGGCGCAGCAGGTTAAGAACCCCGATACCTACATTGAAGCGACTATCGGCGATCTGGAGACCCTCGACCCGGCATGGCACTAAGACACCGCAAGCGCAACAGCGATCTTTAATATTTACGAGACCCTTATCTTCTACGACGGCGAGGCGATTGACAAGTTCGTCCCGATGCTCGCAGAGAGCTGGACGATTTCCCCCGACGGGAGCACCTATACGTTTAAGATTCGCAAGGGCGTCAAGTTCCACGAGGGCGGCGACCTCAGCGCCGATGACGTGGCCTATAGCCTCCAGAGAGCGCTCTTGCAGGACCGCTCCGGCGGCCCCATCCACATGATCATCGAGCACGTCCTCGATGTCGCCTCCATTGATGAGCTGGCCAAGAAGGAAGGCGATCTGAAAGCCTGCCAGATGGTGCTCGATGCGATCAAGGTCACGGCACCAGACACGGTCACGATCAAGCTGGCCTCACCCTTCGGGCCCTTCATCCAGATTCTCGCGGGCAGCTGGATGTCTATTATCGACAAGGAGTGGGCCATCGCTCGCGGTGACTGGGACGGCAAGTGCGACAACTGGCGCAAGTGGTGGGACCCCAAGGCTGAGGCCTCCAAGCTCTTTGATGTGGCCAACGGCACCGGCCCCTACAAGCTGGTGAAGTGGGACAAGGGCAAGGAGATCATCCTCGAGCGCAACGACAACTATTGGCGCAGTCCGGCCAAGATCAAGAACTACATCAGAAAGGTCGTGCCGGAGTGGGGCACTCGCTTGGCCATGTTTGAGGCCGGTGACGCCGACTCCATCGATGTGCCTCGCGCCTTCGTCTCAGCGATGGACCCCTTGGTCAAGGCCGGCAAGGCCCGTATGCATGGACCGCTGCCGAGCGCGACCATGCAAAGCGGCTTCATTAACTTCAAGGTGAAGGAAGGCAGCCCCTACATGCCGAAGCTCGGCGGCGCGGATAAGCCCGATCTCTTGCTCGACCTCAACCTCAGACGAGCCCTCAACTACTGCTTCGACACAGCTACGTACATCAAGGAATCCTGGCTGGGCGAGGCAGAGTGGATGCGCGGTGGGGTGATCATCAAAGGCCGGCTCGGCTTCAACCCAGAGCAGAAGGGCTATGAGTTCAGCCTAGCCAAGTGCGAGGAGGAGCTGAAGGCGGCTTGGGGCGGCAAGCTCTGGTCCGATGGCATGCGCCTCACCTTGACGTTCAACCAGGGCAACGTAGCGCGCCGCTTCGCCGCAGAGATGCTCGAGCGCAATCTCGAAGATATGAACAAGAAGCGGCCTGGCCGGCCGATCTTCTCCGTGGACGTGCTCGACCTGCCCTGGCCGAGCTATCTGAAGGCCATGGACGCCGGGGAGCTCGCGGTCTTCTGGGTTGGCTGGCTCGAGGACTATGCCCATCCACACAACTGGGTCCAGCCGTATATGTTCCGCACTGGAGCCTTCGCTATGGCTCAGAACTTCGACGTCCTCAAGGACGTGGAGTTCAAGCCCGTTTATGCTACCTTCCTTGAGGCCAAGAAGTACCCCACGCTCCAGGACCTCTTCGATGATCTGGTCGTGAAGGCCAAGAAGGAGCCGGATCAGAAGGTCGGTGGCAAGGCTGAGAAGATCTACTTCGAGCTCAACCGCCTGGCTATGGAGTATGCGATCAACATCCAGAACATCCAACTCCTATTCCGACGCTATGAGCAAGTCTGGGTGAAAGGCTGGTTCTACAACCCGGCCTATCCTGGGACGTACGTCTATTGGCTCAGCAAGGGCTAAGACTCAGGTAGTCCGTAGGAAGATGCGGGCCGGAGGCAGATGCCCTCCGGCCCTTGCGTTTGCCGCTTGCTTGACGGGCCTCGACTTAATATGTTATACTCTTTAAAGCTGAAGCGATCATGCTTGCATATATTATTCGGCGGTTGCTGCTACTCCCTATATTGCTTCTTGGGGTGACGGTCTTCGTCTTCGCGATCTTTTCCCTCCTTTCCCCCGAGATGCGCGCCAGCCTCTATCTGTCGGATGTGCCCAAGAGCCCAGACGCAATGGAGCGCATCATCCATAAGTATGGGCTGGATCAGCCAATCCACATCCAATATTGGCAATGGCTCAACCAAATTATTCGGGGTGATTTAGGCTGGTCTAGGACCGCTCAGCGCCCCGTCAGCGAAGCCTTGCTCTACTATCTACCAGCCACCCTGGAGCTTTCCCTGTGGGCGATGCTCCCCGTCATCCTCATCGGCATCTGGCTGGGGATACTCTCGGCCGTCCACCAAAATAAGCTCATCGATCATACCTTGCGTGTCTTTGCCCTTGTAGGATGGTCATTGCCCACGTTTGTCTTCGGGCTTCTGTTACTGATGTATTTCTATGCGAAATTGCAATGGTTCCCCCCAGGGCAAATCTCCGATTGGGTCACACGAGAAGTCATCAACGGCTCTTTCATACGCTACACCCAGCTGTATACTATAGATGCCCTGCTCAACGGGAGGCTAGATGTCTTTTGGGATTCCTTGCGCCATCTGTTTCTGCCCGTCATCACGCTCTCGTATGTGCAATGGGCCCTGCTGTTGCGCGTAACGCGCAGCTCGATGTTAGAGACGCTGCGTCAAGAGTACATCATGACCGCGCGGGCCAAAGGGCTGAAAGAGAGCGTAGTCATCAATAAGCATGCCACCCGCAACGCCATGATCCCTGTAGCGACGATGGGCGGGTTGCTCCTGATCGGCTTACTCAACGGCGTTGTCATTACGGAGACGATCTTTAACTATCCTGGGATCGGCCGATGGGCTGCCGATGCTGCGATCCGACTTGATATCTTGAGCGTAGTAGGGTTCACGCTCTTCAACGGTGTGTTACTGGTCGTGGGCAACTTGATTGTGGATTTACTCTACGCGTTCATTGATCCACGGGTGAGGCTAGATTGAAAATCTTTAAACGTCTTCTTAGAAACCCGCTCTCCTTGGCAGGCTTGATCATAGTGCTCTTCTTTGTGGCCATAGCGATTGCTGCACCGTGGCTCGCACCTCCTGAGAACCCTTATGAGCCGTATCGCATCGTCAGGTGTGGCTACACTCATATGCCTCAACCCCCAAACGGGAACAACCCTCTAGAGCAGATCTGGAAGGTCATCACCAAACAAGCCACGATCTGCGAGGCCCGGCCCTTCGGCCTCATCCAAAGCTATGATATTTATTACGGGATCATATGGGGGACGCGCACAGCCTTCTTCGTCGGCCTGGTCATCACAGGGTTAAATGTCCTGATCGGCTTATTGATCGGGTCGATCGGGGCATACTTCGGCCGCTGGATTGATGAAATCCTCATGCGCATCACCGATATCTTTCTTGCTTTCCCCTTCTTAGTGGCAGCTATCACGCTCGCTGCCGTGCTCCAACCGACCTTGGGGCGCGGGCTCTTGACTGCTATGATCGCCTTGATCGTCTTCGGCTGGATGGGGTATGCTCGTTTAATCCGCGGCGATATCTTAGCGATTAAAGAGCGTGAGTACGTCTATGCCGCTCAGGCTGTAGGAGCCCCGCACTATCGCATTCTCTTGCGCCATATCATCCCCAATGCGATTTATCCGACGTTAGTTGTTGGCTCAATGGACATCGGATCATATGTCTTGAGCTTCGCAGCATTGAGCTTTTTGGGGCTAGGGGCCGAGGTAGGCTACGCTGACTGGGGACAGATGATTAGCTTCGCCCGCGACTGGATTCCACGATTGAGCGATCACTGGTACATTGTCGTCTATCCTGGTATGGCGATCTTGCTCTTTGTGCTGGGATGGAATCTCATCGGCGATGCATTCAGAGATATCTTAGATCCGCGGTTGAAGGGCCGCATCTAACATTACTCTTTCTTCTCCGCTTCCTCAAGAGCGATAATCTCCATCCCGTTGTAATATCCACAATGAAGACAGACGCGATGGGGCAGCTTCGGCTCATGACAGCGTGGACACTCGTTGATTGTCACTGGAGTAAACTTATAACTGGCCGCACGGTGCATGCGCTTCTGCGATCTTGACCGTCTGTATTTTGGTTGTCCCTGACCCATAGTCACAGCTCCTTATGTTCACATCTTATCAGAGAGAATATCATTGTGCAACCGGCTCGCTCTCCAGAATAAAAGTAACAGGGCCGTCGTTGATGAGCGAGACCTTCATGCGCGCGCCAAAGATTCCAGATTCGATTTTAAGCCCGCTGCGGCGTAGCTCCTGCAGAAAGAGCTCATAGAGTACGCGGGCCTGATCAGGCGGCGCCGCCGCGTCGAAGCTGGGCCGCCGCCCCTTCTGGGTATTCCCATAGAGCGTAAACTGCGAGATCACTAAAATCTCGCCCTGCACGTCCTTGACGGAGAGGTTCATCTTGCCCGCTGAGTCTTCGAAGATTCTCAGTCCCAGAACGCGATCTGCGAGAAAGAGCGCATCGTGCTCGGAGTCGCCCTTGCCCACGCCCAAAAAGACTAAGAGCCCTGGACCGATCTGACCTACGATCTGGCCGTCAATTTCGACAGACGCTTCTGTGACGCGCTGGAGGACAAGACGCATAGTGAGACTTATTGTAATTGCTCAAGCTCAGATTAGCAAGCGCGAGCACACACGGTGTATAATAAGCTATGCCCAAGCGCCCGTATGTGCTCGTCATTTTAGACGGCTGGGGAATGCGCGAAGAAAGAGATTGGAACGCTATCGCAACAGCAAAGACCCCCAATTTCGATCACTATTGGGAGAGCTGCCCCAATACACTCGTGCGCACCGACGGGCGCTTTGTCGGGTTGCCCGAGGGACAATTTGGCAACTCCGAAGTGGGCCATCAGAATCTGGGCGCGGGGCGCGTCGTCGTGCAGGCCTCGACGCGCATCTCCGATGCCATCGCCGACGGGAGCTTCTTCAAAAATAGCGCTTTGTTGCGCGCCATCGCGCATGTGCAAGCGCACAACTCCCGACTCCATCTGACGGGGCTGGTCAGCGACGGCGGCGTGCACAGCTTATTAGAGCATCTCTTCGCCCTGATAGAATTAGCTCAACGCGAACACGTCTATAATCTCTATATTCACGCTTTTTTAGATGGGCGCGACACCCCGCCGACATCAGGGGCAAGTTATATAAAACAGGTGCGCGAGTTCTGCGAAAAGCAGGGCTTTGGGTATATTGCTACCCTTATGGGGCGCTACTGGGCAATGGACCGCGACAACCGCTGGGAGCGCACTGAGAAGGCTTATCGTGCGCTGCGCTTTGCCGAAGGCTTCAGGAATGACGGGCCCCCAGAAGCTGCAGTCGAAAGGGCTTATCAGCGCGGCGAGACCGACGAATTTATCAAACCCATCGTGCTCGATCCCGACGGAGCTATTCGCGACGGCGACGCTGTTATATTCTTTAATTTTCGCCCTGATCGGGCGCGCCAGCTCACCCGCGCTTTCACTGAGAAAAACTTCGCTCAGTTTGATCGCGGGCCATGCCCCAAGATCGAATTCGTCACGCTCACCCAGTACGATCAAAGCTTCTCGGTCCCTGCGGCCTTCCCCGGCGAAGAGAGATTAGAAAATATTTTCGG
This sequence comes from Candidatus Bipolaricaulota bacterium, assembly GCA_938091745.1. GTDB lineage: Bacteria > Bipolaricaulota > Bipolaricaulia > RBG-16-55-9 > DRXL01 > JANXCC01. The sequence continues at coordinate 16,658 of CALLJK010000015.1, forward strand.
GGAAGTGCTGAGCGCGGCAGGGCTGACGCAGTTCCGTCTGGCAGAAACCGAAAAATACGCGCACGTCACGTATTTTTTCAATAACGGTCACGAGACGCCCTTCCCCGGAGAAGACAGAAAGCTCATCCCATCTCCTAAAGTCGCTACGTATGACCTAAAGCCAGAGATGTCGGCCTACGAGGTCACCGACGAAGCGATCAGACAGATCACGAGTCATCGCTATGACTTTGTTCTGATAAACTACGCCAACCCGGATATGGTGGGTCACACCGGGGTCTTTGAAGCTGCTGTCAGAGCTGTCGAAGCTGTCGACGAATGTCTGGGGCGCGTTGTCGAAGCGACACGCTCCGTCGACGGAGAACTCTTAATCACTGCTGATCACGGCAATGCCGATATCATGAGAGACGCGCATGGGCGCCCCCATACGGCGCACACGCACAGCCCTGGTCCGCTCATCTACGTTGGGCCACGCAAGATCAAGCTTGCTGACGGCGGGGCACTCTGCGACATCGCACCAACGTTGCTAGAATTGATGGGATTAGAAAAACCCAGAGAGATGGCAGGACGGAGCTTGGTGAAGGCCTAATTCCCTGACCCCTCAAGTCCCCTCTCCCTTGGGGGGAGAGGGGCTAGGAGAGAAGCTTACAAAAGCTATGGCGGAACTGAGAAAGATCAGCAGCGAGCTAGGAGACATCTATATCTCTGAGCGAGCTATCGTCCAGCTCTGCGCAAAAGTTATTAGCGAGCAGGAGGGGTTACGGACCCCACGCCAGGCCCGCGAAAGCTCCGGCTTTTTCAGCACTATCACTCAAGCCGTCAAGGGCGACGGCATCGAGGTCCTCAAGGAGAACGGACGCCTGGTCATCAAGATGACGCTCTTTGCTGTCTATGGGACGCGCATCCACGAGGCTGCCCAAAAAGCGATCAAAGAGGTCAAAGCGCGGGTGCGCGAACTGGCGGGTCTGGAGATCGATGATGTCCTCATCGAGATCACCGGGATTGTCAAAGGGTAAACAATGCACCCGCACGAAATCGCCCAGATGTTCTCCAAGATCGCGCGCCGCTATGATCTCGCCAATCGCATTCTGAGCTTCAATCGCGACCGCGCATGGCGAAGAGAGCTCGTGCAGCAAGCTGCTCCCAGATCTGGCGAACGTCTTTTGGATCTGTGTACCGGCACGGGCGACGTTGTCATCGCGTTTGCCTACGCGTGCCCAGCGCTGCAGATCGTGGGGCTTGATCTCTCTGAAGAGATGCTCCGTGTTGCTCGTGAGAAGTGCGCTCGGCTTGGCCTCGATCAACGTGTGCAGTTTGTGCACGGGGATGTGCTCGAGCTGCCCTTCGCTGAAAGCTCTTTTGAGATCGCCACGATAGCATTTGGGCTGCGCAATCTCCCAGATCGCGCTCGGGGACTGAGAGAGATCTATCGCGTGCTCTCCCATAGGGGGCGCGTATTCATCTTAGAGTTTTCCGCCCCTCAAAGTTTTCTCGCACGCTCGGTCTATCTTCCATATCTGCGATATATCGTGCCTTGGGTTGGAGGGATGCTCACAGGAGCACGCGCGCCTTATCAATATCTGCGTGATTCGATTCTGAGCTTCCCCAACCGTGCTCAGATTCTCGAGGAGCTCTATGACGTGGGCTTTCGCCCCGTGGGATATCGCGATCTTACGTTTGGGATCGCGACGCTCTACTGGGGCGGCAAAGCTATCTGCTGAGCAAGCGAGTGCAGTGCACGCCGTATAATCCAGACGATTACAACTACAGTGATCAATAGTGCTATCGCTACCTGCCACAGCGAGAGCGCTGGCCGCGTCCCGACGGCTTTTACTTCCGTTTCTACCCCTGAGAGTTGAGCCTTCACCACATCCATATCAGCCATAAGGACACCAATGTCTCGAGCGAGCTCAGCCAATCGCTGATCTGTGCGATTCGCTATTTCGAGGCTCTGCGTCTGCACAGCGCCTAGCTTCTCAGAGAGAGACGCCATAGCTCCTGATAGCGCAGTAACAGTGTCATGGAGTGCTGCAAGCTGGCGCTCTACTTGCTCGAGAGATTTCTCATAGGCTTTCGTCTCTTGGCTCAGTTGCGCGAGAGCACTCTGCACCACGAGCGCGCTAAGATTGCGTTCCTCGTGAGTGCTCAGATTCTTCGCCCAGATCTCACCACGGAGCGCTCCAGGTTCCTTCAAGCGCAAGAATCCTATCTCTTCGCGAGAGAGCCAAAACCCGAAGCCCGAACGCCCATCGTCGGTGAGCTTGCGCGCGGGAGCTGCTGCCGTGAGATCAAGCAGATATAGATCGGCCTTCACGGGCTCGTCGGGAGAGATAACTGTGAAGAGCACGCGTTCTCCATGGGGAGAGAGCGCCGGAGCGAGCGCGATCCCGCCCCCATCATAGAGCACTACTCGCTCGCCTGTCTCAACAGAGATCTCATAGAGATTGACCCGCTCGCGGGCACTCACAGAGAACGTCTGGTCATAGCCGTTGACATAGAGTCTCCGGCCGTCGCGAGAGGCTATCAAAAAGAGCGGAACAGGCAAGAGCGGGAAGAATCCTTTGGTAATGCTGTACTCGCATCTACAATCAATGCTGAGCACAGCGAGACGCCCCGCGAAGATCCGGACTGTCTCCGGGGTGATCTCCTCTGGGCTGGGCAGGGCTTCTTCAGGGAATATCTTTTCGATAGAGAAGGCAAACACCCCTTGTCCATCAGGAGTCCACAGTGGCCCCGGCCCGTAGGGCGCATAATAGATGCCCTCTTTGTCTTGTACAGTCTTGAGCAACTTCTCTTGACGGCTGTCTCGATCAAAGATATGCAAATTGAGATAGTCGCCTATATGACTGTGATAAAACTTATAGAACGCGATCTTGCGCCCGTCGGGAGAGAACGTCGGCCCCCAGATGAAGCCGTGATCCCCTGATAAGAGCTCAGTCCGGCTATTGCTCCGACGGTCGAAGAGCATCAGCCGCCAGGGGTGTGAGAGTTTTCCACTGAAAATCTGCTGAAGCTCAATGCTTGGGCTTTCAACATAGAGCAGTTCATTCCCATCAGGGGAGAACGTCGCCCACGAGAGATTCTCTTCCCCCGTGAGCAGAGTCTGCACACGCCCTGTTGTGGGATCTACAAGCCAGATCTGTCCTGCTTGGGGGAAAGTCTCGTAGAAGCCGTCAGCCCTACTAGGCATTGTCAAGGCGAGCAGCCCGTCGGGACCGACGCTGATCTTGTTGGGCATAGGCCAGCAGCCCGTCACTATAAGAAGAACCCCACAAAGAAGAAGACACCCTTTGAGATACCCACCCATGACGAAGTCCCCCTTTCCCAAAGACTGAAGCTTGAGCCTTTACGCTTTGTCCTTCTGGGCCTCTTCGTACAGCCGATTCACAAATTCTAAGACCCGTCGTTGATCGATCTCATCGAGGAGTTCGACTCTTCTGCGGATGCGCTCTGGCAAGCCCACTTCCGCTTCTTTGGCCACCCTCTCTAAGAGCGCCTTTTGCGCAAGACGATGCGCCTTCCAATTGGCATCGCGCTCCACGTAGTTCACCTGCCAATTGGGGAGCTTGGCGAGCAATTCATGGACTTGCCTGTTGAGCGGCTCCAGATGCGGCCGTCGAATACGATAGAGCCCATTGACTTGGTTGGCCAAGAGTTGACTATCTGTGAAAAAGATAACGCGCTTGGGCGTGTAGGGTATCACAGCTTTGATCGCTTCGATGAGGGCACGATACTCCGCGACGTTATTGGTCGTGCGCCCAATGTGCTCAGAAATCTCTTTGATAACGTTTCCTTCAGCATCAGCGATGACGATGCCAATAGCAGCCTCGCCGGGGTTGCCTTGCGAGGCCCCATCTACGTTCACAAAGAGTTTTTCCATAAACTGAAAAACTTTGAACTGTCTTGTGGGCCCGGCAGGATTCGAACCTGCGACCAACCGGTTATGAGCCGGCCGCTCTGACCCCTGAGCTACGGGCCCGCCTTCTTACTTAACTATACTCAAGAATGGCCAGGATCGTCAACTGCAAAGAGAAGCGGCCCCGGAACCCCCGAGGCCGCCCCCTCTTCTTACCTTCCTTCAATTTCTTACTACGGACAGCTCTTGACATCCTCTGGCACAGGGTAGATTAAGATCTCTCCGCGAGCTCCAATGTTCAACACCCACACTTCTTTGGCATCCTCTTTGACAAGGACCTGCACTTGAGTGGGTACGATCGAGTCCCCTGGCTCCTTAGCCGTGATAGGGAGCATCAAAGACTTTTTCAGATCTGAACTCAAGAAGGAGATGCTAGGGCGGCCTCCCTCGGCGTCATCTACCCCGGTATTGGTCACCACAACCCAGCACTTGTTGTCTGTGGTGATCCCGCGTGGCGCGTCACCGACAGTGACTTCTGCCTTGCTCTCCAGCGGATCAAGGGAGAGCTGGCTGACACTGTCCCCAAGGCTGTTGATCACATAGGCCGTGTTCTCAAGCATGGCCATGGCGCGCGGATACGCTCCGGTATCGACACACGCGCCAAGTTCAATCTTTTCCTCGCCCTTCTTGACTTTTTCGCTGTCCGCATTGATGTTCTTGAGCTCGCAGACCTTCCAAGTGTCGGTGTTGACGACGAAGGCTCTATTGCCCACAATGGCGATATCTGCTGGGCTAGGATATGCGGGGTTCTCTTCATCGGGGTCGAGCTTGATCGTCGCGATCACCTCGCCCTTATCAGGAGCTTCGTTCTTGTACAGAATGTCTACGACGCTGACGGTGTGATCACGTTCATTGACCGTGAAAGCGCGAGTGCCTTCGGCGTTGACGGCGACGGCGCGTGGACCTGCTCCCACCGCGACTTTCTTAGCCGCTTTGGCTTCCGCAGGATTGCCATCCTTATCAAAAGTAACTTGTGATACGTAGAGCGTATCGTCGTCATAGCCGGGTATGAAGAGCACTTTCTTCGCCTCGTTGTATGCTAAATCTTGTGGGTTGATATTCCCGCGAACCTGGGCTAGGCAAATCTCGCCAGCGATGGGGCAGCCGCGGACCTTCTTGCCGTAAAACTTCGTGACATCGGCTGTGTTCGCTCCCACGAGGAAGACTGAGCTCTCGCGCCCGACGCTGACGGAGACAAAGACAAATTTCCCATCCGCAGTGAAGACGAAGCCGTTGACCTTAGATCCGCCAAGATCAAGCTTGTTCAAGGGATTAAGCTCTTGTTGCTCTTGTGCGCTCACTAGGGGCAAGTTGGACGACGCGGTAAAGAGCAACGCAGCCAGGCCCACCACGATTGCCAAAGCTTTATATGTGGAAGACATATAAGGGAACCTCCTTTTGCATAGAGATATAAACCACGCTTATTCCCCCGCCAAGTAATATATTCTTTTCTCTCCCGCCATCACCTCCTCACTGAGAGCTGATAAGGTGAGAGCACCTCTTAACGCTGCTTCTTAAAGATTAGCACGAAAGGGTGATATTTGTCAAGCAGCCCCCATCCCCGGTGGACATCCGTGCCCAAAGATGATACAATTTCTCCCGATGCGCAGAGATGCTCGAACACGACAGCTTGCTTTAGCACTCATAGGTAGCCTTGTGCTCTTGCTAGGGACAGGAGCCCTCAGCAACCCTAGTGTGAAGTTCCACCAGGGTCAGTCTATTCTCATTGGCTCAGGCACGACGGCTATCGCCCTGGGCGATGTCAACCGCGATGGATTGCTTGATCTCATAACTTCAACTCTGCTTGTTACAGACGAAGAGAAAGATATCAAGAGGCTTTATGTCGCCATTGCTCTTGGGAGCCCACAACAGACCTTCTCTGCCCCACAATTAGTAGAATTTAACTCGGTCAAGGTCGACGATACTGTCAAGGTCCCCCGCGGCAAGGTCTTAGCCCTTGGTGATCTCAATGGAGACGGGTTTCTCGATGTCGTGCTCGCTTATCCCACAGGGGGCAGCTTCTGGGTGCTCTGGGGAGATGAGCAGGGCTTGCTCCGACCAGCGTCGAGCCGCGATCTCCCCCGCAGCCTGCGCGATGTCAGCTCTGTCGCTATAGCCGACTTCACCAATGACGGTCGTCTCGATATTATTTGCACAAATCTCCAAGGGAGCGTCTACGTCTTTATCAATAATGGGACAGCACAGATAGATCGGTGGAGCATGCGCGAGACGTTTGTCGGCGGGAGCATCCAATCCCTGGCCGTCAGCGATCTCAATCGCGACGGCAAGCTGGACGCCGTCGTCAGCAGCATTGGCCGAGCTGCTACTTTGCTTGGGGATAACGCGGGAAACTTTGTCATCGCGCAGCGCTTGGCAGCCGGACTCTATAGTGGGGATTCGCCGGCGTGGATCGAGATCGCTGATATCAACAACGACACGTTCGGAGATTTAGTGACAGCCAATCCCGAGAGCGATCGCCTCTTAGTTTTCGCTGGAGACGGCCAAGGGAAGTTTGACGAGCCGCAAGGACTGCCCACAGGGGGTCTAGACCCACGAGCCGTGATCGTGGGCGATTTTAACGGCGATGGCTGGCTCGATCTTGCCGCAGCGAACTCGGCAAGCAACACCGTGACGGTGCATTTCAACGATGGCCTTGGTGGATTTGGCTCAAAGATCTTGGTTGATCCCCCTCGCGGCAAGCCTATAGAGCCGAACAAAGCGATCACTATCGCTGTAGGCTCGCTCCCGGTGAGCATTGTCGCTGGAGATTTCGACAGAGACGGTGATCCTGACTTAGCTGTCGTCAATCAAGGGGATGGCTCTGTCTCAGTGCTCATGAACGAACGCCGCTAGGGAATGGGGAAAAGAGGGGTCAAGGCCAAAGAAAGCCTGATAGAACGAAGCTTTTCGTGCATACGTAGCTTGAAGCTGTCAGGATTTCGCAAGGGAGCATATAATGGAGATCCGGATTGAGTTGGCGCGTTTAGCATACGCTGAGAATATCTTGCGGTGCACCAACGAACCTCCGGAGATGGTGGAAGATTTGCTCTCGCTAGACGGTGAGCTGGAGAAGGCACGTCGCTGGTTTGTCTTTGCTGAAGCGAAGCGACGTTTTGATCCTAATGTCGTGCGTGGGCTGTTGGTCTATCTGTTTAGTCACTATGCGAGCTCAGAGTTCGACCCACGCAAGCGCGAGCAACTCGTGCGCGAGATCAATGAAGGGCGGGTCCGTATGCGCGATCTGACTATAGAACGTCTCGCCGGCACGCGGCTCAGTTGGGAGCATATCTTTCGCCTAGTGGGCCGTCAATTCAATCCCACCCGCGAGAAAGAGAAGATCAAAGAGCTCTATACCCAGCTCTACGCTTCGGCTTCCGCGACGACCATCCCTCGCACGGAGGTGTCGTATGGACACTAATTATACTCCTCTCCCCGAGGACGAACTGAATAGGGAAGAGCTTGCTGAGTTTGCCGAGCTCTTTAAGGACTTGAAGCTTCTGGAGTACTCGGATCATCCTAGCGAAGAGATCTTACGAGCTTATGTAGCGAATAGACTGTTAGAGAGCCCTGGGGCAGGGCGTGTGGGGGCCACCTTCCGCGATGAGCAAGCGTTTAAGAAGTTCTTGAGTGGACGTGTCCCACGCTGGACGCGCTCCGACGTCGCCATACACGTCTTGACATGTGCCCGTTGTCAAGAGCGCGTGGCGTATCTACGGGCACGCCGCTGGAGTTTGCTCAGCTCGGCTCGCCAGCAACCCAAAGAAGAACAGAGTTGGTGGCGGCGTTTTGCGTGGGGAGCTGTAGGGGTTGCGGCTGCTGCAGCGATCATCGCTGCTCTCTGGCTCTGGCCTTCCAACCCACCATCACCAATGTGCTGGATCGAACAACCATGTTGGACTCAGGTCGTGCAAGACAGCCCTATGAAAGGCAGCATCATGGTGGTGTATCGTACATCACCAGGGAGATTCTAAAGGAGGTGGTGTCAATTCATGGGGGATAGCGTCTAAGCGTTCTCTTCAGAAAGCCAAGACAAATCTAGCACAGACAAGGGAGGTTGTGAAATGTTTAAGCATATTAAAGTGATTGCCGTAGTGGCTCTCCTTGCACTCTTCATCGGAGCTGTGCTCTCGAGTCAGCCGAATTCGGTCGTACAAGCCCAAGCTCAGAAGATCTACAAGCTTGCGATCTTCGAGGATCTGACGAGCTTGAACAGCTTAGCCGTGCTTGGGCCGAAGTCAACAGTCTGGAATTTCTACGTGCGGCTCAACGGCTGGGGTCCGTCTCTCTTTGGGTTCTCGGACAAGTTCTATGACTATATCCCGGGAATCGCCGATGCCAGCACCGAGGAAGAAGCGAATAAGATGAAGACCATCGGTGCAGACAAGACGGCGACGATTAAGATCAAGAAGGGCATCAAGTGGTTCGATCCTAAGACCGGCAAAGAGATCGGTGAGCTGACCGCTGAAGATATCGCATTCAGCTTCAACGCGATCATGGGCAAGAACGTCAAGGGCGAGCCGGCTTACAAGGGCATCGACCCGGTGAAGCTCGGTGGCAACTGGCCGGGTATTATTAACCCAGACTTCTTTGATCGCGCCGAAGTCGTAGATAAATACACGGTGAAGTTCTATCTGAAGGCCCAATGCAGCTACGACGGCTGGGACGAGGGCTTGCTCTTTGCGCCCATCTTCAGCAAGGCCTACTGGGAGCCGAAGTTTGAAGCAGCCGCCAAGGCCGCTGACCCCGTCAAGGCCCTCTATGAGCACAAGGGCGACGATGAGCCCGTAGCGGGCGCTTGGCTCTTCCAGAAGTGGGAGCCCGGGGCCTTCGCTGAGTCGACAGCGAACAAGAATCACTACTTCTACAGGGCTAAGAGCGTCCGGCCCTATGCCGGCGGCTACACCGAAGAGAAGCCCGGCGTCTATAAGTACACCCACACGACCAAGACGGCCTTCAGCTATGATGGCGATCAGGGCTCGGCTATTCTCGACAAGGATAAGCCCACGGTGCGCTTGGAGCTGACCTCTGGTCCGTTCGTCGATGCGACGCAGTGGCGCATCTACGGCGATCAAGCGACAGCTGTGGCCGCGCTCATCAAGGGCGATGTGCACTTCATGCTCAACCCCTTGGGCGTACAAGCGGGCTTCCGCAAGCAGCTCAGGGAGACCAAGGGCATAGGCATTGCGGAGAACGCTGGCAACGGCTTGTACTATATGTCATTCAACCTGCGCCGCGAGCCCTTCAATGTGAAAGAGTTCCGCCAGGCGGTCTCGATCATGATCGACCGCGAGTTTGTGACGCAGCAACTCCTAGCAGGCCTGGCTATCCCGACCTACTCCATCGTGCCGTTGGCCAACGCCGCGTGGTACAATCCCAACATCAAGACCTACGGCAAGGGCCTGAAAGAAGCGGAGAAGGCCGAGATGGCCATCAAGCTCCTCAAGCAGGCCGGCTTCAGCTGGGAGGTCGAGCCCAAGGTGGACATCCCCAACAACAAGGTCACCCCAGGGCGCGGCCTCAAGTATAAGGGCAAGGCCGTAGCCCCCTTCGAGCTGTTGGCGCCGCACCAGGGTTATGATCCCTTGCGCGCCACGTTCGCTCTGCACATCGAGGAGCGGCTCAACAAGATCGGCATCCCCGTTAAAGTCAACCTGACGGGCTTTAACACGATCGTCAGCCGCGTCTTCGACGAGCAGAAGTTCGACGCGTGGATCCTGGGGTGGGGCTTGGGCGGCATGTTCCCCAGCTACCTCGCGACCTTCTTCCATAGCGAGAACTCCGGGCTGGGCGGCCAGAACCCCCAAGGGTACAACAACCCGGAGTTCGACAAGCTCGCCGACGAGTTCCGCGCGGCCTGTGAACCAGCCAAGCTGAAAGAGCTGGCGTTCAAGATGCAGGAGATGCTCTCGGAAGAGCTACCGTATGTGCCGCTCTTCAACGCCCCGCTCTTTGAGGCGTTCCGCGCTGATGCCTTCGTGGGCGATCACATGCCCTATGAAAAAGTCTTCGATGGCATCCAGGGCACCAACGGCCTCATGAGTTACGTCCAGCTCAAGTAGCGGAGTCCTTCTGGGGGTGAGGGCCCCACTAAGCCCTCACCCCCAGAACCTTTCCTACATGCCCAAAAGGAGCGCGAAGTCCTATGAAACGTATTTGGCAGACTCTGACCAGCGGCATGAGCAAATTCATCATCGTGCGCCTTTTGCAGATCATCCTCGTGCTCTATCTCTATATGACGCTGGTCTTCATTATCTTGGAGGCCCAGCCCGGCGATATTACCGACATCTACACAGCCAACCCAAAGATCACCCCGGAGGCCAAAGAGGCGATTGTGAAGCAACTTGGTTTGAATAAACCCATCTACGAACGCTATTTGAATTATTTGCGGAACTTCGTCACCGGACATCTTGGGTGCTCGTTCAAGTGGGGCAACATCAGAGATGTCCCCGATCCGGTCTGCCGCGAGCAGCGCCCGACATGGGACTTAATCAGAGAGCGCTTACCACGAACTATTGTGCTCTTCTTGACGTATACAATTGTCTCGTTCTACATTGGCTTCTTCTTGGGGAAGCTGATCGCCTGGCGCCGCGGTGCGATCATCGAATATTTCTCGACCGTTGTAGGCGTTGTGCTCTTTACAGTATTCACGCCTTGGTTTGCCTTGCTGCTCGTTTGGCTCTTTGCTGTGAACCTCGGCGTCGTCCCCATCGGGGGATTTATCAATCCTGATAGCTGGACGAACATCCGTCAGATTGGGTCAGTCGATTGCAGCATCGGGATTAGCTGTTCGAATATCGTCTTTAATCATATGTTGCTGTGGCTAGGGGGATTAACGCTCTTCTGGGGCATTGTCTATCTGTGGAGCCGGCGCTTCCCCTATCCATGGCAGAGGAACACAGCGCGTTGGGGAGCTGTTGCTTTGGGTTTAGTCTTGGCAGGGCTCTTCTTTGGCGGCGGCTGGCTCGGCGAGATCGATCGTGTCGTATTGGCGCGCGATACGAAGTTTGAGTTCTTTGTGTGGCACTTTGAGTTTCCCGCCGGGACGATCCCGCTCTTCCCCTTGGCTCTTGACTTCGTGCAGCACATGGTCCTGCCCATCCTGACGCTGACGCTGATCTCATTTGCAGGCACAATGTTGTTAATGAGAAATACGATGCTGGAGACGATGCGCGAAGACTACGTGATGGCCGCCAAGGCCAAGGGCTTACCTGATCACGTCGTGCGCGATAAGCACGCGGCACGCAATGCCTTGCTCCCGGTCGTGACAAGCCTGATCTTCGCTATCGCGTTCTCCGTCGACGGGGGAGTGTTCACCGAGACGATCTTCTCCTGGCCGGGAATGGGACAGCTCTTGCTGCTGAGCGCCCTCGAGCAAGATTACCCTGTAGCCATCGGCTCGCTGGTCTTCACGGGTATTTTCGCGTTGGTCGCTCACGTTATCGCTGATATTCTCTATGCATTCTTGGATCCGCGCATCCGCTATGATTAACGAGCACGAAGGGAGAACCTATGCAAGCCGCTCCAACATTTAAGCCGGCAGAAGCGATCTGGCGCGTGCGCCTCCAGCTCTTCTGGAGGGGGCTCAAGGGCAGTTGGGCCATGTTCACCGAGAGCAAGATCGGCTTGACCGGCTTAGGGATTATCATATTCTTTGCGCTCTTTGGGGCACTCTGGCCGGCCTACCCGTGGCTGATGGAACGGCTGGCCTGGACCCCGGAAGAGCTGGAAGCTGCCCGTAATGTTCCCTACGGGGCTATCAGTAGTATCTATCAAGTCTATGATCCAGTGACGGGGTATGACCCGCTTATTCCGGGGATAGAGAATCCGACGCCTCCTTCACGGCGCCATCCTTTAGGGACAAATCAATTTGGCCGTGATATCTTAGCGCAACTGATGGCGAGCACCGGCTCAGAGTTCATGCTCGGCGTCCTAGCCGCGCTCATCACGGTCTTCATCGGCACGTTCATCGGCGCAATCACTGCGTATTATGGGGGCTTTGTCGATACGTTCTTCATGCGCGTGGCCGACGTCTTCATTCTCTTCCCGTTGGTCTCGTTCTTGATTGTGCTCGGCTCGATGATCGAGCTGACGCTCATCAAGCTTGCATTTGTCCTAGGAATTCTCTACGGCTTCGGTCAGATCACAGTCATTTTGAAGTCCCAAGCTTTGGCCGTCAAGGTCAAGCCCTACATTGAAGCGGCCAAGGTTGCTGGAGGCGGGCACTTCCACGTGATCTTCCGCCATATCATTCCCAATCTGTTACCGTTGTCGTTTTTATATATGATGTTCAACGTCACGGGAGCGATCTTCTCAGAAGCCGCTCTGTCGTTCTTTGGGCTGCTCCCGGGGATTAAAGTGAGCTGGGGCATCATGATTGACTCGGCTCACAGCGGCGGCTATATCTTAGGAGGACGCTCCTTCCAGAACTGGTGGCTATGGATGCCCCCAGGGATCGCGATCACTCTGCTCTGTTCGGCGTTCTATCTTGTAGGCCGCGGTCTCGATGAAGTCGTGAATCCGCGCCTACGCAAGAGGTGAGAGCGTGGCACCATTGACGACATATCCCGTTCTACAAGTCGAAAATCTGACGATGCACTATACCACCCGCAAGGGTGCGGTCAAAGCTGTCGAGGACGTGAGCTTCTCCCTCGACAAGGGCGAAGCGCTAGGGCTCGTCGGCGAGTCCGGCTGCGGCAAGACTTCTGTGGCGTTGACGCTGCTCCGTTTGCTCCCAGAGAACGCTCAGTTCTTGGGTGGGCATGTCTATTTCTTCCGCGATGGCTCCGATGAAGCCCATGCCCGACGCGCTGTGGGGAAGCCCGTGAAGATCTTATTAGATGGGCAAGAGCACCAAGGCCGGCTCGTAGAAGTCGACAGATCGCAACTGGTGCTCGATGCGCGCCTCAACGGGCGGACGCAGCAAATCAAGCTGGGACGAGACGACATCGCCCGCCTAGGAGTCGATCTGACAGCTCTCAGTGACGAAGAGATGCGCCCCATCCGCTGGAAGGGCATCTCGATGATCTTCCAAGCCGCGATGAACTCGCTGAACCCCGTCTACAAAGTCGGGGATCAGATCATCGAAGCGATGCAGACCCATATGCCTATCCCCATCCCTGAGGCGCGGGAGCGAGTAGCTCAGCTCTTTCAGCTTGTCGGCTTGGACCGCCAGCTGATGGACCGCTATCCCCATGAGTACTCTGGAGGCATGAAGCAGCGCGCTGTGATCGCCATGGCCCTCGCGTGCGATCCCGATATTATTATCGCTGACGAACCCACGACAGCCCTCGACGTCATCGTCCAAGACAAGATTTTACGCGAAATGCGTCAGATTCAGAAAAAGCTCAACATGAGCATGATTTACATCTCCCACGACATCGCGGTCATCGCTGAGGTCGCCGATAAAGTCGGGGTAATGTACGCCGGGGGGCTAGTCGAGTTTGGGCCTTCAGAAGCGATCTTCAAGAGCCCGATCCATCCCTATACGAAAGCGTTGATGTCGGCCTTCCCTTCAATTAAGGGGGAGAAGGTCAAACTGGCAGCACTCCCCGGTGAGCCTCCAGATCTCATCAAGCCTCCGTCGGGCTGCCGCTTCCACCCACGGTGCCCTTACGCGACAGAGATCTGTGAGCGCGAAGTGCCCAAATTTATCGAGCACAAGCCGAAGCAATACGCGGCTTGCTGGAATCCCTTAATGTAATTAAGATAGTTATAATAGTAGGTGATCACGGTGGCATTACAAACACAGACAAAGACAGAGACTCTCGTCCGCGTGGAGAACCTGCGCATGCTCTACCCCGTAGCTACAGGGGTCTTTGCCCGAGCGCGCAGCTTCATCCACGCTGTAGACGACGTGAGCTTTGAGATTAACCGCGGCGAGATCTTCGGGTTGATCGGCGAATCTGGCTGCGGCAAGACGACCACAGGGAAGCTGCTCGTCCGACTCATCGACCCAACGTCAGGGCATATCTATCTCCGTATCACCCAGGACCCCTCAACAGATTCCCAAGGGGAGCAGTTTGTGGACATCGCGACGCTCGAAGGACGCGCCTTGAAAGAATTTCGCCGCAACGCCCAAATGATCTTTCAAGACCCGTATGAGTCGCTTAACCCGCGCATGACGATCTTCGACATCGTCTCCGAGCCGTTGAGCATCCACGGGATCGGCAGCGTCTACGAGCGCGAGGAGCGCGTCGCGGAACTCTTGAGCTTAGTAGGGCTCACCCCCCCGGAAAGCTTTCTCTTTCGCTATCCCCATGAGCTGTCGGGCGGCCAACGGCAACGCGTGGCTATCGCCCGCGCTATGATTTTAAATCCCAGCTTCATCGTCGCGGATGAGCCCACATCGATGCTCGACGTCTCCATCCGCACCGGCGTCATGAATCTAATGCTCGATCTGCGAGAAGAGTTCGGAATTAGTTATCTATATATCACGCACGATCTGGCCGTCGCGCGCTATATGTGCGACCGCATCGCCGTGATGTATCTGGGCAAGATCGTCGAGCTTGGCCCTACAGAAGAAGTCATTCAGAACCCGCTCCATCCCTATACGCGCGCGCTCATTTCCGCTGTGCCCATACCCGACCCAACAGTCGAGCGCCAGCCCATCGAGATCAAGGGCGGCGTGAGCAAGCCCATCGATCCTCCTCCGCGGTGTCGGTTTTATGAGCGCTGCCCTATAGCAACGGAGCGCTGCGCTCAGAGTGACCATCCCCCCTTGGAAGACAAAGGCCATGGTCACTTCGTTGCTTGCTATGAGATCTAAAGAACGCTCCTGGCGCTACCCCGTAGGAATTGGCCTGCTGGGGATATTGCTCATTGCTTCGCTGGTTTTGCTCACCATAGCTGAGCAAAACTACAAAGCGTTCCGCGAGGCGCTCCAAGGTATAGAGTTTACAGTGCGCCTTACGCTCTTTGAGCAGAGTGCTCCTCAAGAAGCACGCCTCCAATGGGCAGTAACAGTGACGATGCCTGCCCAGAAGGTCCCGGCATCGCTAGAGCTCTTAGATTGGCATCTGTACAGCGCTGATGGAAGCACGTATCTAGGGTACTACACGAGCGGAGATGTCCAGATTGCGCTGGGACCTCAGACAGAGGTCCCTCTCGAAGCTACGATGAGAGGCCCCAACCTTGAGAAATTGCAGCGTCTCCAGGAGGAGTCTCCTCAAGAGACGGCACTGCTCTTCCAAGGAGTTGCGTTAGTGATGTTCCAGTTGCCCCAAAGAGAAGAGCGCAAGAAATTCCCCGTAGTTGGTGTCTTCATACTCCCAAAGGAGGGCGAATGAAATTCCTACGATGGCTCGCCCTTGCTCTTGCTGCCGGGATAGCTGCGGGGGCAAGCTCTGCCCTCCAAACACAAGAGCTTCTCGACTTCTCTTTTGTGTCGGGGAACATCGCGTATGCGCTGGTAGCTCTTGTAGGGTTGAGCGTAGGCTTTCTTGTCAGAGGGGTGCAAGAGGGGCTTCTTATGGCCCTGTCTATTACTCTTGTGGGCACCATTACGCTCTTCTTGGCGATCTATCTCCCCAACGTCGAGATCGCGGCAACGGCCCCAGAATTGATTCTGCGCTCTGTGTGGTGGGGGGCTCTCTCAATGTTTTTCTTGACGATCATCGGCATGGTCGTGGGGCGGATTCTCTCTGGAGAGTAACTGAAGAACCAGACGTTCTAAAGGGCGTCTGAGCTTCGCTGGGAGCGAATCTGACGCCGGACTGACCGGAGCTACCAAGATCGCATATAACCCTGCCCGTTTCGCCCCCCAGATGTCTGTAAAGAGCTGATCCCCGATCATCACTGTCTCTGTCTCTTGTGTCTTGAGAAGTGCGAGCATATTTTTATAGCCGCGCGTGCGCGGCTTGCCCGCGCGCCACAGCGCGGGCCATAAGCTAAGCCCTTCTCTCAGCTGGGGGCGGTTTGTGCCGCCGTCGTTGCTGAGAAATCCCACGGCAAAACCTCGAGCGTGAAGCTCCCGCAAGAGCGTCTGCGCAGGCTCCGGCAGCACACGGCAGCCCCACTCTCCAAGGGTATTGTCTATATCGAAGATCAGCGCTCGGTACCCCGCATCCCATAAACGCTCGTAGTCAATCGCATAGATCGAAGGGCGTATCTCATCAGGGCAGAGAGAGTTCAGTAGGCGCTTCACGGCTCAACTATAATATTCCCAATCGCTACGTACTCCCGCAACGTCTCCAGCAGACTCTGAACCTCCGGCCAAAAATCTGGCGCGACATAGTTTTTATAATACAGCTTGCCGTCGATGAGCTTCACGTCGCGGCGGGGATTGACTTTATGATCAAATGCCTTCAGGGCACTATCAAAGAAATGCACGTCTTGTTCAGGCAGCTCCACGTAGACCGTGAGCGCTTCACGAGCTGGTGGCGGCAGATCACTGAGATCGAGCATGGCTCTCTGCAATTTTGTTTTCGATCTCTTGGGCAAACCGAGCATTGAACCGCTTAAGCGCCAACTCTGGATCGAGCCCAAGTTCACGGGCTCGCGCCACAATCTCAAAGAGCAACGCGCCAAGACGTTGTTCATCGGGCTTGCTCAAGAGCGTCGCGACAGATGGCGGAGGCTGGACTGAAAACTCTTTGTTCGATTGCGTGGCGCGCTCTTGGAGCTTGCGCGCCTCGATCAGAGCTGGCAAAGCCGTCTTGGCTGACAGTCGTCGACCTTCTTGGCGCTTGATCTCCTCCCAGCGCCCTTTGATCTGCTCCACATCTTGAGTAGATTCCGCTCCAAAGACGTGAGGGTGTCGCCGGAGCACTTTTGTATAGATCCCTCGCAGTACGTCTTGAAGCGTGAACTTTTTCTGCTCTTGCGCGATCTGGACGTGGAACGCCACGTGCAAGAGCAGATCACCGAGCTCGTCTTGGAGCTCGCGACTGTCGCCAGATTCAATAGCGGCGACAGTCTCATACGCTTCCTCGATTAAGAGATTTTTCAATGACTCATGGGTTTGCGCGCGATCCCAGGGGCAGCCGCGCTCAGAGCGCAAGTGCGCCACAAGCTCTACTAAAGAGCGTAGCTCCAACTCTGAAGGCAGCTCCATAGCCTTATTGCTGAGCACAGGGGATCTGCTCCGGCCCCTTGGTGATCCATTCGTCGATGAAGCTCTTTATCCGACTCTCGTCGTACGATGAGAGCTTGTCTATTCGGCCCCACGCCGTGAGCGCGATCTGCTTGGGCTCTAGTCTGTCATACGGCGCGACGATCAGCCGACAGTATTTCTCGGCGTGCTCATTCTGGAGGCGCTTCAGGAGATTTTCTAGTTGCGTGATGGTCGTCGCGTCGGTCTCTGGCCCATATTGAATGAGCACAGCGCCGCCACGCAGCGCCCGTACTTGAAGCTCCTCAGCGATCGATTCTTGGTGCACCCCAAAGACGATCTCTCCCTCAATATAAGCTCCTGACGTGGGCGGCGTCGAGCTATACGGCTCATGCTCTTGCCCGAGAGAGATCAGCTTAGACTCTTGAAGTGCTATGGGCATCCCTGGTTTGTCATCGCTCCACTTGCCTGTCACTTCATAGAGCATCTGGGCGACTTCGGTTGCTTTGTAGTTTGGGTTCTCTTGCTTGAGCTTTTCGAGCTGCTCGCGCATGTCCGCGAGCTTCTGCTGGTTCCGCGCGATGACCGCGAGCTGATACATCGCTTCTAAGCCGTCTTCGCCGAGTTTGCCTTCTCTTCCTACGAGCGATCTTTCCGCTTCCAAGATCTTCTGATAGAGATTCTTCTTCTGGTCATCAGTCGTTGCCACAGCGAGACCAGACTTATAGTAATTCTTCGCTTGCTCATAGTCGGCACGGCCAACAGCGACATCCCCAAGCCCTAGATACGCGTTGAGGGCTTGCTCGGGGGTCGGCCCCTGTTCTAAGATCGCCGTGTAATGTCGCACAGCCGACTCAAAGATATGCTGTTTCTGATATTGCTTAGCTAACTGGAAGCGCGTCTCGAAGTCTTTGGGGTCAAGCTCAACGATACGCTCGCCTAGCTGCTCGCGCAGCTCGGCAGCCGCAGTGCGCTTAAAGCCTTCGCGATAGTTCTTCAGAGCTTCATCAGTCTGGCCCTGCTGGCGCTGCAAGTCCCCAAGCGCCATATACGCTTCAGCCAAATACGGCGACCCCTTGATCACCTGGGTGTACTGCTTCGATGCCTCCTCGAGATCGCCGAGCTCTTCGTAGGCACGCCCAAGCTTCAAGCGCACGTTAGGGTTGTTCTGGAGCTTGAGCGACTCCAGATAGAGCGAGACGGCGCGTTCGTGATCGCCCTTCTTCATAGCAATATCAGCCAAGGCTGTCACGATGCGCGGGTCATCGTAGCCGCGCTCAGTGCGCTCTTGCTCGCGCAGCTCCGTGTAGAGCGCTTCAGCTTTGTCCCAATCCTCCAAGCCAAAGTATGCTTCGGCCATCTTCTGCTTTACTGTCTTGATCGCGGCCTTGTCCTTCTCTGGATCGAGCTTTTCTAGAGCTTTCTGATAGTATTCGAGGGCTATCGCGTAGTTCTTCAGGGACATCATCAAGTGCCCGTAGAGCCGCAATGGCCCGGGGTCAGTCGGAGCGAGCTCTGTAGCACGTTTGGTTATCTTGATCGCATCTTGGGTGCTTTGCTCATCCCCTTGAGTGAAGAGAAAGAGCCCGTACTGATAGTACGCTTGGGGATTATCGGGATCGAGCGCGATCAATTGGTCATAGAAGCTGCGATCCCCGCTGGCAGACTTTGCCGTCTCCAAGAGGTGCTGCACCGCTTTCTGAGAGTACTCTTTAATCTTTTGCTCAAGCTCTTGCAGCTTCGCTTCCTTGTTCTCGACGTTCTCTTGCTTTTCTAAGTTGGCCTTCTCTTGCTCAGCTTGTCTGAGCTTGACTTGATAGAGCCGCGCGATGTAGTAATCGAGATACCTCCCAAGCTCGTCGTCAGCCAGCGTGCCCCCTTGTAAGAGCCTCTCATAAGCTGCGATGGCTTCATCGATCTTCTCTTGCTGTTCCAACTGATATGCCGCGATCAACGGCAAGCGCAGCTCGATCTGCGCTGACGCTTTGGCTTGCTTAAGCCATTCGTCGAATCTCTCCACGCGCTGGCGCACTCGATAATCGCTCGCGATGCTCTGTTTGACTTTCTCCCAGCTCTTGCGGTCCTCGAGCCGAATGAGCCAGAGCCCTTGAGCTGTCTGAATGAGATCGCTGACCTGACCAACTTGGAGCTGAGCGAGAGCGTCTTGGAGCTCCTTGGGTAGCTCGCTCACGGTGACGTAGCCCATGTCGCCGTTACGGTCTTTGAAGTCCGGGTCTTGGGAATATTCTCTCACTATTTCGGAGAAACTGGCGCCTTCGACTTTGAGCTTGTCTTTGGCTTCTTGCAGACGCTTGCGCGCTGGGATCAGCTCGTCTTCAGGGGCATCAGGCGCGATGGGCACAAAGATTCGACTGAGTCGAACGCGTTCTAAGAAATTGCCCTGCTTGGCTGCGTCGAGCCATTGATTCATCAGGGCGTCTTCTCTCTCGCGCACCCAGTCACGACGGACATCCGATTGCGCCTGCTCGAACGTGCGTACCCGCTTATCTTCGACTTTAATGAGATGGAACCCGTAGCGCGTGCGCACCGGCTCGCTGATCTTCCCAATATCGAGCGCAAACGCCGCGTCTTCAAATTCTTTCACCATCACGCCCTTGCCAAACCACCCTAAATCTCCGCCGTTCTCAGCGTTGCTCTTGTCGTCAGAATATTTCTTAGCGAGCTCAGCGAAGTCGGCGCCCTTGCCGAGCTGAGTTTTAATATCTTCGATCTTCTTCCGGGCCTCAGCGACCTGCTCTTCTGAAGCGTCCTCGGCAACGCTGACTAAGATATGTCGCGCTTTCACTTCAGGGGTGGCGTATTTTTCTCGGTTGGCTTCAAAGTACGCTTGCAGTTCAGCCGTCGACGGTCGGAGATACCCCAACAGATCGTTCATATAGCGCGTCTTGTTCTGCTCAATGAACTCTATCAATTGGGCATCGGTGACCTCAAGCTGACCGACGACGGCTTCTTCAAGGAGCTCTTCTTTCAGTTGTGCTGCGACTTTATCACGGATCTGGCGTTGATAAGCTTGCAGCGAGCTACCGCGCTCGCGCAGGATGCGCGCCAATTCTTTCTCGTCAATACCGTAGCGTTGGCGCAGCATGATCAAGAAATTCTCATACTCTTTCTTGTAGCGCTCATCGAGCTTCTTGGCAGGGACGCTGACGCCGCGTTTACGACTCTCTTGATCTTTTATAGTTCTCTCAATGAGACGATCAATCGCTTGGGCACGCCATTGTAACTGTCTGTATGCTCCATCCGGCCCTTGAAGAGTCTGCTCGATATCTTGATTGAACTGACGTTGCTCGTTGAGGATCTCTTGGTAAGCTTGCTCGTACTGGTCCTTCCCAATCTTCTCCCCGTTAACGACAAGGACGACGTTTTCTTCTCTAGGGGCATTGCGCGCGCCAGGGTTAAACCCCACCGGGGAAAAGATCACTAGCGCCCCGGCCACGAAACTGATGACCACAGCCCAAATCACGTACTTTCCGTATTTCTCAACAAGTTTGCGTATGGTGTGCATATCTGTTCACCTCAGAGTGAATGAAAAGAGATCCTATCGATTTCCTTGAGCCTTCGGTATCCTTGTATAATAAACCCTGGGTGGTGATCTGTCAAGCGATGCGTGCAGTTGGTCTTGGGCTTTTGATGATCAGTCTGCTTGGGGCGTGGGGCACAAGCCAGCCCACCTTGATTACAGTAGTCGCTATAGACGCCGGGCACGGCGGCGACGATACCGGCGGCATCGGCATAGACAATCTCGTGGAGAAAGATATAGTGCTGAAGATCGCACATCTGATCGCCCTGGAAGCAGTGAGCTTCCCCTATATAAAAATCACATTGACGCGCCACGATGATCGCTATCTGTCACCCACAGAGCGCCTACAAAACGCCCCAGACGCACATCTCTGGGTCAGTCTTCACCTAGACTTCTCGTACGATCCCTGGATGCACGGAATTACAATACTTATGCCAACCAGAGCTTCTCAGGCTACGCAAGCCCTCGCTGAAGCACTCCATCAAAGCATAAGAGCGACAACCAAAGAGCTAAGCTGGGAGACAAGGACAGCTCACCTCTGGCTGCGCCGACTGAATATACCCGCAGTACAGATCAATCTAGGATTTATCACAAACCCCGAAGAGGCGCGAAAACTCAAGCAACTCGCGTATCAACAACGCTTAGCCCGCGCGATCGTTCAGGGCATCGCCGACTTTCGTCGCTCTCAGTTTTAACTGACCCACATCAAGCGGGCCAAGTCTGCGCCATCTCCCTGGCGCGGTGGCAGCTTGAGCACACGTGTGTAGCCCCCAACGCGCCCAGTAAACTTTGGCGCCACCTCCGTGAAGAGCTTATCAGTGAGATCAGGATCCTGGAGCACCGAGAAAGCCAAGCGTCGCGCATAGAGATCATTGCGCTTCGCCCACGTCACTAAGCGTTCTGCTAACCGCGCGCTCTCCTTGGCTCGCGCCACGGTCGTGTCGACCTTGCCGTGCTCAATCAGTTCTTTCACGATATTTGCTAAGAGCGCCTTCCGATGAGCAGGAGCTCGATTGAGCTTGCGAAATTTCTTGCGATGCCACATAGTGCCTCAACTCCGTTTCACAGACTCCTTCAAATGATACCCAAGCTCTTCGACACGCTCAATGACTTTCTGAAGAGTCTTTTCGCCGAAGCCGTGAATATCTCGCAACTCTTCTTTAGATTTCTGTAGTAAGTCTTTCAGCGTGATGACCCCTTTGGTCTCGAGGAGATTGCACGCGCGTTTGTCAAATGCAAGCTCTTCTAAGCGCTTGTTGAGTTCGTCCGGCTCAGCGGGCACCGGCTCTGCTGCCCCCAGGGGCAGCGTGAATAACTCAAAGTGACTGATGAGAATTTGCGAAGCCTGCTGCACTGCTTCGTCGGGGCGGACACCCCCATTTGTCTCGACTTCTAAGAGCAGACGATCATAGTCGGTGCGCTCGCCCACGCGCGTCGGCTCCACTTTGAAATTGACGCGCTTGACCGGGGAGAAGTCCGAATCTACAGCGATAATACCTAGGGGCATGTCCCCTTTCTTGTTGCGCTCCGCCGGCCGATACCCCACCCCCGGCTCCACTTCCATGTCGATAACTAATCGCCCGTTGGCAGCAACCGTGGCAATCACATGGTCGGGGTTCATCACTTCCAGGCCCCGGGGCAACTCTAAATCCCCAGCTCGGACTACTCCTTCTCCTTCATGTTGCACGTAGACGTGCTTGGGCTCCCCGTCAGTGATCCGAAATGCAATCTCTTTGAGATTGAGAATAATCTCTAGAACGCTCTCTTTGACGCCCTCTATAGTATCGTATTCGTGATACTTGCCCTCGAAGCGCACGCGCGTGACCGCCGCCCCAGCAATAGACGAGAGCAGAACTCGCCGCAAGGCATTCCCCACCGTCGTGCCATAGCCGCGCTCCAACGGTTCCACCACAAAGACCCCCCGATACGGAGTCAAGCCCTCCACTTTAATCTTCGGCTTTACGAGCTCTGCACGCATAGTCCCCTTTCTCTTAGCGGGAGTAGAACTCGACGATGAGCTGCATCTGGAGCTTGTGCTCCAGCTGATCGACCTTGGGGCGATCTATAACTTGAATACGCCCGTCCACACGCTCCAGCCACGCCGGGACAGTCCCGCGCCCCTTTGTCTCGAGCAAAGCTTTAATGCCGGGCTTCTGTGCGGCATTGGGCTTGAGTGTGATAATATCCCCTCGTCGGACCAAAAACGACGGGATATTGACACTCCGATCGTTGACCAGAAAATGCCCGTGGGTCACCAATTGTCGCGCCTGATCCCGCGAAGCCGCCAAGCCCGCTCGATAGATCACGTTGTCCAGACGTCTCTCTAACAGCTCAAGCAAGAAATCGCCGGTGACACCCTTGACGCGCTTGGCCCGCTCCACGTATCTTCTAAATTGCTCCTCGCGCAACCCATAGATTCTCTTAGCTTTTTGTTTCTCGCGCAAACGAATCCCGTATTGGCTGAGCTTCCCAAACTTGCGTTGGTGCATGCCCGGCGCGTAGGGCCGTCGCTCCACTGGGCATTTTTCCGTGTAACACTTCTCCCCCTTGAGAAAGAGCTTCTCCCCTTCACGCCGACATAAGCGACACTTCGGTCCCGTATAGCGTCCCATACTCCTCCATTCACCGTTTGTGTTCAGAACTGTGCGATACTGGGGTCACGTTCTTGACGTCCTCTACGCGAATGCCGGAGCCCTTGAGCGTATTGACGACGGAATTGCGCCCTTGACCTGTGCCGTTAATAGTCACAATCAAGGAGCGCACGCCAAGTTCGCGCATCTTCGCAAGCAGTGACTCACACGCGAGCTGCGCAGCGTACGGGGTGCCCTTCTTGCTCCCTTTGAAGCCGCGCGTGCCTGGGCTGGCCCACGCCAAGACGTGCCCATCTAAATCTGTCAATGTCAAGATAGTATTATTAAAAGTCGAGTGCACATGGAGCCGCGCACGATCTACCTTTCGAGCCATGGTTTCACCTCACCCTCACTTGCGCTTGCCGGCCTTGGCCGGGCGCGGGCCCTTCCACGTCCGAGCGTTACTACGCGTCTTCTGCCCACGCACCGGCAACCCCACCGTATGGCGCACTCCGCGATAACACTTAATGAGCTTCAACCGAGCGATATCGTTCTGAACTTTGCGGCGCAGATCGCCTTCAACTTGATACTTCGTCTCGATCTCCTTGCGCAGAGCCGTGATCTCCTGCTCGGTAAGGTCGCGGACTTTCTTTCCCATATCGACTTGCGTCGCCTGGAGGATACGCTGCGCTAAGGGGCGCCCGATCCCGTAAATATACGTGAGCGCAATATCGATGCGCTTATTGCTTGGCAAATCGACCCCGGCAATACGAGCCATCTCATCCCTCCTTTAGCATCCCTGCCGCTGCTTGTGCTTGGGATTCTTGCAGATCACCATCACACGCCCGCGGCGCCGCACAATCTTACACGCATCACAGATCTTTCTCACAGAGCTTCGCACCTTCATACGATCACCTTCACTCGCGATAGATAATCCTGCCGTGGCTCAGATCATAGGGTGAAAACTCTACAAGCACCTTATCGCCGGGGAGGATCTTGATATAATTCTTGCGAATCCGCCCGGAGATGTGACAGAATGCTTCCGTGCCGTCCTCAAACCGCACACGGAACATCGAACCCGGGTACGCCTCAATCACCTCACCACGACGCTTGATAAACTCTCCCTTGCCAATAAGCTAATCACCTCGATGGCACACGCTCGAAGACCCCGCATCCTAAGAGCTCCGGCAGCTCCTCTGACGCGCGGATCCTCACCATCGCTTCAAAGTGAGCTGCCGCTGTTGCTCCTGGGGCCACTGCCGTCCAATTATCGTCCTGGACTTCAACTTCAATAAGATCTTTCCCGCTGTTAGCGACCATCGGCTCGATACAGATCACTAATCCGTCTCGGAGTAAGGGCCCTTGCCCAGGGGAACCGTAATTGGGCACTTGGGGCTCCTCGTGCATCTGGCGGCCGATCCCATGGCCCACAAAATTCGTGACAATCGACAGTCCCCGGCTATTGACATAACGCTGAATCGCATAGGCGATATCGCCCACGCGCGCAAGGTGGCGCGCAGCACGGATGCCCTCCCACAGGGCCTCTTGAGCCGTCTGCACCACCACGAGATCCTCACTCGGGGCGTCTTCTATTATAACCGTTGTGGCCAAGTCTGCACAAAACCCCTGCCGGATCATGCCAATGTCGATAGAGAGCACATCTCCGGGCTGGAGAATCCGATCGGCTCGGGGGATGCCATGGACTACCTCGGCGTTCAGCGACGTGCAAATATTTGCGGGATAAATATTCCTCCCTACCCGATAGCCCTTAAAAGCTGGGCGACCCCCGACTTCAGCGATGAGGCGCCCAGCGAGAGCGTCCAGATAGAGAGTAGAGACGCCCGCCCGCGCCTCTTCTACTAAGCGCTGCAAGATCTCTTGCAACAGCCGGGCGTTCTCTCGTAAGATCTCGATCTCTGCTGGGCTCTTCAGCTTCATCGCCATAGATTACTCCAACGCTCGTTGAGCTGCTTGATAGACTGATTCGATATCGCCTTGAGCATCGATCTCCCGCAACACATTGCGCTTTCTGTAGAACTCGAGCATCGGCCCGATCTCACGGGCATACTGCACATCAATCCGTCTCTCAATGACTTCCGGCGTATCATCGGAGCGCTGCACCAAGAGTGTCTTGCACGTATCACACAGATTATCGTGCTGAGGCGGGCTCGAGATCAGATTATACACATGCCCGCACTGCGGACAGACCCTTCGAGCGCTGAGCCGCCGAATGATCTCCTCCCGATTAAGCTGAAAGTGCAAGACCCGGTCAACGGCTGTCACTGTCTCCAAGATCTTAGCTTGGTTGATATTTCTGGGGAAGCCATCCAGCACGAAGCCCGTCACGCCTTCGATACGCTTGCGGATCATCTCCGCGACAAGCTGATCTGGAACGAGCTCACCACGATCCATAAAGCCCTGCGCTTGTAATCCCAAAGTCGTTCGATTCTGTACTTCGCTGCGCAACAGATCTCCCGTTGAGATATGTGGGACACCCAGCCACGCGGCCAACCGAACGGCTTGAGTTCCCTTCCCCGATCCCGGGGGTCCCAACAGCACGATCCGTCGCGCAGTCATAGCTCAGATCCGCCGCCCTAGGCCGCCCTTGGCGATCAAGCTCTCGTAGCGACGCTCCACCAGGTGCGCCTCAATCTGCTTGATCGTGTCGACGCCGACGCCCACGACGATGAGCAACGACGTGCCTCCTAGGAAGAACGTCGTGAGCCCACTAAGGTTGGTGATGATCATGGGGAGCAGCGCGATAATAATCAAGAAGAGCGCCCCAATGAAGAGCAAGCGGCTCTGCACAGATTCAATAAAATCTGCCGTGGGCTTGCCTGGACGAATCCCCGGCACGAAGCCGCCCCACTTCCGCAAGTTCTCTGCTAGATCGCGCGGATTAAAGACAATCGCGCTGTAAAAGTACGTAAAGAAGAATATAAGCAACGCGCTCAAGATCATATAAAGCGTGTGCCCACGCGACAGATCGGTAGAGAGCCAATTCAAGAAATCGCCGAAGACGTTCATCCAGTCACGACTCGAAGCCCGCACAAACGTGATGCCACGTACTGTGGCGCTCTGGCCTACCCCGTTGAGCGCTATGAGATTCTCAGCTGTCTCCCCAAGGGAGATCGTCTTCGGGTTATCAGGGGCTCTGTCGGGTTCGACGGGAATAATAACACGACTACTGTGCGTCTCCGCGGAACCAGCTTGACGGCGATTGAGCGCCTCGGCGATAGCCCGAGCGACCTCTTCGCTGCTCTGCTTTTCAGCGAGTGAGATCTGCACTAATTGCCCATCGACCTTGACGAAGAGATCCCCGGCCTGGCTCTCCCCGGAGATCTCCAACGCGATGCGTCGCTCGGCTATCATATTCGTGATCACGTTGTTCTGATCAAGGAACTGAAAGATCGTCTGCGGGATAGCGAGCAGCGCGACGGCAAAGATAATGGGGATGACGCCGCCTTGATTGACTTGGAGGGGCAAGAAGGTGCTATGGCCGCCGTAGACACGCCCCTTGACCATGCGCTTAGCGTATTGAATATCAATGCGCCGTGCCCCAAGCTGGACCGTCACGATGCCTGCTGTGACTATGACATAGATCGCGAGAAGCAATGGCAACCAGAGGGCGTTCATGGGGTTGGGGTTGCTTGTCACTTCGCCCCAGATCGTGGCGAAATAGCGCGGATAATCTGCTAAGATCCCGATCATGATCAACATCGAGATTCCGCGGCCAATACCGTTCTCCGTAAGACGCTCACCCAGCCACATCAGAAACATTGTCCCTGTAGTGAGCGTGACAATCGCGATGAACATGAAGCCTAAAAAGCTCTGAGTGGGCTGAACTAATCCCTGATTATAGATGAGATAGCTCGTCCCAGCGGCTTGGATGAACGCAAGCCCCACCGTCGCGTAGCGCGTGATTTTGTTAATAACGCGTCGCCCCTCTTCCCCTTGGTCCTGGAGCTCTTTGAGTTTAGGGATGACCGCGACAAGTAAACTCAAAATAATCGAAGCGTTAATGTACGGGATAACCCCCAAGGCGAAGATCGAGAAGCGCTCGAGCGCCCCTCCTGTAAACGCGCTCAAGAACTGCCCTAGCTGCCCTAATTGCTGAATGAAGAGCTTAATCTGGTTGGGATCGACCCCGGGCACGGGGATCCACGCCCCTAACCGAAAGACGATGATCACCCCGAGGGTAAAGAGAATACGCTTGCGAACCTCGGGGATCCGAAATGCCTCAAATAACCCTTCAGTCATAGCTTACTGGTCACTTCCTGACTGCTCAGGCTCTTCGGGGAGCAGGGCAATCGCTTGCCCCCCTGCAGCCGTAATCTTCTCTTTAGCACTCTTGCTGAACTTATGAGCTTTGACGATCAGTCTCTTGGAGAGCGGGCCATCGCCGAGAATCTTCACGCCATTCCTATATTTTTTAATTATCCCATGCTCTTTGAGGACTTTCGGAGTGATCTCTGCCCCGTCGGGGAAGATTTCGTTCAGTTGGCCGACGTTCACGTAAGCGTAGCTCTTTCGTAAAATATTTTTGAACCCGCGCTTGGGCACACGCTTCCATAAGGGGGTTTGCCCGCCCTCGAACGCCGGCGGCATCCGATACCCCGACCGAGCTGTCTGCCCCTTGCCGCCACGAGTCGAGTATGTGCCATGGCCTGACGCGTTCCCTCGGCCAACCCGCTTGGGTTTCTTCACACTCCCTGGCGTAGGACGCAGATCGCTGAGTCTCATTGCAAGACCTCCTCGGGCTTCTTGTCGCGGAGTCGCGCCACTTCCTCAAGCGTCTTGAGGCGCCTCAGCCCGTCAAGAGTCGCCTTTGCCAACGTTAACGGATTCGTAGACCCTTGAGCTTTCGTCAGAATATCTTTGATGCCGGCGAGCCGGCAGATCGCCCCGACCGTCCCGCCCGCAATGACCCCAGTGCCGGGGAAGGCTGGCTTGAGCAAGACCCGCGACGCTTTAAACTCCCCCCAGATCTCGTGAGGGATCGTGCGGTCCTCCACCAGGGGAATCTGAATGATATTGCGCTTGGCGTCGCGGATCGCTTGCTGAATCGCGGAGGGGACCTCACGAGTGTTCCCCTTGCCCAGGCCGATCCGCCCCTTGCCATCCCCAATGGCGACCACAGCGCGAAAGCTCAAGTTCTTTCCGCCCTTGGTTACCTTGGCCACGCGTCGCAGATCGATCACTTCGTTCTCGAACTCTTCAGCTCGACGCTCGCCACCACGTGGTCGTGCCATACGTTCTCTGTTCCTCCCTTAGAATTGCAGTCCGGCCTTGCGACTGGCTTCAGCAAACGCTTTGATGACCCCATGATACGGATAGCCAGCACGGTCGAAGACCACCGTCGTGATGCCCTTGGCTAGAGCGCGCTCAGCTAAGATCTTGCCCAAGGCCTCTGCAGACTTGACCGTCCCGCCTTTGAGATTCAAATCTTTCTCAACAGTGCTCGCAGCAACTAAAGTCCGCCCGACCGTATCGTCGATAACCTGAGCGTGGAGATGCTTTAAGCTCTTATAGACGCACAAGCGCGGACGCTGCGACGTCCCGAAGATCTTCTTGCGGATCCGTTGATGCCGCCGCTGCCGCCGCTCATTTCGACTGATTACACTTATCATAGA
The DNA here is from genome assembly GCA_938091745.1 of Candidatus Bipolaricaulota bacterium. GTDB lineage: Bacteria > Bipolaricaulota > Bipolaricaulia > RBG-16-55-9 > DRXL01 > JANXCC01. The sequence continues at coordinate 45,363 of CALLJK010000015.1, forward strand.
ATGCGTCACCCGGCCTTCGCCCCGCCAGCTGCCCCAGCGCTACCAGCCAGCTTGCCTTCCTTGCGCCGGATCTGCTCGTCTTTATAGCGAATCCCTGTGCCTTTGTACGGCTCGGGCTTGCGCAGACTCCGAATCTCCGCGGCAACTTCCCCTACTAACTGTTTATCCGGGCTGGTGAGAATGATCTCAGTCTGGTCTTTCACTTCAGCCTTGACGTTGTCCGGGAGCTTATAGATCACTGGATCGTGAAAGCCGATCTCTAAGACTAATTCTTTCCCTTGGAGCTTGGCGCGGTAGCCCAAGCCCACTAACTGTAACACCTTCGTATAGGGCTGCTGGACGCCCTTCACCATATTCGCCAACAATGCCCGATACAAGCCGTGCCGCGCCTTAAATTCTTTTTCATCACCCTTGCGCGTGACAACAAGAGTGCCATCGGTCATCTGTACGCTCACATACTCAGGCTCATAGCGCTGCACGAGCTTGCCAGCTTTGCCCTCGACAATGACGCGATCGGCTTCGATCGTCACCTTGACGTCTTGAGGAACGGGAATGGGCTGCTTACCAATTCTAGACATAGCCTACCACACCTTGCACAGAAGCTCTCCACCCACGCGCTTTTGGCGCGCCTGCTTGCCAGTCAGAACCCCTTGAGGGGTACTCAAGATAGCCACTCCCAAGCCACTGCGCACCCGAGGGATCTCATGCACCCCTACGTAGATGCGCCGCCCTGGCTTGGATACCCGCTCAATCCCCTCGATGACGGGATCCTTGCCCCGCTTCCCTTTGTATTTCAGCATTATTACTAAATCGCGCTTCTTCTCGCCCTCAACACGATAGTCTTCGATGAAGCCCTCTTCTTTGAGAATTCGGGCGATCTCCGCTTTGATATTCGAATGCGGCACGCGCACCTCACGCAGCGCACGGGCATTCGCGTTGCGAATAGCCGTCAGCATATCAGCAATCGTATCCATAGGATTCCCTCACCAGGTGGCCTTGCGTACTCCGGGCAGCTCGCCCCGATGCGCCTTGGCGCGGAAACACAAACGACAGAGCCCAAAATCCCGAATGAATCCCCGACGACGCCCACAAATACTACAGCGATTATACCGGCGCGCCGAGAACTTAGCGGGCTTGGCTAACTTCGCTTTCCATGCCGTCTTCCCCATCGAAATACTCCTCCTTCAGATTCTAATCTTTAAAAGGCATCCCCAACGCCTTGAGCAGATAGTACCCTTCTCTATCGGTCTTCGCCGTAGTCACGATACAGACATCCATACCCTGCACTTTGGCGATCTGGTCATACTTGATCTCCGGGAAGACCAACTGATCGCTCAAGCCCAGCGAAAAATTCCCGCGGCCGTCGAATGAGTCCGCGCTCACCCCACGAAAATCACGAATCGCGGGGAGCACTACCCTGACAAGCTTCTCAAAGAACGCATAAGCCCGCTTCCCCCGCAACGTCACCATGCACCCTACCGGGTCGCCTTTGGTGATCCCAAAGTCAGAGATGCTCTTCTTCGCCCGGGTGACCACGGGGCGCTGCCCAGTGATCATCATCAGATCCCGCACACACCCCTCAAGTTTTTTGGGGTCGTCTTTCTCTTTAATGCCCATATTCACAACGATCTTCTCAATCTTAGGCACTTGCATAATATTCTTATAATTAAGCTCTTTCATGAGCTTGGGCACGATCTCTGTGCGATAGCGTTCGTATAACATCATAATACGGTCACCATACTAATCGAAGGTCTTCTTACACTGCTTGCACTGCCGGAGTTTCTCCCCAGTCTCTGTGATCACGAAGCCGACGCGAGTCGGTCGGTCGCATTCTGGGCAGATCAACAAGACATCACTGAGATCGAGCGGGCCCTCTTGCTGCACGATCCCGCCCTCACGATGCTTCGCCGAGGGCCGCAGGTGGCGCGTGATCATGCGCACACCCTTGACGATAATTCTACGCTCTTTGGGGAGGACCTGCAAGACCTCACCCTCCTTGCCCCGGTCGTTGCCCGCGATCACCCTTACCATGTCACCCTTGCGAATCTTCTGCATCAGAGCACCTCCGGAGCCAAAGACAGAATCCGTACCATGCCCTTCTCGCGCAGCTCGCGGGGCACCGGGCCAAAGATGCGCGTTCCCAACGGCTCCTTCGACGCATTAATCAGCACGACCGCGTTATCATCGAAGCGAATATAGCTGCCGTCCTTGCGGCGATAGGGCTGGCGCGTGCGCACGATCACGCCCTTGACGACCGCTCCTTTATCGATCTCGCTCGTGGGAATGCGCTTCTGTACGGAAGCCACGACAATATCGCCGATTTGGCCCCAGGCCCCACTGGGCTGCCCCACGACGTTGATCACGCGGACCTCTTTGACGCCTGAATTGTCCGCGACTTTCAAGATACTCCGAACTTGGATCATCGCCATCGCCTCCTATTTAGCGTTGGCCGGGGCGGGCGCGCTCCAACACTTCGACCAAGCGCCACCGCTTCAGCCGCGATAGCGGCCGCGATTCCACTATCCGTACAAGATCGCCCTCATGCGCTTGTTCGTGCTCATCGTGCGCGTAGAACTTCTTGCGCTTTATATAATATTTCTTATACAACGGATGCTGCTCCAGCGTCTCCACCAAGACCGTAATGGTCTTGGCCATCTTGTCGCTGACGACCCGTCCAATCTTCTCTCGCTTCGGCATAGTCTCCGCCCTCACTGTGCTCTCCGGAGCTGACGCTCTCGTAAGATCGTTTTGACTCGGGCAATCTGACGCTTGAGCTGCCCGATCAACGCTGTATTGTCTTGCTGCCCTGTGGCGACACCAAACCGTACATTAAAGAGCTGGCGCTTGAGCTCGCGCTCCTTCTGCTTGAGCTCCTCATCAGTCAGCTCTCGCAATTTCTCCGGCTTCTCCATAGTCTAGCGCTCCCCTCCGAGCTTGAGACGCTCCCGCAGACGCGTCTTAATAGGCAACTTATGGTCTACCAAGCGCCAAATCTCCTCGGCCTTGGCACGGTCTACCCCGCTGATCTCAAAGAGAATTCTTCCTGGAAGCACCACGGCGCACCAGCCCACTGGGTCGCCCTTCCCCTTGCCCATGCGCGTCTCTGCAGGCTTCTTGGTGATAGGCTTATCAGGGAAGATCCGCACCCAGATCTTCGAGTTCTTCTCAAGCTCGCGCACCATGACCGTGCGGCACGCTTCGATCTGCTGCGCTGTGATCCACGCGGGCTCCAGGGCTTGGATGCCGTAATCGCCGAAGGCCACTTCTGAGCCGGCAATAGCTTTGCCCGTCATCCGGCCACGATGGTCTTTTCTAAACTTGCGCTGCTTGGGCGCGAGCAACGCCACGGACCTCACCTCCACGTGCAGGATAGATATCCCCACGATAGAGCCAGACCTTAATGCCGATCATCCCGTACTTGGTGAGTGCTTCCGCGAAGCCATAATCGATATCTGCCCGGATCGTCTGCAAGGGGACCCGACCCGATTTGCTCTCGATAGACCGCGCGATCTCTGCCCCACCTAACCGGCCCCCACAGCGAATCTTGACCCCCTTGGCCCCATGATCTATCACTCGTTGAATGACTTCTTTCATGGCGCGGGGCACCGGAATACGATTCTGAATCCGTGATGCGACATCTTCAGCGATGAGTGTCGCTTCCAGATCGGGATGATCGACTTCTTTAATATAAATTTTCACCTTGCGCTTGATGAGCTCTTCGAGCTCTTTCTGGAACTGATCGATCTCCTGGCCCCCTTTGCCAATGATGATCCCTGGCCGGGCCGTGTAGATCACAATAGAGACCCACTCTTCCGTGGGACGCTCAATAGCAATGCGCGCGATCCCTGCTCCGTAATACCGTTGTTTGATGGTCGTTCGGATCGTATGGTCCTCTTTGACATAGCGCGGGGCATCTTTTTCAAAGAACCAATTGGAGAGCCATTTCTTGTTGATGCCCAGGCGCAATCCGTACGGGTGTGTTTTGTGTCCCATAGCTATCGCCCCTCGGCGGCGGGGGCACCCGGCCGCGGCTCATCGCTCACGACGATCGTGATATGACTCGTCCGCCGTTTCCGAATAGAGACCTTGCCCCGAGAACCAGGGCGTAACCGCTTCCAGAAAGGCCCCTTGTCCACACGAACCTCCTTAACCCACAGAGCGTCTACGTCCATATCGTAATTGTGCTCTGCGTTCGCAATAGCCGACTCCAAGCACTTGCGCACGATGGGCGCGGCTTTAACGCGCGCAAAGCGCGCCAAACGCAATGCCTCATCGACCGGCTTGCCCTGAATCTGTGAGGTCAGCAGCCGGGCCTTGATCGGCGATATCCGAACCCATTTGACAGAAGCTTTCGCGTTCATGGTTCTCGCGCTCCTACTTCGGTGTGGGGACCTTCTTCTTCTTGATGCCCCCGTGTGCCTTGAACGTGCGTGTCAGAGCGAACTCCCCAAGACGATGGCCGACCATCGTCTCAGTGATAAAGACCGGCACATGAAGCCGCCCATTATGAACTTTAATAGTCAGCCCTACCATCTGCGGGGTGATCATGCTCGCACGAGACCACGTCTTGATCTCAGAGATCTCCCCGCGCTTCATCTTCTCGATCTTTTTCAGCAATTTGGGGTGCACATACGGCCCCTTCTTCAACGAGCGCGCCATATTAGACCGTCCCCCCTTTGCGCCGCGCCACGATAAATCGATCGCTGGGCTTATGGGGCTTGCGCGTGCGCACGCCCTTGGCAGGCTTCCCCGAGAACGTACGCGGTGGCCCGCCCACATAGTGACGGCCCTCGCCGCCCCCATGGGGGTGATCGACGGGGTTCATCGCTGTTCCGCGGACCGTCGGACGAATCCCGAGATGACGCACCCGCCCCGCCTTCCCATGAACGATATTCTTGTGGTCGATATTGCCTACTTGTCCGATGGTCGCCATGCAGTCTTCAGGGAAGAGCCGGATCTCCCCGGAGGGCAGGCGCAACCGTGCGTACCCCCCTTCCAAAGCCATCACTTGGCAAGCCGTCCCCGCTGCACGCGCTACCTTGCCCCCGCTCCCAGGATAGAACTCAACACAGTGTACCATCGCTCCGACGGGGATTCTCTTCAGTGGGAGCGCATTACCCACACGTGCCTCGACGTTCTCCCCAGCTTCGATAACCGAGCCGATCTCCAGATCCAAGGGCGAGAGAATATAACGCTTCTCGCCGTCGGCATAGTGCAGCAGGGTAATCCACGCCGAGCGATTCGGGTCATACTCTTTGGAGACGACTTTTGCGGGCACACCCCATTTATCTCGATAAAAATCGATGATTCTATAGAGGCGCTTATGCCCGCCCCCACGATGACGCACAGTAATACGCCCTTGGTTGTTGCGCCCGCCCGTCTTATGGAGCGGTTCCACCAGACTCTTCTCAGGCTCTTTCTCTGTGAGCTCACTGAAGTCTGGGAGCTCCATATGTCTGCGGCTGGGCGTGATCGGCTTAAACTTTCGTGTTGGCATCTCTCAGATCACCCTTTGCCATAGACTTCGATCCGCTGCCCTGGGGCTACTTGAACAATCGCCTTCTTCCAACCAGGAACTTCACCTTGCTGATAGAACTTCTTCGTGCGCGGCTTGCTGGGCATATTCAGCGTCCGCACCTTGAGCACCTTCACTTTGAAGATGCTCTCCACAGCTCGCTTGATCTGGTTCTTATTCGCCTTGGGATGGACTTCAAAAACGTACTTGTTCTCCTCTTGCAGGCGCCAGCCCTTCTCGCTGATCACCGGCTCGCGCAGAATATCCTCAAGAAATTCCATACTCAGTTCACCGCCCCCTCCAGAGCACAGCGCGCTTCTAATTCCTTGAGCGCCTGCTGCGTTATGAGCAAGTACCCGTGCTTTAAAATATCATAGACTGTGAGACTATTCGACTCTACACATGTCGCCCACGGCAAGTTCGAGAACGTCTTCTTCACAGGAAGCCCATACTCTTGTTGCGAGACGACCACCAAGAACTGATTCTGGGTTCCGTGAATCTCTCTGGGGTCCTTCACCAGACCAATTCGCGTAAACATCTGGACGCCCTCTTTCGTCTTGGGCTTCTCAAACGCTACCCGATCTAAGACCCCTAACTGAGCTTCTTGAAGTTTAGCGATCAACGCTGACTGCAGGGCACGGCGCCGCATCTTCTTGGGGAGCTCATAATCATAGTCTTTCGGCTTTGGCCCAAAGACGACACCGCCTTTGCGCCACAGAGGCGAGCGCCGCATGCCGTGCCGCGCACGCCCCGTGTGCTTCTGGGGCCAGGGCTTCTTGCCCGAGCCCACCACTTCCCCCCGGGTCTTGGTCGAGTGCGTCCCCTGCCGGAGATTCAGCAAATAGACCCGTACCGCACGATAGAGCAGATCCCTGTTGACTTTATATCCGAAGAGCTTCTCGCTGAGCTCGATCTGCTCAATCGGCCCACCGTCGAATTTATACAAGGGGGCGACAAGTCCCTTTCTCTCAGTCATCGCTTCAGTCATAGCCTTCTCCCTTTATGCCGCCTTGCGAATCTCCAAGATACCGTTCCGGGGGCCCGGCACGGCTCCCTGCACAATGAGCACATTCTTCTCCGGATAGACTTTTAAGATTTTAAGATTTCTCACGGTCACGCGCTCATGGCCCATATGCCCAGCCATGCGCCAGCCTTTAAACGTCCGCCCTGTGGCACGAATGCTTCCAATCGACCCTGGGCGACGATGCCACTTGCTCATGCCGTGGGAATCCGGGCCACCTAAGAAATCATGACGCTTCATCACCCCAGCAAACCCCTTGCCCTTAGAGATCCCACTGATATGAACGAGCTCGCCCTCCTGGAAGAGCGTCACACTGAGCTCTTGACCAACTTTGAATTCTTGAGGGTTCTCCACACGGAACTCGCGCAGGACGCGCTTAGGAGCGACACCGGCTTTGTTAAAGTGCCCTTGTAAGGGCTTGGTGACGTTCTTCTCTTTGACCTTGCCATACCCAAGCTGAATCGCATTATAGCCGTCGGTCTCCACAGACTTGACTTGGGTGACCACTGACGGTTCAGCATAGAGCACGGTCGCCGCGAGGGCTCTGCCCTCAGCATCGAACCACGTGATCATTCCGAGTTTCTCGCCCAAAATCCCCACAGCCATATCACAGCTTCACCTCGATATCGATCCCCGCGGGCAGCTCAATATCCATGAGCGCGTTGATCGTCTCGGAGGTCGGCTCTTTAATGTCGATCAGTCTCTTATGGACGCGGCGCTCAAAATGCTCCATGGATTTCTTATTGACATGGGGTGAGCGCAGCACCGTATACCGATGGACCTCGGTGGGCAACGGCACCGGCCCGATGATCTTGGCCCGCGTCTCCAACGCGGTCTTGACGATCCGTCGGGTGGCGTCGTCGACCAACTCGTGATCGTAGCCCTTCAAGCGAATGCGAATCTTCTCTCGAGCCATTACCGTCTCCCTTTCAACACTTCTTCTGCTAAAGTATTGGGTACAACGTCATAGTGTGAGAAGCGCAAGTTATAGGTCGCCCGCCCTTGGGAGATCGAACGCAATTGCGTCGCATACCCGAAGGTCTCCACTAACGGGATGAGCACGTGAATAATTTGGGTATTGTGCCGGACTTCCATGGCGGTAATCTGCGCGCGACGCGCTTGCAGATCTGTGATAATCTCGCCGACATAATCCTCCGGCGTGACAATCTCCCCGACCATAATGGGCTCTAACAAGAGGGCTTTTGCCCTCTCAAACGCCTGGGTGAGAGCACGGGCTGCTGCCGTCTTGAACGCGATCTCATTCGAATCGACAGGGTGATACGACCCGTAGAAGAGCACGGCGCGAATGTCCACGATGGGGAAGCCTCCCAGAGGACCACTCGCTAACGACTCTTCGAGGCCCTTCTGTACGGCAGGGATGAACTCTCGAGGGATAACCCCGCCCTTGGTCTCATCGACGAACTCAAAGCCCTTCCCTCGCGACAGCGGCTCAAACCGAATACAGACGTGCGCGTACTGCCCGCGTCCGCCCGTCTGCTTCACGAATTTCTCTTCGACCTCAATGGGCTCAGCTAGCGTCTCTCGATAGGCTACTTGGGGACGCCCCATGTTCGCTTCGACTTTAAATTCGCGCTTCAGTCGATCAAAGAGAATCTCCAAGTGCAGCTCGCCCATCCCCGCGATGATCATCTGATTGGTCTCGGGGTCGACTCTGTATCTGAACGTAGGGTCTTCTTGGGCAAGCTTATAGAGGGCTTCGCTCAGTTTATTCTCTTCGGCGTCGGTCTTGGGCTCGACGGCAGCCATCACGACGGGTTCAGGGAACTCTATCTTCTCCAAGATAATCGGGGCATTAGGATCACAGATTGTATCCCCAGTGATCAGTTCTTTGGGGCCGACGATAGCAGCGATATTGCCCGCTAAGACTTCGTCGACCTCGGTGCGCTTGTTCGCGTGCATATGGAAGATCCGCGAGATCCTCTCGGTTTTGCCTGTCGTACTATTGAGCACATACGAGCCCTTGACAAGCTTCCCTGAATAGACGCGCACGTAGACGAGCCGCCCCGTGTACTCATCAGTTTGGACTTTGAATGCTAAGGCCGCCAGGGGGTCATCAGGCGTCGGGCGTCGTTGGATCTTCGCGCCATTAGCACTCGTGCCATTGACGCTCATGCCCTCGATGATCCCGCGATCTAAGGGGCTAGGCAGATAGTCCACGACTGCATCTAAGAGGGGCTGAATCCCGATATTATTGAGCGAAGACCCAAGCAAGACAGGGATGAAATCATCAGAAGATATACACGCTTTTCGTATGGCGCTCTTGATCTCGTCCTCGCTGATGGGCTGGCCTTCTAGGAATTTCATCAAGAGAGTGTCATCGACTTCTGAGAGAGTTTCCAAGAGCTTCTCACGATAGTGCGCGACTTTCTCTTGATATTCTTCGGGGATATCTTTATATTCGTAGCGGGCTCCTTTGGACTCCGGATCCCACACGACTAATTTCTGTTTAATAAGATCGATGATCCCAGCGAACTGATCCCCTTGGCCGTAGGGGATCTGCAAGGGTATGGGAGTGATCGCGAGTTTCTGGACCATGGACTCGACGGCGGCGTAAAAATCCGCGCCCATGCGGTCCATCTTATTTATATATGCGATGCGGGGCGTGCGATACTTATCGGCCTGGCGCCAGACCTGCTCCGACTGGGGTTCGACGCCATCGACGGCAGAGAAGATCGTGATCGCGCCATCCAAGACCCGTAGGCTGCGCTCGACTTCAGCGGTAAAATCGACGTGTCCGGGCGTGTCAATGATATTGATCTGGTGATCTCTCCAGAAGCACGTCGTTGCCGCAGCAGTAATAGTGATGCCGCGTTCGCGCTCCTGGGGCATCCAGTCCATCTCGGTATCGCCCTCGTCGACGTCACCGATATCGTGAATGCGCCCGGTGTAAAAGAGCAATCGCTCGGTAGTGGTCGTCTTGCCCGCATCGATGTGGGCAATGATCCCGATGTTCCTGATCTTTTCAATATTGTACCCGAGCGATTTCATAAGGGATCACACCGATCTCTGAGATTACCAGCGATAGTGGGCGAAGGGGCGGTTGGCCTCAGCCATGCGATGGGCCTCGTTCTTCTTCTCGATGGCCTTGCCTTGGTTCTTGAGGGCATCGAGAATCTCTCCGGCGAGCCGTTCCGCCATGTTCCGTTCGTTGCGCTCGCGGGCCGCGTTGACGAGCCAGCGTAACGCTAACGTCCGCTGGCGGTCCTCCTCAACTTCGTAGGGGACTTGATAGGCCGCGCCTCCCACGCGACGCGAGCGCGTCTCCAGCTTGGGCATACAGTTCGCCATCGCTTTGAAGAAGACTTCCAAGGGGTTCTCGCCCGTCTTCTCTTGCACAATATCAAATGCTTTATAAACGATCCGGCGCGCGAGCGATTTCTTCCCCTCGCGCATCACGTAGTTAATGAGCTTTTCGACGGTCGGGCTGCCGTAGTGCACATCGGGCGGGACGGGCCGCCCGGGGATCACACGATCTATCACGTGTTGGGTCATAGGGTATCCGCTCCGTTAGGTGGCAGGGGCTCCTGCACCTGCAACGCTCTTCTTGACGCCGTACTTGGAGCGACCGCGCTTGCGCCCCTCGACCCCTGCGGCGTCCAGCGCCCCACGAATAATATGGTAGTTGACGCCGGGCAGGTCCTTGACGCGGCCCCCGCGCACCAGCACCATCGAGTGCTCTTGTAAGTTATGGCCCTCGCCGCCGATGTACGCGGTGACCATCTGTTTGTTGCTCAATCGCACGCGGGCGACTTTCCGCAGAGCCGAGTTGGGCTTTTTGGGCGTCTTGGTGAAGACGCGCACGCAGACCCCTCGCTTCTGCGGGCAGTGCTCCAGCGCCAGAGAGCGCCGGTTGATCTTCTTGATCCGGATGCGCCCGTAGCGCACCAGCTGATTAAGTGTCGGCATAGCAAACTCCTTACTGTAGAATCGACAACGGCGCACAAGCCGCTAGGCTGCTTGGCAACGTTGGGAAAAGGTAACGAACCTCTAGGGCAAACCTAATCCCTAGTGTGGGCTATTATAAAATATATGCCCTTTTCTGTCAAGGGATAGTAACGCTCTTTGCAATTTGCCCTATAGTGCGTTATGATAGCACATTTAGGAACTCCCTGCAAGTGGGCAGGGCAGACTCAGAAAGCAGTGACGCTCTTAAGGAGGAGCTTATGCAGCATTCGACTCTTATGAAGCGAGAAGACTTGAGCAAGAGATTTCAACACCGCTGGGTGCTTATTGATGCCAAGGGGAAGACCCTGGGGCGCTTGGCGTCGCAGATTGCTAAGATCTTGATGGGCAAGCACAAGCCGGAGTACACCCCGCACGTCGATACAGGGGACTATGTCGTCGTCATTAACGCCAAAGAGATCAAGGTGACGGGAAAGAAGCGCGAGCAAAAGAAGTACTTTCACTATTCGGGATATCCCGGTGGGATTCGGGAGTGGACGTTCGAGCAGCTTATCGAGAAACATCCGACCAAGCCCCTTGAAGAAGCCGTCAAGAATATGCTGCCCAAGTCGGTATTGGGGCGCAGGATGCTCAAGAAGCTAAAGGTCTATCCAGGGCCGGAGCATCCCCATCAAGCGCAGAGGCCTCAGCGTATAGAAATATGAAGAGAGGGGGAGGGGGCTCTCTGAGAAGAGCCCCCTGGATGTATCGGAGTGGGGTGGACTATTCCCTTAAATTCACTTTAGTTTGAGGTTGATGGAAAAAACATAGAAAAGAAATTCTTTTTTTATGGATTTTACGAGCCCCTTGACAGATGTATTGACCCTTGCTATAATATTGATGATTATAAATATATCAATATGTGAATGAACGGACATCATATGAAACAGAGAGAGACGTTGAAACATGCGAAGCTGGGGGAAATCTTCAAAGCATTAGCTGATGAGACACGCCTCAAGATTTTGAAGGCTTTGAAGCAGCGCTGTTGTTGTAGCTGCACCGAAGTTCCCCCCGATGAGCCAGGGATGTGCGTCTGTGATGTCGTCGGTTTTGTGAAGCTGTCTCAGCCAGCAGTCTCATACCATCTGGCAATCTTAGAGCGAGCGGGGCTTATCCAAAGCAAGAAGATCGGGCGTTGGGTTTACTATCGGCGCAACGAGCCCTTCATTGAGCAGCTGTGCGAAGAGTTCAAGACGATGCTTTAGCAGGGAGCGTTTGTTTTATGTACGATACGATAGCAATCAGGCACGCTGAAGCCCGTGATCTTGAAGCCGTGCTCGCCCTGCTTTGCAACCTAGAGCTTCCCACCGGAGGCGTGCGCGAGCACTTTCGGCGCTTTTTTGTCGCAGAGTCAGAGGGCACTATCGTCGGCTGCGTTGGGATGGAAGTCTATGAAAGAGCCTCTCTCTTGCGCTCGCTGGCTGTAGCAAAGGATCGTCAGAGTCGGGGCCTTGGCTCGCAGTTGACCCAATACATCATTACGGAGGCCGCACGCTTAGGAGTACACGAGATCGTCTTGCTCACCACAACAGCTGATAGATTCTTTCGGCGCTTCGGCTTTGAGAAGATCGCTCGAGAAGAAGCGCCAAGAGATGTGTACAAATCAGTCGAATTTCAATCGGCCTGTCCAACGACGGCAACATGCATGAGACTTCGACTTGCACCGAAATCTAGGGACTAAAGGAGGCTAAAAGTCCATGTTCAGCATCAAGAAGATCAAACAAGTCGTGAAGGAGCATTACGGGCGGCTGGCCCAGCAAGGCAAAAGTTGCTGCGGCAATGCAGGGCATTTAGAGCTGATCGGATACTCTAAAGAAGAGCTGGCGAAGCTGAGCGACGACGTGCTCAACGTCGGTGCGGGCTGCGGCAGCCCTGTGACTCTCGCAGAATTGCGTGAGGGCGAGGTTGTCTTAGATTTGGGCAGCGGCGGCGGGATTGACGTCTTCCTCGCGGCTCAGAGAGTCGGCTTGCGCGGGCGCGCCATCGGTGTAGACATGACCGAGGCGATGGTCGAGCGCGCGCGGGCGAGCGCCACAAAACTAGGCTTTACCAACGTCGAATTTCTGCTCGGCGAGATCGAAACACTGCCCATTGCAGATGCTTCTGTGGACGTCGTCATCAGCAATTGCGTCATCAATCTTGTGCCGGACAAAGCGAAAGCTTTCTCTGAAGCGTTTCGCGTGCTCAAGCCTGGGGGGAGACTGATCGTCTCGGACATCGTGACGCGCGGGAAGCTCGCCCTAAAGGGCGACCTTGCAGCGTGGGCTGGGTGCCTTGCGGGAGCAGTCGAGGACAGAGAGTATCTGAAAATTATCGCTGACGCGGGCTTCGAGCGCGTAGAGATCATCGCGCACAGCCCCGTCCCAGAACCAGAGGGCTTCTACAGCGTGACGGTGCGCGGGTATAAGAAGCCGGATGCTGGAAGCATCTGGCTTGGGAGATGAAAGCCCACTGAAGTGGGCTATAGAGCGTGCTTGAGCACGCTTTCATATACTGAGCTGGCACCTTCAGTCGTCGGCTTATCAGATATTTGGTACACTTGACTTGTCATGTGGGTCTTTCTTAAGCTCGCCGGCCGCAATCTTCTACGCAATAAGCGCCGCAGCGCTATCACCTTCGTCGCGATTGGGCTGGGGTTAGTATTGGTGCTCTTCTTCTACGGCTTCATCCAAGGAGTGGATAAGCAATTCACAGATAATTTTATCAAAGCCCAGACCGGACATATTCAGATGCACGCGCGCGGCTATCAAGAAAAAGCACGTCTGATGCCCTTAGATATTGTTATCAAAGACTACCAGAGCCTCGTCCAGAAGCTCGCAGAGCTTCCTCACGTGAAGGGTGTTTTCCCACGACTGCGCTTTCCCGTGATCGTCAGCACCGGCAGCGAGAGCTTAGGAGTATTGGGGCTGGGCTTCGATCCCCAGGCCGAGCACGACGGCGTCATCGCCACGAAAATCGCTGCAGGCGAGTATCTCTCAGATAAGCCCGGCTATGCTCTCATCGGGGCGCAGCTTGCCAAAGATTTGCGCGTGAACGTCGGCGATCTCTTGACGCTCGTCGCGACGACTCCCAAGGGCGCACTCAACTCCATTGATGTCGAGATCAAAGGAATTTTTGCGACAGGCTATAGCCAGCTAGATAACTCTGTTTTGGCTTTATCTCTGCCCGATGCACAGAAGCTCTTGCGCATGGCTGGACAGGTCACAGAGATTACGTTGATGCTGAACGACGCCGATCAAGCCGACTCCGTCGCTCAGATGATTCGCCAAAGCTTCAATGACGACGGCTTAGAAGTCCAGACGTGGCGCGAGCTAGGCGCAGCGATCTTCGAATTGCTCGCGGCACGGCGGCAGCTTATGGCTATTATTTCGTTTGTTGTAATACTCATAGCGACGCTGGGGATCGTGAACACGATGTTAATGTCTGTGTTTGAGCGGGTGCGCGAGATCGGAACACTAATGGCTCTGGGGATGACGCCAGGGGAGATCAGAGTGCTCTTTCTCTTAGAGAGCGCGATCTTGGGGGCAGCGGGTGGGCTGATGGGGGTTGGGATCGGCGGGGCCTTGTTAAAATACTTTTCGGTTGTAGGGATCACGATCACCCAAGCGTCGCAGTTCGTCAACGTCCCGATAGGGACGACGTTTTACGCGGAGTTTTCGTGGGGCACATTAGTAATGTTCTTTGTGCTCGCGCAAATTGTGGCCGTATTGGCGGCGCTCTACCCAGCGTATATTGCGTCCAAACAGGAGCCGGTGCAGGCCCTGCGCCATGTGTAGAATCACAGAAGGCACAGAGATGGGCACGGAAGACAAGGAAATCGAATAAGTGAGAGAGAAGGAGGCGTACTATGAACGCGATACGCATAGTTGGGATCGTTCTCACAATCAGTCTTATCAGCTGGGCACAGCAGCCCTCTGCCGAAGAGATCCTCAAAAGATCTGTCGAGTCGAGTTATCCCGAGCAGTTCGTCTCCGTGAATAAATTAGAGAATTTTGCGAAGGGCGAGCTTGTCAGCGCTTATGAGCTGCGGGTCTTCAAGAAAGGCAGCGATAAAGCGCTTCTCGAAGTGCTCGCCCCTGAAGACGCCAAGGGGCAGAAAATTTTGAGAGTTGGCGACGAGGTCGTCATTCTCTTCCCCGAAAATTGTCGGATTGTCCCGCTAAGCGCGCGACAGAACGTGCTCGGCACGAGCTTCACCGTCGCGGACGTGCTCAGAGTAGATTTAGTAAAGGACTATAACGCGAAACTTTTGGGCACAGAGAAAGTCCAAGATCGTTCCGCGTATAAATTAGAACTGACGGCCAAGGACGAGACCGTGCCCTTTGCACGGATTCTCTACTGGGTAGACACAGAAAATTTCTTGCCCCTGAAGGCCGAGTTCTACACTGAGACGGGGAAGCTCCTGCGCCGTGCTCTCTACGAAGAGCGCAAGCAACTTGCCGGTGCGTTGCGCCCGAGCAAAATAACTATAGAAAACGCGCTCGAGGCCGGCACCAAGACCGTGATGACCATCATAGAGATGGAGATCAAAGACCTCCCAGACTCGATGTTCACGAAAGAAGCGCTCTTAGAATCGTGTAAGAAGCCATGAGCGATGTTGTCGTTACAGTTGAGCGCGTCACGAAAGAGTATGCGCTGGGGCGCACTATTGTGAAAGCCCTGCGCGGGATCTCGTTAGAGATTCAGCGCGGGGAGTTCTTGTGTATTGCTGGCCCGTCAGGATCAGGCAAGACGACACTATTAAATCTCATCGGGTGTTTAGACAAGCCCACATCAGGGCGCATCGTGATCGAGGGGCAAGATGTCTCAAAGCTCTCTCCCAAAGAACTAGCGTGGGTGCGGCGGCGGCGCTTGGGGTTTGTCTTCCAAACGTTTAATCTCGTCCCGGTGCTCACAGCCTACGAGAACGTCGAGCTACCGTTGCTGTTATTAGGAGTCGAGGCAGCGGAGCGTCGCCGTCGGGTGTACGAACTCTTAGAAGCCCTAGGGATCGGCGATTTAGCGCATCACCGTCCCGACGAGATGTCCGGCGGGCAACAACAAAGAGTCTCGATAGCGCGGGCGCTCGTGACCAAGCCGGCGTTAGTTTTAGCCGACGAGCCGACGGCTAACTTGGACTCCGAGACGGGCAAAGCAATTATCGAGCTGATGCACACTCTCAATACAGAACGGGGGACGACGTTCGTCTTCTCCACGCATGACCCCAAGGTGATGGAGCGCGCCTCGCGAGTAGTGCAGATCAGAGATGGGCTGATTGACCATATGTGATTACCAACATGTTTATTTGTGAGAAAGGTCATACTTATCTCGTTCATTCTATGTTAAGCTTCAAATGTATTTTTTATGCGTTGCCGTCAGAGCGCGTAAATCAAGGGAGGACAACATATGCACACATTCGATTTGGGCCGCTTGGCGGTTGGTGTAATGATCTCGCTCGCTCTTCTCGCTTGCGCGATACCCTTTGTCGAACAAGGCCTAGCAGCAGGGCCACCTTGCGCCATAAGATATATGACCCTGAGTCCCAACAGCGAGATGGCTGGCCCCATTGTCTCCCCGGGTATGTATTCCGTCTGGACAGGGGAGGGTCTCTCTCCTACGAATTGGCAAAGCTCTGCGCCCTCTCAATTCAGAGCAGGGTGGAAATACACCATCTATATCTCTGAAAGCGGCTCAGCTACGGTTGACGGAAATCTTTGGGACTCTTCCCAGAACGTAGCCTTCGTGCACTATATCAATAGATCCTCCACGAAAACCTACTCTGTCACCGTCTGCCCTGCTGGTGGAGGTGGGGGATTGATCGTCTCCACAGAAGAGTTCGGTAGCCCTATAACAGGCCCCATCAATCTAACAAAGGGCCAAGGGAAGACCTTCTGGGTCACGGGTGTATCTGGGGAAGTCCAATTTCTGACAGATCCCCCCTACATCGGTGAATGGCAACCCACTCGTGTCTATCTTGATGCGAGTTCTTACTGGGAGAGCAGTGTGTACACCGTGTCCGAGGGAGGCTGGGTCCCTATACCATCGAGCGGACGATACTGGCTCATAGCTCGTCACACAAGTTCAGGCCAAGAGTTTCGCTGGGAGGTCGTAGTAGATGGTGACACTCTCCCCCCGCCTCCCACAGACCAAGGGCCTTGTCCTCCTATGAGATGGTTCAGAGTGAGCGCTAGAACTCAGCTAGCAGGGCATCTGGTAGCCCCAGGAATGTATCAAGTATGGACTGCAAAGATCGATAATATGGGCTCGCCTGTGAACTGGCAGAGTGATGGTCCCTTTGAGTTCAAGAGCAGTCACCGGTATTGGGTGACTATGAATGACCAGACTCAGCAAGACGGCACAGTGTCCGTGTTCAAGGAGGATGTGGACAGCGTATCAGCAGAGGTGTACTATAAAAACGACGCGAGAAACACTGAGTATGGTGTCGTCGTTTGTCCTGCGGCTGCCAATCGTCCCCCAACAGTCAGATTGACATACTCACCTCAAAACCCAACCCCTGAAGACACGATCTATTTTGATGCCACGGCTTCCGATCCAGATGGGGATCCGCTGACATACAGATGGTTCTTGAACGGTGTAGAGCAAATTAGGGCTATAGCACCGAATGTACAGTGGGCAAACCCAATTGAGGGAACGCATATCATGAGGGTCATAGTTTCCGATGGCAAAGGCGGTATAGCTGAGGATACTGTCCAGTTTACCGTTTCTGACCAAGCTCCTCCACCGACCACTAAGACCATTGAACAAGCCCTCGACACAAACAACAATAAGATCATAGACGATCTGGAGATGCTTCAAGCCTTGCAGTATTGGATCAAGCAGCAGACAGTTCCTGGTACTAACAAGACGATTGACGACCTGACAATGCTCGCGCTCTTGCAAAAATGGATCAAGGGAACGCCGGTGAGTTGAGAGAGGATCTCAGTATCACTCTGTCAGGGGATAGACCCAAATGATCTCTTTTTGTAGGCGCCCTCGTAAAGGGCTGCGTTCCCATTCCCCGAGGGTGTAGATCACCAAATCAGTAGGGACAGGCAGCGCGAACGTGTCCCAGTGAGCTGTTCGTCTTTCAAAAGGCTCGTGGGAGTGTTCCACAATCACGATGACATCGAGATCGCTTCCAACCCCCCAGTCGCCGCGGGCATAAGAGCCAAAGTAGCCGATGCTTTTGACTTCAGGGTGTCTTTGAGCTGTTTGCTCAGCCCAGCGACGCACGGCTTGATCAACTGTGTGAGCATCAGGCCATCTGAGCACGGACGAATTCAAGGATCTCACGGGCATATTGGATCGCTTCCCCACTCTGGAGAGGGCCGTAGTGCTCAAACGGTGCTCCAGACGGATGGCTATTAGGATAGCGCGGAGGAATATAAAACGTGTCAAGGACGCGAGCCTTTTCAATCAACGCATCAGGCACACTGAGAGGCAGCTCCTGTAGTAAGCGGGCGACGACATGGCCCCAGGCCTCTTGGCCTAAACGCAGATGCAGGGCTTTGACCGCCTTCTCTGCGGCTTGCTGAGCGATGAAGCACGCCCACTCGTGCCATCCTCCGCGACGAGAATCTTCGGCTTGCTGGAGATCGCGTTCAGCTTGCTTCAACCAATCTTGAGCTCGATTCGGCATGATATATATTATAGCGACGTTGTGCATCTGAAGCGACCATCGAGTATAATCTCCCCCGAACAGGAGGAACGATAGCA
Source organism: Candidatus Bipolaricaulota bacterium (assembly GCA_938091745.1). Taxonomy (GTDB): domain Bacteria; phylum Bipolaricaulota; class Bipolaricaulia; order RBG-16-55-9; family DRXL01; genus JANXCC01. Next base: position 63,557 of record CALLJK010000015.1, read on the forward strand.
TGATCGTCGTGGCCAATCGCATCCCCGTCGCCAAGGGCTATGAAAAACAGTTCGAGGAGCGCTTCCGAAATCGTCAAAGACTCGTCGAGCAGATGCCGGGGTTTGTGAAGTTTCAGCTGCTCAAGCCCATCCAAGGGGATTATTATATCTCGATGACGTATTGGGAGAGCTACGAGGCGTTCGAGAACTGGACGAAGAGCCCAGAGTTCGAAAAAGCCCACTCGGCCAATCCGCCCCCGCCCAAGGAGATGTTCACCGGCAAAAATATCTTGGAGATTCACGAGGTGATCTTAAGCTCGGACTTCCAGGCTCCGTAAAGCAGCTAAACCCTCGCGAAAACGCTTTAAGCCCTCGCGCAGCTGCTCCAGCGACGTCGCATACGAAAGTCTTACATAGCTGTCCGCACCGAACGCCGCGCCGGGGACGACCGCAACGTGCGCCTTATTGAGCAGATAACGCGCTAAGTCTACAGAGTTTTTCGCCTCCCCATTAAAGAAGCTCGACACCTCGGGGAAGACGTAGAACGCCCCTTGAGGTATGGCAAAGTCGATTCCTTCGATCTTCTCTAGCTCGCTCAGCACGACCTCCCGTCGCCGCCGATACTCGGAGAGCATAGCTGCAACGCACGACTGATCCCCTGTGATGGCTGCCAGCGCGGCCTTCTGAGAGATCGAAGTTGGATGTGACGTCACATGGCTCTGGATTGCAGCCATGGCTTGGGTGAGCTCCTTCGGCGCCACAGACCAACCCAACCGCCAGCCGGTCATCGCATACGTCTTGGACACCGAATTGACTGCAATGACGAATTCGCTGTCAAACTCCACGGCGCTGACGTGTTCGCCTTCATAGATAAACTTCTCGTAGCACTCGTCGTAGATCACCCAGAGCTTATGCTGTCGAGCAAGCTCGATGATCTCTTGAAGCTGTTTTCGGTCGAGCACGGTGCCTGCGGGGTTGTTAGGCGAGTTGAGGATGAGCGCCTTAGTGCGCGGTGTAATATAGTCTTTGATGAGAGCGGCGCTGAGCTGAAAGTCTCTGTCTGGCTTTATAAAGACGGGCGTGGCTTCGACGAGCTTGACTTGCTCAGGGTAGCTCACCCAATACGGGACGGGAATGAGCACCTCATCACCTGGCTCAAAGAGCGCGACCGCGATATTATAGAGGGCCTGCTTCGCCCCGCTGGTGACGAGCACATTTTCGGCTGCGTAGCGTGTACCGTACTCTCTGTTATATTTTTGGGCGATGGCATCGCGCAGCTCCCAGATGCCGGTCTCGGCCGTGTATTTTGTAAAGTTTTGCGCGAGCGCCTCTTCGGCCGCACGCTTAATGTGCTCTGGTGTAGGGAAATCGGGCTCCCCCGGCCCTAAATCGATAACATTAATCCCGCGACGCTTGAGCTCATCGGCCGCGCGCTTGACGGCCATCGTTGCCGACGGTGTAAGCTGCATTACCCTCTGAGATAGCTTCATAAGGCTCCTTCCGTGTACAAAGAATTGTCCACTATTGTAAGCGAAGAGACAGCGCTTTGCCATGATGTGTAGCATCTGTGACTGACAAGCCCACATGTCCCCGCTACGCTAGACACTGAGCAAAGGAGGTCGGTATGAAGAGACTATTCATCCTGATTGTCGCGCTGGGAATGAGCGTGACCACTGCAGCGCAGACAATAGACATGACCGTCTCTGTCGGTCTTCCGATCACACCTTCGGGGGTTGCACTCGATCAAACGTTCTGCTCGGTGCAAGCCCAGACTGTCATCCAAGGCTGGCAGATGAGCGGGCGGCTTGATTTGGCCCTGATGCCATTCGCTATGAAGCAGCTCGTCATGATCACGCAAGGGAAGTTGGGGGACTTCACTATCCTCGACCAGTCGGTTCTTGACCCCCAGGGCGCTTTTCACGATCAGACTACCGTGAGCACGAAGTACGCTGGGCTTGATCTCTCTGTGGCGTTCGCGTACGACTATACATTGCTACCAGAGTTCACGTTCAATTTTGGCAGCGTGACGCTGGGCGCAGCCACAGCGACAGCTGAGGGCGTCTTGCTCTCCAGCGCGACTACTATGACCTTGCAGGGCTTTGCGAAGCAAGCGTTCACAATGGGCTTCTCTGTCCAAGGAGTCTCAATCACGCGCACAACGGAGCTGACGATGTCAGGCCTAGCCCAAGAGATCTGGCAAATGACACTCAGCGTCCAAGAATGGACTATCGCGCGCATGACCGTCTACACCGCCGAGGGCTTCGCGTCGGATACTCTCAGCGTGAGCAGGCAATTTGGGGACTATCTCTTCATCGGGACGACGGTCTTCACCAAGTCGGGATGGTTGAAGACCCTGACCGTGGGTCAGATCTTCAAGGGCATCTCTCTCGGCTTAGGCTTATAGCTATCTTCGCAGAGGGGCGTCCGGTTGGACGCCCCTACTTTTCTATCCCTCACGAGTTCCCCACAATCTCAGTATAATCTCTATGCTATGAAGCGCTCCTTCTTTGTCATGATTTTGGTAACGCTTTGCGTCGTCTCGGCTCACGCACAGCCCATCTCTGAGATCATTCAGCAGATAGCGCAGCGTGCGCCGGCGATCCTTCAAGCGCAAGATGATGTTACAGCCGCTGAGCGAGAGCTGAAGCTCGTCCGCCAGAGCATCTGGATGCCACAACTCACTGTGAGTGCCATGCCCATCAGTTTTTCCGGAAGCAGCGTCCAGGGCAGCGCCACGCTCTCGGTAGGGCTGAGCCTGCCCACCGGCACAACGCTTCGCTTCAGCTACACCGGAAGCATGAGCTACGTCAATGGGAGCTTCCAGAGTTCTCTCTATAGTGAAGCGACTCAGCCCCTGCTGTTTGATCTAAAGCTCACCGACGCAGCGCTAGAGCTTGATCATCGCCAAAGAGCGCTCGAAGAAGCGACACAGACCCTCTCCGAGACGCAACGCCAAGTTATTCTCAACGCGCTCAGCGATCTTTTAGAGCTGACCATAGCTCAAGAGTCCATCGAGATTGCTCAAGCACGAGTTGATCTCAGCAGAAAGCGCTTGGACGCTGTGCGCAGCAGAGTCACAAGCGGCCAAGCCGGCCAGACAGAACTTCTCGCAGCGCAGATCGAGTTGCGTCAGAGCGAGCTGACTTTGGCCAAGCTGCAGCGTGACTTCGCCCTCGCCCAAGAGAGATTTCTTGTGACGTATGGGCTCGAGAAGATACCCTCCTGGCAAGCTCCCTCTGTCAAAGCCGAGTTAAAAGACCTTGCTGAAGTGCTTCTGCATGTAGAGATCACTCCCGAAGTCGTTTCCAAAGACGCGCGGGTGCGCCGAGCGCTACAGCAGGTCGCAGAAGCCGAGCGTACCGTAAGCAAAGCGCAGCAAGACGCACTCCCTCGAGTGGGATTCACTGTCAGCTACGATCCACAAAGCGCTGGCTGGGGTGCGGGCATCAGCATTCGCTACAGCTTCTCCACAGACCAAACGCTGAAGCAAGCAGAAGCCCAACGGGCACTCGCTGCAGCTCAACAGACGCTCAAAGCTACAAGAGAGACTGTCAGATTGGAGCTGCTTGCGCAGCGCAATGCCCTCTCCGAAGCGTATAGCCAGCTCGAGGTATTAGCGCTCAAGGGCGAACTGATCGCTCTGCAACAAGCGATGAAAGAGCAGCAGCTTGAGCGCGGGCTGCTCAGCCCTACTGATTGGGAGGAGTTTCTCATTGAGATGCGCGAGTTCGAGAGCGAGCGTCGCGCGGCCTTATATCGACTCGCCGTCGCGTATTTGAGATACAAGAACTCTTGGGGTCTCAGCTTCTCCATCAAGGAGGTTTTTGATGAATAGAGCTGTCTTTTTAGCTTTGGGGTTCTCGCTGATAGTAGAGCTGATCTTTGGGGTCTATCCGGCGGCGCGGGTAGCGCGTCTCGACCCCGTTGAGGCGCTACGCTATGAGTAGCTTCTGAAAAGCTACTTTCTGAACCCCGGCGGCCAGGGGTAGTCGGGCGGGCAGAGATCACCTTTGCCGTTGTCGCGAAAGATGTTCCCACTCCCAGTGATCTCTGGATCAACGAGGGTTTGCTCTTCCCCAGGTGCTTTGACGTTGCACTGATCCGGTTGGCCTTCCAATCCCGGATCTAAATTTAAGGCCAGCCCCCAGGCCTCATT